>NZ_JADCKU010000002.1:0-375176 GCF_014982165.1 Enterobacter cloacae complex sp. P24RS
TTTTCATCAGACAATCTGTGTGAGCACTGCAAAGGCAGGTTCTTTAAGGTAAGGAGGTGATCCAACCGCAGGTTCCCCTACGGTTACCTTGTTACGACTTCACCCCAGTCATGAATCACAAAGTGGTAAGCGCCCTCCCGAAGGTTAAGCTACCTACTTCTTTTGCAACCCACTCCCATGGTGTGACGGGCGGTGTGTACAAGGCCCGGGAACGTATTCACCGTGGCATTCTGATCCACGATTACTAGCGATTCCGACTTCATGGAGTCGAGTTGCAGACTCCAATCCGGACTACGACGCACTTTATGAGGTCCGCTTGCTCTCGCGAGGTCGCTTCTCTTTGTATGCGCCATTGTAGCACGTGTGTAGCCCTACTCGTAAGGGCCATGATGACTTGACGTCATCCCCACCTTCCTCCAGTTTATCACTGGCAGTCTCCTTTGAGTTCCCGGCCTAACCGCTGGCAACAAAGGATAAGGGTTGCGCTCGTTGCGGGACTTAACCCAACATTTCACAACACGAGCTGACGACAGCCATGCAGCACCTGTCTCAGAGTTCCCGAAGGCACCAAAGCATCTCTGCTAAGTTCTCTGGATGTCAAGAGTAGGTAAGGTTCTTCGCGTTGCATCGAATTAAACCACATGCTCCACCGCTTGTGCGGGCCCCCGTCAATTCATTTGAGTTTTAACCTTGCGGCCGTACTCCCCAGGCGGTCGACTTAACGCGTTAGCTCCGGAAGCCACGCCTCAAGGGCACAACCTCCAAGTCGACATCGTTTACGGCGTGGACTACCAGGGTATCTAATCCTGTTTGCTCCCCACGCTTTCGCACCTGAGCGTCAGTCTTTGTCCAGGGGGCCGCCTTCGCCACCGGTATTCCTCCAGATCTCTACGCATTTCACCGCTACACCTGGAATTCTACCCCCCTCTACAAGACTCTAGCCTGCCAGTTTCGAATGCAGTTCCCAGGTTGAGCCCGGGGATTTCACATCCGACTTGACAGACCGCCTGCGTGCGCTTTACGCCCAGTAATTCCGATTAACGCTTGCACCCTCCGTATTACCGCGGCTGCTGGCACGGAGTTAGCCGGTGCTTCTTCTGCGGGTAACGTCAATCGACAAGGTTATTAACCTTATCGCCTTCCTCCCCGCTGAAAGTACTTTACAACCCGAAGGCCTTCTTCATACACGCGGCATGGCTGCATCAGGCTTGCGCCCATTGTGCAATATTCCCCACTGCTGCCTCCCGTAGGAGTCTGGACCGTGTCTCAGTTCCAGTGTGGCTGGTCATCCTCTCAGACCAGCTAGGGATCGTCGCCTAGGTGAGCCGTTACCCCACCTACTAGCTAATCCCATCTGGGCACATCCGATGGCAAGAGGCCCGAAGGTCCCCCTCTTTGGTCTTGCGACGTTATGCGGTATTAGCTACCGTTTCCAGTAGTTATCCCCCTCCATCAGGCAGTTTCCCAGACATTACTCACCCGTCCGCCACTCGTCAGCGAAGCAGCAAGCTGCTTCCTGTTACCGTTCGACTTGCATGTGTTAGGCCTGCCGCCAGCGTTCAATCTGAGCCATGATCAAACTCTTCAATTTAAAAGTTTGATGCTCAATGAATTAAACTTCGTAATGAATTACGTGTTCACTCGTTGAGACTTGGTATTCATTTAGTGTCCGAGGACATTAAGAATCCATGTCACTTTGAGTGCCCACACAGATTGTCTGATAAATTGTTAAAGAGCAGTGCAACGCGGCTTTCGCTCACCGTTGCGAGGTGGCGTATATTACGCTTTCCTCTTTCAGAGTCAACCCGTTATTTCAGGATTTTTTCTCTTCAACCGACCGGGTTGTCCGTGAAGTGATTCACATCCGCCGTGTCGATGGAGGCGCATTATAGGGAGCCGCCGAGGAATGACAAGCGGAAAAATGCATTTTTATTTCAACCGCTCACCTTTTCACCAAAACGTCTATTTTTGGTGCTTTTTAATCTCTTTTGGCAGATCTGCCAGACTATTTATCACCCAGTCGGCTACATTTTCTGCTTCTGGGGTGACAGGTTTACCGGTCCGCACTAATACTTTGGTTCCCACACCTGCCGCCGCCGCTGCCTGCATATCTTCCAGTTTATCGCCCACCATATAAGACGCGGCCATATCAATGTGCAGGAATTCCTGTGCAGAGATAAACATGCCCGGATGCGGTTTACGGCAATCACAGGTCTGACGATACGCTTCTACGGTTCCCTGTGGATGATGCGGACAATAATAGATGCCATCAAGATCGACGCCGCGATCGGCCAGAGACCAATCCATCCATTCCGTCAGCGTTTCGAACTGTGCTTCGGTGAATTTCCCCCGGGCGATACCGGATTGATTAGTTACCACCACCAGCGCGTAACCCATCTCTTTCAGCTGGCGCATGGCATCTATTACGCCCTCAATAAATTCGAACTCATCAATCTCATGGACGTAACCGTGATCCACATTAATAGTGCCATCACGATCGAGAAAAATTGCGGGTACAGATTTTGCCACCGGTTTGCTCCTGAAAAAGGCTTGTTCAGCTAGTATCTCATGAATCGCAGCGCAATAAAGTGCTCATCGCACAGAGTTGGATTGATTTAGACGTCTGGATGCCTTAACATCCATTTTGTTTACGGTCATCCCCCGTATCTGGCAGAAGAAAATGCCACGGCTAACTTACTTACGATAAAAATAATCTAATGATTAAACTTTCCAATATCACCAAAGTGTTCCAGCAGGGGAACCGTACCATTCAGGCGCTGAACAACGTCAGCCTGCATGTGCCTGCTGGTCAAATTTATGGCGTCATTGGCGCATCGGGTGCAGGTAAAAGTACGCTGATCCGGTGTGTTAACCTGCTTGAGCGCCCAACCCAGGGCAGCGTAGAAGTTGGCGGCCAGGAGCTTACGGCGCTTTCCGAAAAAGAACTCACGAAAGCACGTCGTCAGATCGGCATGATTTTCCAGCACTTTAACCTGCTGGCCTCACGCACCGTTTTCGGAAACGTGGCGTTGCCGCTGGAGCTGGACAACACGCCGAAGGAAGAAGTTACGCGTCGCGTCACCGAGCTGCTGGATCTGGTTGGGCTGGGTGATAAGCATGACAGCTACCCGGCTAATCTCTCCGGCGGGCAAAAGCAGCGCGTGGCGATTGCGCGCGCGCTGGCAAGCAATCCAAAAGTGCTGCTGTGTGATGAAGCCACCAGCGCACTGGATCCGGCCACCACGCGTTCTATCCTGGAACTGCTGAAGGACATTAACCGTCGTCTGGGCCTGACTATCCTCCTCATTACGCACGAGATGGACGTGGTGAAGCGTATCTGCGACTGTGTCGCCGTCATCAGCAACGGTGAGCTGATCGAGCAGGACACGGTCAGCGAAGTGTTTTCACATCCTAAGACGCTGCTGGCTCAGCAGTTCATTCAGTCCACGCTGCATCTGGATATTCCGGAAGATTATCTGGAACGTCTGAAAACAGACGCTGCGGCGGACAGCGTCCCAATGCTGAGCATGGAATTTACGGGCCAGTCCGTAGACGCCCCGCTGCTTTCCGAAACCGCGCGTCGCTTTAACGTGAACAACAACATTATTAGCGCGCAGATGGATTACGCCGGCGGCGTGAAGTTCGGCATCATGCTGACGGAAATGCACGGCACGCAGGAAGAAACCCAGGCGGCAATTGCCTGGCTGCAAGAACATCATGTAAAAGTAGAGGTACTGGGTTATGTCTGAGCCGATGATGTGGCTACTGGTTCGCGGCGTTTGGGAAACGCTGGCAATGACCTTCGTATCGGGCTTTTTTGGTTTTGTGATTGGGCTGCCGGTCGGCGTACTGCTGTACGTCACGCGCCCGGGTCAAATTATTGAAAACGCGAAGCTGTATCGCACGCTTTCTGCGCTGGTCAACATTTTCCGTTCTATACCGTTCATTATTCTGCTGGTGTGGATGATTCCGTTTACCCGCGTGATTGTCGGGACGTCGATTGGTTTGCAGGCGGCAATCGTCCCGCTAACCGTAGGCGCCGCGCCGTTTATCGCCCGCATGGTGGAAAACGCCCTGCTGGAAATCCCAACGGGCCTGATTGAAGCTTCCCGCGCGATGGGTGCAACGCCAATGCAGATCGTTCGTAAAGTTCTGCTGCCTGAGGCGTTACCAGGGCTGGTGAATGCAGCAACCATCACGCTTATCACGCTGGTCGGTTATTCCGCGATGGGCGGTGCCGTGGGTGCCGGCGGTTTAGGCCAGATTGGGTATCAGTACGGCTATATTGGCTATAACGCTACCGTAATGAATACCGTTCTGGTATTGCTGGTTGTGCTGGTTTACTTAATCCAATTCTCTGGCGATCGTATCGTCCGGGCTGTTACGCATAAATAACGTTACAAACAACACAAACTCGACGAGTTAAGGATATAACATGGCGTTTAAATTTAAGACCTTTGCAGCAGTAGGCGCACTGATTGGTTCGCTGGCACTGGTGGGTTGCGGTCAGGACGAAAAAGATCCAAACCACATCAAGGTAGGCGTTATCGTCGGTGCAGAGCAGCAGGTTGCTGAGGCCGCGCAGAAAATCGCGAAAGAAAAATACGGCCTGGACGTTGAGCTGGTGACTTTCAACGATTACGTTCTGCCGAACGAAGCGCTGAGCAAAGGCGACATTGACGCTAACGCCTTCCAGCATAAACCGTACCTGGATCAGCAGATCAAAGATCGCGGCTACAAGCTGGTTGCTGTCGGTAACACCTTCGTTTACCCGATTGCAGGTTATTCCAAGAAAATTAAATCTCTGGATGAACTCCAGCCGGGTTCACAGGTTGCCGTCCCTAACGACCCAACCAACCTTGGCCGTTCGCTGCTTCTGCTCCAGAAAGTGGGCCTGATTAAACTGAAAGAAGGTGTTGGCCTGTTGCCGACCGTTCTGGACGTCACCGAAAACCCGAAAAATCTGAAAATTGTTGAACTGGAAGCCCCTCAGCTGCCACGTTCTCTGGACGATGCACAGATCGCGCTGGCCGTTATCAACACCACTTACGCCAGCCAGATCGGCCTGACCCCTGCGAAAGATGGCATCTTCGTTGAAGACAAAGATTCCCCGTACGTCAACCTGATCGTGACTCGCGAAGACAACAAAGACGCGGAAAACGTGAAGAAATTCCTTCAGGCATATCAGTCTGAAGAAGTTTACCAGGAAGCCAATAAGGTGTTTAACGGCGGCGCTGTTAAAGGCTGGTAATCTCATCTCAGTGTAATATCATCAAGACGGGCATTTGCCCGTCTTGTCATTTGTGCGGTCAACTGCTTCAATATCTGACGTTTTGATTATCCACTGAGGAATTATTATGCGTGCTTTACCGATCTGTCTTTTAGCACTGATGCTGAGCGGCTGTTCTATGCTAAGCAGATCTCCTGTTGAACCCGTTCAAAGCACTGCAACCCCGCCAAAAGCGGAGCCAGCAAAACCGAAAGCGCCTCGCGCTGCGCCGGTACGTATTATTACCAAAGCCGACGAGCTGGTCGGTAAGCCATTCCGTGAACTGGGCGAAGTGAGCGGCGAATCCTGTCAGGCAACGAATCAGGACTCCCCTCCAAATATCCCAACAGCCCGCAAGCGTATGCAAATCAACGCGTCGAAAATGAAAGCCAACGCGGTGCTGCTGCACAGCTGTGAAGTCACCAGCGGTACGCCAGGCTGCTACCGTCAGGCGGTATGTATCGGTTCTGCGCTTAACATCACGGCGAAATGAGTGCATTTCAGTTCGAGCAGATAGGCGTTATCCGCTCTCCTTATAAAGAAAAGTTCGCCGTGCCGCGTCAGCCGGGTCTGGTCATTAACGGCGGCGGCGAGCTGCATCTCGTCGCGCCCTACAATCAGGCCGATGCGGTGCGCGGGCTTGAGGCGTTCAGCCATTTATGGGTGGTTTTTGTATTTCACCAGACCATGGAAGGCGGCTGGCGTCCGACCGTGCGCCCGCCTCGTCTGGGCGGTAATGCCAGAATGGGGGTTTTTGCCACCCGCTCAACGTTCCGACCGAATCCAGTTGGGATGTCGCTGGTCGAACTGAAAGGGATACGCTGTCAGAAAGATCGGGTGATCCTGGAGTTAGGCAGCCTTGACCTGGTAGACGGCACGCCGGTCATTGATATTAAGCCTTACCTGCCCTTTGCCGAAGCGCTGCCGAATGCGCGTGCAAGCTATGCTCAGGACGCGCCGCAGGCAGATATGCCGGTTTACTTCACGTCTGAAATAGCGACGCAAATCGGCCAGCTGGAAAAACGCTATCCCCGTCTGCGTGACTTTATCGTTGAAGTGTTGGCGCAGGACCCTCGTCCCGCCTACCGCAAAGAGGAAGACGCCGGAAAAACGTACGCCGTCTGGCTGCTGGACTTTAACGTGCGCTGGCGCGTGACTGATGCGGGTTTTGAGGTGTTTGCCCTGGAACCCAGGTAATTTTGTTCTCCTCTCTTTTGGCATCTTTGCCACACTGGTAAACTAAACCACTTTTTTTGTGTCAGGCTGGCATTTCAGCCTGTTCCAATCGTCGAAATGGAACCGTAACAACATGCGTACTAGCCAATATCTGCTCTCCACTCTGAAGGAGACACCTGCCGACGCCGAGGTGATCAGCCACCAGCTGATGCTGCGCGCCGGGATGATCCGCAAGCTGGCCTCCGGGTTATACACCTGGCTGCCGACCGGCGTGCGCGTCCTGAAAAAAGTCGAAAACATCGTGCGTGAAGAGATGAACAACGCCGGTGCAATCGAGGTGTTAATGCCGGTGGTTCAGCCTTCTGAACTGTGGCAGGAGAGCGGTCGCTGGGAGCAGTATGGTCCGGAGCTGCTGCGTATTGCCGATCGTGGCGATCGTCCATTTGTTCTCGGCCCAACGCATGAAGAAGTGATCACCGATCTGATCCGTAACGAGCTGAGCTCTTACAAACAGCTGCCGCTGAACTTCTTCCAGATCCAGACCAAGTTCCGTGACGAAGTGCGCCCACGCTTTGGCGTTATGCGCTCTCGCGAATTCCTGATGAAAGACGCTTACTCTTTCCATACCTCTCAGGAATCTCTGCAAGAGACCTACGACAAAATGTACGTGGCTTATAGCAAAATCTTCTCCCGCATGGGGCTGGATTTCCGTGCTGTACAGGCTGATACCGGTTCAATCGGCGGCAGCGCCTCTCATGAATTCCAGGTTCTGGCGCAGAGCGGCGAAGACGATGTCATTTTCTCTGACTCCTCTGATTACGCCGCCAACATTGAGTTCGCAGAAGCGCTGGCACCAAAAGAACCTCGTGCGGCAGCAACCCAAGAGATGACGCTGGTTGATACGCCAAACGCGAAAACCATCGCCGAGCTGGTTGAGCAGTTTACTCTGCCGATCGAAAAAACGGTTAAAACGCTGCTGGTGAAATCTGCTGAAGGCAGCGCTTACCCGCTGGTAGCCCTGCTGGTCCGTGGCGATCACGAGCTGAACGAAGTGAAGGCCGAGAAGCTGCCGCAGGTTGCCAGCCCGCTAACCTTCGCGACGGAAGCCGAAATCCGCGCCGTGGTGAACGCAGGCCCAGGCTCTCTGGGTCCGGTGAATATGCCTGTTCCTGTGGTGATTGACCGCACCGTTGCGGCAATGAGCGACTTCTCTGCGGGCGCAAACATTGACGGGAAACACTACTTCGGCATCAACTGGGATCGTGACGTGGCGACGCCGGAAGTGGCTGACATCCGTAACGTGGTCGCAGGCGATCCAAGCCCGGACGGCAAGGGTACCCTGATGATCAAACGCGGTATCGAAGTAGGTCACATCTTCCAGCTGGGCGATAAGTACTCTCGCGCAATGAACGCGGCGGTTCAGGGCGAAGATGGCCGTAATCAGGTTCTGACCATGGGCTGCTACGGCATTGGCGTAACCCGCGTGGTTGCTGCCGCTATTGAGCAGAACTATGACGAGCGCGGTATCGTCTGGCCGGATAACATCGCACCGTTCCAGGTGGCGATCCTGCCAATGAACATGCACAAGTCTTACCGCGTGCAGGAGCTGGCCGAAAAACTCTACGCTGAGCTGAGCGCGAAAGGTATCGACGTACTGATGGATGACCGTAAAGAGCGTCCTGGCGTGATGTTTGCTGACATGGAACTGATCGGTATTCCGCACACCGTCGTCATCGGCGACCGTAACCTCGACAGCGACGAGATTGAATACAAGTACCGTCGCAACGGCGAAAAACAGATGATCAAGACGGGCGACATTCTTGATTACCTGGTGAAAGCCATCAAAGGTTAAGAAACAAAAAACCCCGCAAGCGCGGGGTTTTTTAATGGCTAAATCCTATTTGCTTTCGCAGTTTTTACCCGCAGCAAACTTCGCGTCTTTATCAGCAACCAGCGTTTTCACCAGCTCGCCGCTATCCGGGTTTGGCTCCAGCGTAAAGTGCCCTTCAACCGTCAGCAACACGGGCTTACTGTCATTGCCGCGCGCGACGGCATAGTCACGCTCCAGCTGGGCATTGTTCGCCACGCTGACTTTCTTACCGGTTGCGCAATCCGTGAAGATCGCCGCATCCGCCATGTAGAAATACATCCCTCGCATCGCCATTGGGGTTGCGGGCAGGGACGCTTTCACCGGGGCCAGCGTGTAATTGAACTGGGATTCAATCGGGTTGCCTTCGCGATCGAGCATCTCCATCCCCTCGCCTTTGGCGCGAAAATAGGTTTTATCGCCCGTGGTATCGGTCAATACCAGCTTCTCAGCCGTACGCGCCCACGTTCCGTAAGTTGCAAAAGATGACGGCTCTTTCGCTCCCTGATATCGCTGGTTCATTACCCAGGTGCCATCTTTTTGCAGGAACAGGGAAGTTTCGATGCCTTCACAATCTGCACATGGCAATACGCCGCGCCAGCTCTGCTGCATCGGCTTTAATTCTTCATTTTGCGTTGGCGGTAATACCTGTGTTTCCGAACGGTTGTTACAGCCAAAAAGCGCGAACAGGCTCGTCACGGCCAGCGCTGATAATAATGCTTTTTTCACAATACATTCCTTATGAAAAAGGGTGTCCCTTTCGTCACATTACGGGTGACGGACTTTGCCACGCAGTGATTTTACGGTGGATTTTTGCGCCTTCGATGACAATCGACGTTCTTTCGATGCCCGCGTTGGACGCGTTGCCCGGCGGCTTTTTTGCACGGTTGTTAATTCTTTTATGACCGCCGCCAGTCTGGAAAGTGCCGCTTCCCGGTTCATTTCCTGGCTGCGATATTCCTGCGCTTTGATCACGATCACCCCCTCGCTGGTGATCAGGTGATGGCTGGCGGCAAGCAGGCTTTCTTTATAATACTCTGGCAGGCTGGAGGCCCGAATGTCAAAGCGCAAATGGATAGCCGTTGAGGCCTTGTTAACGTGCTGGCCCCCTGCTCCCTGAGCCCGGATGGCAGTGATCTCCAGCTCGTTATCAGGAATGCTGACGTTTCGGGACAACACAATCATGATGCGGGCTGCCAGGCCGTAAGATGAATTTCCAGATTATTCTGAGAATCAGAAAGCCAGATAGCGCCGTCCTGAATGGTTGCCTGGAGCGCCATTGTCCGGCTGGCGAACGCGCTCAGCTGTGCCAGCTGTTCATCATCCAGATACCAGACGGTAAGATTTTTGAACTGCGCACACTTATTTTTGTTTTGTTGCCACCAGATCTCCGCGGCGCGCTGGTTGTAGGCAAACAGCGCCACCTCTGCGGACTGGGTGCATGCCTTTTTGATCCGGCGTTCATCCGGAAGGCCAAGCTCAATCCATAAGTCGATACCCAGATGATCGTTGCGTAACCAGGCTTCCGGTTCATCTTCCGCGCTTAAGCCACGGGTAAATTGCAGGCGGTCATCGGCATATTTAATCCACGCCAGCAGGCGCAGCATCATGCGCTCCTGGGTTTCAGAGGGGTGACGCGCCAGCGTCAATGACGCATCCAGAAACTGGTTACGGTCAAGATCCGCCACGTTGACCACAGCTTTATAAATTGTCGCTTTCAGCGCCATGAGAGAACTCCTTTCGAATCAGGCGTACATTGTAGCGAAAGCCGCAGCAAAAGGCTGTTATGAAGTGGCGAATCCCCCTTATCAAGGCGCTGATAATGCTTAAATGAGTATGGTATAGTCACCTTGCTAAACCGAGTTTAACTTCGTAGGCTTAATGATATCTCACAGTAAGTCAGTACGCTGGCAGGAGGGGATGTGAATAATTATTGTGAGTTGATTCGCAGACGGTATGCGGAAATCGCCAGCGGAGATCTGGGGTACATCCCGGATGCGTTGGGCTGTGTATTGAACGTGCTAAATGAAGTGGCCTCTGATGAGAGCCTTTCTGAATCGGTCAGGGAAAAAGCAGCGTATGCTGCGGCGAATTTACTGGTGAGCGATTATGTCGATGAATGATACCTATCAACCCATCAATTGTGATGACTATGACAACCTCGAACTCGCCTGCCAGCATCATTTAATACTGACGCTGGAACTCAAAGATGGCGAAGTGCTAAAGGCAAAGGCCAGCGACCTGGTTTCCCGTAAAAACGTGGAATATCTGGTTGTAGAAGATGCAGGTGCAACCCGCGAGCTGCGCCTCGACAGGATTGCCAGTTTCAGCCATCCGGAAATCGGCACTGTCGTGGTGAGCGAATCCTGATAACCAACGGGCAGCCAGGCTGCCCGTTACGCTTTCCACTCAAAATTCACACCCGCTTCAGCCCACCCCTCTTCCGTGATGAACACCCCTGCCGCCGCCACGAGCGTATCGCCGTAAAACAGGAGCGGCGTGGTATCACGCTTCCAGGGCGGAACATTATTCTCCTGCCAGATTTTCTTCAGCTTACGCCCACCGTTACGCCCGACGATATGCAGCATGCCGCTGGCCCTGAAGCGAACGGTGACCTTCTCGTCCGGCTCGGGTAAACGCACGTTACCCGGACGGCTCAACGCAACCACGCCCGCATTCAACGGTAGCGTTAATGCTTTCTCCGGCGACGGCCAGTCGAGCACAACGTCTGCCAGCGACGGCGCGGATTTTACCCACCAGAGCCGGTCCTGATAGCGCCTGACGTCAAAACCGTTCAGGTGTACGCACGGCGCGGCATCTTCCCTTGCCTGAGCGACCTCGTCCCAGATACGGTTGAGCATCGCCCGGGACGGCATAGCCGCACGGTGAAAAGCCAGCCAGCGACGGATCAGGGCAGCCCGACGCGCGGGGCTCATCATCTTCAACGGCGCAATATCCAGCGCGCCGTCAGCGGTAATCAGCGCAGTCAGCTCCTCACTCAGCAGCTCATCCAGCAAGCTTTCCTGTTCAGCACACAGTATGGCGCTTCTGGCTGCCGCTTCGGAAAAATGTGCCCAGCGCTCGGTCAGAAGCGGTAAAACGCGCAAACGCAGGAAGTTACGGTCATAACTGTCGTCCTGATTGCTTTCGTCTTCTATCCAGCGCAGATGATAGTGATGGGCCCAGGCCTCCAGTGACGCGCGCGTCTCGTTCAGCAGCGGACGGATGAGTTCTGTTCCGGCAAAATCAGCGCGCTCAGGCATGGCGGATAAGCCCGCGGGCCCGCTCCCCCGCTTGAGCGCCAGTAAGAATGTTTCACACTGATCGTCCAGATGCTGGGCGGTAACCAACGCTTCTCCAGGCCGCAATGCGCCGGAAAACGCAGCGTAGCGGGCTTTTCGCGCCTGCGCTTCAACGCCCAGCCCTTCCTCCTCCAGCGTGACCCGTTCCACGATCAGCGGGATTGCCCACGCTGCGCACACCGCTTCACAGTGCGCCACCCAGTCATCAGCATGGGGACTCAGGCCGTGATGGATATGCATCGCCCGCAGCTGGACGTCAGGCTCGCGGTCGCGCCAGAGCTTAAGGCGATGAAGCAAAACGGTGGAATCCAGGCCACCGCTGAACCCCACCAGCAGCTGGCGGTAGGGCGAAACAGCGTGCGCGATAGCGGGTAAGGTCATAGGAAATCACACATAAAAAATGCCCGAAATGAACGGGCATTATCACACATGACGGCGATTACTGCTGGTAAAGCTCCAGCGGCAGGCCGTCCGGATCGCTGAAAAAGGTGAAACGCTTATCGGTAAAGGGATCGACGCGAATCGCTTCACAGGCCACGCCGTGGGCTTCCAGATGTTTTACCGCGTTGTCCAGATCGTCGACGCTGAAGGCCAGATGGCGCAGGCCGCAGGCTTCCGGGCGCGAAGGACGAGCGGGCGGGAAAGGAAAAGAGAACAGCTCAATCACATATTGCCCGTTCAGCGCCAGATCGCCTTTCCAGGAGTCGCGCTCCTCACGGTAGGCCTCGCTTAACAGCGTAAAGCCGAGTACGTCACAGTAGAATGCCTTACTTTTCGCGTAATCGGTGGCGATAATCGCAATATGATGAACAGCTTTTAAACCCAGCATAGCTTCTCCTTTTTATGATGCCCTGAACGTTACAACCGACAGCTGGCCCCTGGCAAGCGGCCCCTTTTATTTTAGGACTCTCACCCAGTACACGCCGTTATCATCGCGTTTCGCGCCGTGAATATCCGTCTCAAAGCCCGGATAGTGGCGCCCCACCGAACAGAGCATCAGCAGGAAGTCGAGCACTGACCGGCTCTTCTCGGTGATCATCTCGCCCGGCATCAGCAGCGGCACGCCCGGCGGATAAGGCAGGATCATGTTGGCCGATACCCGTCCCACCAGGTTCTCCAGCTCAACGGTTTCCACCTCCCCTTTCACCTGCTGCTGCCACGCCTTGTGCGGCGTCAGCTTCATTTCCGGCAGCACGTCAAAAGCCTGGAGCATCAGGCGCGGCAGATCGTGCTGGCGGATCAGCCTGTGGATCCCCTGCGCCAGATCCTGAATGCGCATAGTGCGGTAAAAGTCAGGATCTTCCGCATAGAGATCCGGCAGCATGTTCTTCACCCGCAGGTTCAGATCGTACGCGCGCTTGAACTCCATCAGCCCGCGGAGCAGCCCCATTGCCCGGGTTTTATCGATCCCGATACTGAACAGGAACAGCAGATTGTAAGGGCCGGTTTTTTCCACCACCACGCCGCGCTCGTCGAGGAACTTCGCCACCAGCGCGGCGGGGATCCCCTCCTCGCCCATCACGCCCTGCTCGTCCATGCCCGGCGTCAGGATCGTCACCTTAACCGGATCGAGGAACATATGGTCCGCATCGGCATCCCGGAAGCCGTGCCAGCTTTCCCCCGGCGAGACGGGCCAGCACTCCGCCTCGTCGATCTCTTCAGGCTGCCAGATATCAAAGAACCAGCCGTCCGCTTCATCTTTAAGCCGCTGAACTTCTTTGCGGAAATGCAGCGCCCGCTCCACCGAACGGTTGATCAGGCGTTTACCCGGATTTCCGCGCAGCATCGCCGCCGCCGTTTCGATGGACGCCACCAGCGGATAGCTCGGTGAGGTGGTGGTGTGCATCATAAAGGCTTCGTTGAAGGTATCCTCGTCGTACTCGCCCTTGATGTGAATGAGAGACGCCTGGGAAAACGCGGCCAGCATTTTGTGCGTCGACTGCGTTTCGAAAAAGACCTTGCCCGGCACGCGCTCGCCGCTCATCCCGCTTTTCCCCGAGTAAATCGGATGGAAGTTGGTATAAGGCACCCACGCGGAATCAAAGTGGATCGACGGCACGTCCAGCGTCTGCTTGATCCAGTTAGTGTTATACAGCAGCCCGTCATAGGTGGAGTTGGTGATCACCGCGTGCACGGGCCAGCTTGCCTCAGGGGTCGCCGCGACCTTATTTTCGATGGCGGCATGGGTGAACTCGCGACGAGGAATGCCGCCGAGAATTCCCAGCGCGTTACGTGTGGGCGACAGCCAGAGCGGCACCACGTCACTCATCATCAGCAAATGCGCCAGCGACTTGTGGCAGTTCCGGTCAATCAGCAACGTGCTGCCGGCAGGCGCGGCGTACATCCCGACGATTTTGTTCGACGTCGAGGTACCGTTGGTCACCATGTAGCTTTGCTCGGCGCCAAAGGTGCGGGCGATGTACTCTTCAGCTTCCAGATGCGGGCCGGTATGATCCAGCAGCGAGCCCAGCTCGGTCACTGAAATCGACACATCCGCCTTCAGCGTATTGCCGCCAAAGAAATCGTAGAACAGGCACCCTACCGGGCTTTTTTGATAGGCCGTCCCCGCCATATGGCCTGGCGTACAGAAGGTGTACTTTCCTTCTTTCACATAGGTGAACAACGCGCGCGTAAACGGCGGCGTGATGTTATCCAGATATTCACCGGTGTACTGCTGAATACGGGTCGCAATGTCCTCAGCCACGCCGAGCGCGTACTCGAAGAACCACAGCGCCATGCGCATATCGTGCGCGCTCACGTCCATGGTCGAGTGGGTGTTGATAAAGGCATACAGCGGAAGATATTCGTTGAGCTTATTGATCTCGCTGCACAACTCCATGTCGTATTCGTCCCAGTCGAATATCACGCCACAGATGCGCGGATTATGTTCGATGAATTTCAGCAGGTCGGCGCTGTTTTGCGGCCAGATCAGCTGATAACCGCGTGCCTTAAGGGCCTGTTCAAGTTCCTTGATGGGTTCGTCTTTATAAAAGACGCCGTGTGGCCCCATGATGGCGATGATGTTCATGGTTTACCTCCTTGAAAAACATCAGATAAGCATAGTTAAGGTAAACGGCAGGTATAAAAAAAGCCGCAACAATGTGCGGCTTTTAGGATAATTGTGAGGCTTATGCGTAACCGTAGGTCATCAGACGCTGGTAACGACGGTTGAGCAGATCTTCTTTGCTCAGCACGTCCAGGTCCGCCAGGTCTGCCAGCAGCTGCGCTTTCAGGGACGCGGCCATCACTTCTGGCTTACGGTGTGCGCCACCCAGCGGTTCAGGGATGACGGTGTCGATCAGCTTCAGCTCTTTCAGACGCGGGGCAATGATGCCCATCGCTTCCGCAGCCAGCGGCGCTTTGTCGGCGCTTTTCCACAGAATGGAGGCACAGCCTTCCGGAGAGATAACGGAATAGGTGCTGTACTGAAGCATATTCACTTTATCGCCCACGCCAATTGCCAGCGCACCGCCGGACCCCCCCTCACCGATAACGGTACAGATGACCGGTACGCTCAGGCGAGACATCTCACGCAGGTTGCGTGCGATGGCTTCAGACTGACCGCGCTCTTCCGCGCCAACACCCGGGTAAGCTCCCGGCGTGTCGATGAAGGTGATGATTGGCATATTGAAACGCTCAGCCATCTCCATCAGACGCAGGGCCTTACGGTAGCCTTCTGGTGCTGGCATACCGAAGTTACGACGGATCTTCTCTTTGGTTTCACGGCCTTTCTGGTGACCAATGATCATCACCGGACGTCCATCCAGACGCGCGATACCGCCAACGATAGCTTTATCGTCAGCGTATGCGCGGTCGCCTGCCAGTTCGTCAAATTCGTCAAACGCCAGGCGGACATAATCCAGGGTGTACGGACGCTGTGGATGACGCGCCAGCTGGGCGATCTGCCATGCGCCGAGATCGGCAAAGATTTTGCGCGTCAGCTCTACGCTTTTTTCGCGCAGACGATGCACTTCTTCGTCGATGTTAATATCCAGTTTTTCATCCTGACGGCTAACTGCTGTCAGAGAATCGATTTTCGCTTCCAGCTCTGCAATCGGCTGTTCGAAATCAAGGAAATTCAGACTCATAGTATTCCTGTATTAGTCAAACTCCAGTTCCACCTGCTCCGAACCAATGAGGCCACGGAGATCGTTCAGTAAACGATCGCTCGGAGAGACACGCCACGTTGCACCAAAGCGCAACCGCGCACGTGCATCCGCCCTCTGATAGTAGAGATGTACTGGAATGGTCCCCGAGCGGTGGGGTTCCAGAGACTGACGGAGTCGGTTTAAAAGCTGGTCATCAATTTGCCTGTCCGTCAGCGAGATAGCAAGCCCGCGAGCATATTTTTCCCGGGCTTCGTCAATGTCCATCACTTCGCGGGCGGTCATTTTAAGCCCCCCGCTGAAGTCATCAAAGCTGACCTGTCCGCTGACGATAAGTATGCGGTCTTTTTCCAGCAATTGCTGGTATTTATCCAGCGCGTCGGTGAACAACATCACCTCCAGACGCCCGGAACGGTCATCCAGGGTACAGATGCCGATACGATTGCCGCGCTTGGTGACCATTACCCTTGCAGCAATCACGAGCCCCGCAGCCGTGGTGATTTTACCACGTTCTGTCGGATGCATGTCTTTAAGCCTGTGGCCGCCGACATAGCGCTCAATTTCTTTAAGATACTGGTTGATCGGGTGCCCCGTCAGGTACAGACCTAACGTTTCCCGCTCTCCATCCAGCACTACCTGTTCTGGCCACGGCTGGCAGTTGGAATAGGACTGCTCGATCTGCTCTGGCTCTTCCGCCAGCACGCCGAACATATCCGCCTGGCCAATGGCTTCCGCTTTCGCATGCTGATCGGCCGCCTTCAACGCATCGCCGAGCGAGTTCATCAGCGCGGCGCGGTGTGGCCCCAGCCTGTCAAACGCGCCGGACATGATCAGTTTTTCCAGCACGCGGCGGTTCAGTTTTTTGGTATCGGTACGGGCGCACAGATCGAACAGTTCGCGGAAATAGCCGCCGTTGTTACGCGCTTCGATGATCGCCTCGATCGGCCCCTCACCCACGCCCTTGATCGCGCCGATCCCGTAGACGATTTCCCCGTCATCGTTAACGTGGAAATGGTACAGACCCGAGTTAATATCCGGCGGCAGGATCTTCAGCCCCATGCGCCAGCACTCGTCCACCAGGCCAACCACCTTCTCGGTGTTGTCCATATCGGCGGTCATGACCGCCGCCATAAACTCAGCGGGATAGTGGGCCTTGAGCCACAGCGTTTGATACGACACCAAAGCATAGGCGGCGGAGTGGGATTTGTTAAATCCGTACCCGGCGAATTTCTCCACCAGGTCGAAGATTTTCATCGCCAGTTCGCCATCGACGCCGTTTTTCTTCGCCCCGTCTTCAAAGATGGAACGCTGCTTGGCCATCTCTTCCGGCTTTTTCTTACCCATCGCACGACGCAGCATGTCCGCGCCGCCAAGGGTGTAACCAGAAAGCACCTGGGCGATCTGCATAACCTGTTCCTGATAAAGGATGATGCCGTAGGTCGGCTCCAGTACCGGTTTCAGGCTTTCATGCTGCCACTGCACGTCCGGGTAGGAAATCTCTTCGCGCCCGTGTTTACGGTCGATGAAGTTATCCACCATCCCCGACTGCAACGGGCCCGGACGGAACAGGGCCACCAGCGCAATCATATCTTCGAAGCAGTCTGGTTGCAGACGCTTAATCAAATCTTTCATGCCGCGGGATTCAAGCTGGAAGACGGCTGTCGTCTCCGAGCGTTGCAGCATGTCGAAACTTTTCTTGTCATCAAGCGGGATAGCCGCGATATCCAGCGGCGGCTCGCCGTTCTTCTCACGGCGGGCGTTGATCATCTCCAGCGCCCAGTTGATGATGGTGAGCGTACGCAGGCCGAGGAAGTCGAACTTCACCAGCCCGGCGTATTCCACGTCGTTCTTGTCGAACTGGGTTACCGGATGCTGGCCCGCTTCGTCGCAGTACAGCGGCGCAAAATCAGTGATTTTGGTCGGGGCGATAACCACGCCCCCCGCATGCTTACCGGCATTTCGCGTCACGCCTTCGAGCTTGCGCGCCATGTCGATGAGCGCTTTCACCTCTTCGTCGGCGTCGTAGATTTCCGGCAGCTGAGGTTCGGCTTCAAAGGCTTTCGCCAGGGTCATGCCCGGATCGGGCGGCACCAGCTTCGAGATACGATCGACGAAACCGTACGGGTGGCCCAGCACGCGGCCCACGTCGCGGATAACCGCTTTCGCCGCCATCGTACCGAAGGTAATGATCTGCGAAACCGCATCACGACCGTACATATCGGCCACGTGCTCAATCACCTGGTCGCGTTTTTCCATGCAGAAGTCGACGTCGAAGTCGGGCATGGAGACACGTTCCGGGTTAAGGAAACGTTCGAACAGCAGGTCAAATTCCAGCGGATCGAGGTCGGTGATTTTCAGCGCATACGCCACCAGCGAGCCGGCACCGGAACCACGGCCCGGGCCTACCGGCACGCCGTTATCCTTCGACCACTGGATGAACTCCATCACGATCAGGAAGTAGCCCGGGAACCCCATCTGGTTGATCACCTGGAGCTCAATATCCAGACGCTCGTCATATTCAGGACGCTTCTCTTTACGGACCGCTTCATCCGGGAAGAGGAATTCCAGACGCTCTTCAAGGCCCTCTTTCGATTTCATGACCAGGAAATCTTCCGTGGTCATGTCGCCCGTCGGGAACTGCGGCAGGAAGTATTCGCCGAGACGTACGGTGACGTTACAGCGCTTGGCAATTTCTACGCTGTTTTCCAGCGCTTCCGGGATGTCCGAGAAAAGCTCGCACATCTCTTCTTCGCTGCGCATGTACTGCTGCGAGGAGTAGTTGCGCGGGCGTTTCGGATCGTCGAGGGTAAAGCCGTCGTGGATCGCAACGCGGATTTCGTGCGCGTCAAAATCGCCCGCCTCGAGGAAGCGCACGTCGTTGGTGGCCACCACAGGCAGGCCACGCGCTTCCGCGAGGGCGACCGCCGCATGCAGATAGCTCTCTTCGTCTGCGCGCCCGGTGCGGATCAGCTCCAGATAATAGCGATCCGGGAAATACTCTTCGTAGAACGAGACGCACTGATCCACCAGCGCGCTGTTACCGCGCAGCAGGCTTTTGCCGACATCGCCCATACGGCCGCCGGAGATCAGCAGCAGGCCTTCGTTCAGCTCCGCCAGCCAGTCGCGGTCAATCCACGGACCCAGCGCACCGTAGCCGCGCTGGTACGCTTTTGAAATCAGCAGAGTGAGGTTCTGATAACCCGTGTTATTCATGGCTAACACGGATATTTGCGTCATCTCATCGCCGAGCAGGTCGCTCTGCACGTGAAAATCCGCGCCGACGATGGGCTTTAATCCTGCGCCATGCGCCGTTCCGTAGAACTTCACCAGGCCACACAGGTTGGTAAAATCGGTGATCGCCAGCGCAGGCATGCCAAGCGAGGCCGCCTTTTTTACCAGCGGCCCGGTCTTAGCCAGCCCATCGATCATGGAGTAGTCGCTATGCACCCGCAGGTGTACGAAACGTGGTTCAGCCATCTTCAAATCCCGCGTTACTTAATTGCTTGCGTCTTGATTCAGGACACCAGTCCCAGCGCGCGTTTCACCGGGCCAAAACTGCGCCGATGATGTTCAGTTGCGCCATGTTCAGCCAGCTTTTCCAGATGGAAAGCCGTTGGATATCCCTTATGCTGGGCGAAACCATACGCGGGATAGGTGAGGTCCAGCGCGGCCATTTCGGCGTCGCGCGTCACTTTGGCAATGATTGACGCCGCGCTGATTTCTGCGACGCGGCTATCGCCTTTAACAACAGCCATTGAAGGCATCGGCAGCGCCGGGCAACGGTTACCGTCAATCAGCACATACTCAGGCACAATCTTCAGGCCCGCAACGGCACGCTGCATCGCCAGCATGGTGGCATGCAGAATGTTCAGATCGTCGATCTCTTCCGGCTCTGCGCGCCCGAGACTCCAGGCCAGCGCCTTCTCTTTAATTTCATCGAACAGCGCCAGGCGACGCTTTTCGCTCAGTTTTTTCGAGTCGTTCAGGCCCACGATTGGGCGGGCGGGATCGAGGATCACCGCCGCGGTCACGACCGCACCCACTAACGGGCCACGACCAACTTCATCTACACCGGCAACAAGGTGGGTATGGGGATAGATAAATTCCATCATTGTGCTAACTCCAGCACCGCATCGGCTGCCTGCTCATCAGCATTACAGCGGATCAGTTGATGCAGCTCACGGAACGTATCGTGCATCTGGTGGCTGGTTTTACCGTTGGCCAGCAGCGGCAGTAATGCATCTGCCAGTGCCTGCGGCTGGCATTCATCCTGCAAGAGCTCTTTCACCAGCTCGCGACCCGCAAGCAGGTTTGGCAGAGATACGTAATCCGTTTTTACCAGACGTTTTGCCAGCCAGAAGGTAAACGGCTTCATGCGATAACCGACCACCATTGGGCATTTTGCCAGCATACACTCCAGCGCAGCCGTGCCGGAAGCCAGCAGCGCGGCATCGCTCGCAAACATGGCCTCACGCCCTTTCCCGTCCAACAGGCGAACGTGAAGATCCGGAGCAACGTCGGCTTTGATACGCTCAAACTGCTCGCGGCGTTTGGCATTCACCAGCGGCACCACCACTTCAAGATCGGGGTAAGTCTTGCGAAGAATTTGCGCCGTTTTCAGGAAATCAGCGCTGAGCATTTCCACTTCTGCGCCCCGGCTTCCCGGCAGCAGCGCCAGACAGTGAACATCGTGCGGGATGCCCAGCTCGTCACGCGCGGCGTTTTTATCCGGATCCAGCGGCATGGCATCCGCCATGGTATGGCCGATAAAACGGCACGGGACGTTAAATCTGTCGTAAAACGCTTTTTCGAAAGGCAGAAAAGCCAACACCAGATTGGTGGACCGTCCGATTTTGAAAACGCGTTTCTGTCGCCACGCCCAGACGGACGGACTGACGTAATGGATAGTTTTGATACCCTGCTTTTTCAGGTTCCCTTCAAGGGTAATATTGAAATCAGGCGCATCAATACCGACAAACACATCGGGTTTGAGGTCGGTAAAACGGCGGGTAAGATCGGCGCGGATATGCAGCAGACGACGCAGGCGCCCCAGCACCTCGACGATGCCCATCACGGCCAGCTCTTCCATTTCGTACCAGGCTTCACAGCCCTCGGCCTGCATCAGCGGACCAGCCACGCCAACAAAGCGGGCGTTGGGTACGCGGGCTTTCAGCGCGCGGATAAGACCTGCACCAAGAATATCGCCGGAGGTTTCTCCGGCGACCAGGGCGATGGTAAGCGGACGACTGTCGACCATTAACGAATCAGACCACGCGTGGAACGTTCAAAGAATTCCATGAACGCCTTCACTTCATCGTGCTTATTCGCCAGTTCGGCAATTTCCGGCTTCGCCTCTTCCAGCGTTTTACCGCTACGGTACAGCAATTTGTACGCGTTGCGGATCGCTGTAATCGCTTCGCGGCTGAAGCCACGACGCTTGAGGCCTTCGATGTTCACGCCAAACGGCGTGGCATGGTTGCCCTGCGCAATCACAAACGGTGGGACGTCCTGCGCCACACCGGAGCATCCGCCAACCATCACGTGTGCACCAATGATGCAGAACTGATGGACTGCGGTCATGCCGCCGATAATTGCGAAGTCATCAACCGATACGTGTCCCGCCAGCGTTGCGTTGTTGGCGAGAATACAGCGGTCACCCACGGTACAGTCATGTGCAATATGCGCATTAACCATAAACAGGTTGTCGCTGCCCACCTTCGTCAATCCACCGCCTTGCGTTGTACCACGATGAATGGTGACGCTTTCGCGAATGCGGTTACGATCGCCGATTTCCACACGGGTCGGTTCGCCAGCATACTTAAGATCCTGGTTAACTTCGCCGATGGAGGCGAACTGATAGATCTCATTATTGCAGCCAATGGTCGTATGACCATTCACCACAACGTGAGATTTCAGTACTGTACCCTCACCAATTTCGACTTGGGGTCCAACGATACAAAACGGGCCAATGTGGACGTTTGCGCCAATAATGGCACCCGTTTCCACAATGGCGGTAGGATGAATAAAGGCGGATTTATCAATCACGTATCAGGCCTCCCGGCTACGCGCACACATCATTGTCGCTTCGCAAACAACTTTGCCGTCAACCATAGCTACGCCTTTAAAGCGAGTCAGGCCGCGACGCGTTTTTTCAAAAGTGACTTCCATGATCATTTGATCACCAGGCACGACCGGACGCTTGAAGCGCGCTTCATCGATACCCGCGAAGTAATAGAGTTCACCCGGCTCCAGTTTACCTACGCTTTTAAACGCCAGAATACCAGTAGCCTGTGCCATCGCTTCCAGGATCAACACACCCGGGAAGATAGGCTTACCAGGGAAGTGCCCCTGGAAGAACGGCTCGTTAACGGAGACATTTTTCACTGCGCGCAGAAAACGACCTTCTTCAAAATCCAGCACACGGTCTACCAGCAAAAACGGGTAGCGGTGCGGCAGAAGTTCTAAAATCTCTTCAATATGCAGAGTATGAGTGTCAGTAGTCAAAATACTCTTCCTGTCAAATGTACTAAGTAGCAATAATAACACGGCCTGCCGGTTTATAAACAAAGCCGACAGGCCGGGAAATTTAGCGTTAAACGGATGAACGCTTAGTCTTGTTGATCGATTTTGCGCTCAATCGCTTTGAGTCGCTTGCTCATATCATCAATATTCATCACCAGAGCAGCTGTTTTACGCCAGACCTTGTTCGGTTGCAGCGGTATACCCGAGGAGTAAACGCCGGGCTCAGTGATGGGACGCATCACCATGCCCATCCCCGTCACCGTGACTTTGTCGCATATTTCCATATGGCCATTGATCACGCTGGCACCGCCAATCATGCAGTAGCGGCCAATTTTCAGGCTGCCTGCCATGATAACACCACCCGCAACTGCGGTATTGTCGCCAATCACAACGTTATGTGCAATCTGGCACTGGTTATCAATGATAACACCGTTACCAATAATGGTGTCGTCAAGCGCACCACGGTCAATGGTTGTGCACGCGCCGATCTCAACGCGATCGCCAATAATCACGCGACCCAGCTGAGGGATCTTAACCCAGTTACCCCGATCGTTGGCGTAACCAAATCCATCAGAACCAATCACCGTGCTGGACTGAACGAGACAATGCTCGCCAATCTCAACCTCATGGTAGACAGAAACATTGGCCCACAGACGAGTCCCTGCGCCAATTTTCGTATTTTTTCCAACAAAGCAGCCAGGGCCAATCACCACGTTATCGCCCAGCACAACGCCGGACTCAATAACGGCGTTTGCGCCGACTGCTACGTTGTTACCCAACTGCGCCGTCGGATCAATCGCAGCACTGGCTGCAATGTTCTGTGCCGGCTGCGGCGTGGTATCAAGAATTTGGGCCATACGTGCATACGTCAGGTAGGGATTTTTCACTACCAGCGCAGCGCAAGCGGCAAACGGAAGATCGTCCTGCGTCAGAACAACGGCAGACGCCTGGCACTGGGCCAGGTGTTCACGGTACTTAGGGCTTACCATGAAGGTAATAGTGCCTGCTTTAGCTGATTGCATGGACGCAACAGCGGTGATGACGATATCGCCATCACCGTGTAATTCTGCATCCAACTGCTGAGCTAAATCAGCCAGTCGAATTGAAGGCATTACTTATTTAACCTGTTTCAGAACATCAGCGGTGATGTCTTTAACATCGCTGCTGTTGAATGCAACGGCGTTCGCATCAACAACCAGATCGATGCTCTGATCGGCTGCTACTGCTTTAACGGCAGACTGAATGCGAGTCACCAGCTTGCCACGCTCTTCGTTAGAACGACGCTGACGATCCTGCTCGAAAGCCTGCGCTTTCTGAGAGAAGGTCTGGCGCTGAGACATGACGTCTTTTTCCAGTTTGCTGCGCTCGCTCGCTTTCATGGTAGAACCATCACGCTGTAAACGCTGCATCTTGGACTGAAGATCACCTTCCATACGTTGCAGTTCGCTCGCACGGCCTTTGAATTCGTTTTCCAGAGTTGCAGAAACACCGGTTTTCTGCGCGACCTGCTGGAACAAATTACCCATGTTGACGATTGCAATTTTGTCCGCTGCCTGAGCAGAAGTTGCCATCGCTAAACCGAGACCTGCAGCTAATAACCACTTTTTCACAATTAACTCCTTACCATCCCATTGGCACCCGTGGGGTGCCGTTCTTTGCGTGGCAAGGCGACCGTTTTACCGATCGCCGGTTGTCAGCGCTACACTGCCAACGCATTCCATTGCAGCGGATTATTACCAGGTTTTACCAATGTTAAACTGGAACTGCTCCGCTTTGTCTCCATCGTATTTCTTAAACGGCTGGGCGTAAGAGAAGACCAACGGCCCCAGCGGTGACATCCATTGTAATGCGATACCTGCGGACATGCGAATGTTGCCCGGATCGCTATAGTCCGGAACGCCCGCTGCACGCATCTGGGCGGTGTTCTCCCAGTTGGTATCCCACACCGTACCTGCATCCATAAAGAAGGAGGTACGGACAGAGTTCGCGTACTTATCGCTGATAAACGGCGTCGGCGTGATGAACTCAAGGCTCGCCACGGCCATGGCGTTACCGCCTACCGCATCATCAGAGCTACAGACCTGTTTCGGATCGCGGCTTGCGCAGTTATCTTCGTCATTACCGCCGTAGTAAACCGCTTTCGGACCAATGTTATTGGACTGGAAGCCACGAACGGTGCTTGAACCACCGGCGTAGAAGTTCTCATAGAACGGCAGCTCTTTGCTTCCGATACCGTCACCATAGCCCCAGCGGGTACGACCCAGCACGACCCACTTGTGGTCGTCATCAATTGGGAAGTAGGACGCCGTATCCAGCGTGACCTTATAGAACTCGTTATCGGAGCCCGGGATCGTCACTTTACCGTTCAGGTTGACACGTGAACCTTCCGTTGGGAAGAAGCCACGGTCAAGACGGTTATAGGTCCAACCGTAGTTGAAGGTGAAGTCATCCGCAGCGAAACCGTTGTCATCGCTGGACGTACTCGCCGACTGGCCGATGGAATCCAGATAACGCCACATCGCCACCTGCGGTTGCATGTTGGACAGGTCGTTATGCACGTACCCTAAACCTGCACGCAGGGTGTTGTATTCGTTAACCGGGAAGCCGAGCGTACCATCCAGACCGTAACTCTTGTTGGTATACGAGGAGAGGTCCGCGTCGTCCGCTTTAAAGTCGTTATAGAAGATACGACCGCCCAGGCTTACACCGTCAACGGTGAAGTATGGGTTAGTCACGGAGAACTCAGAATAGGTCTGGTAATCGTTTTTCGTCCCGTTGATTCCGACAGAGTAGCCTGTACCCAGCCAGTTATCCTGCTGAACGCCAACCTGGAAGCTCACGCCACTTTCAGTACCGTAACCAATACCAAAGTTGAAGCTACCGGTATTACGTTCTTTAACTTTATAAACAACATCCACCTGATCCGGACGACCCGGTACACGCTGCGTATCGGTATCGACCGTTTCGAAGTAGCCCAGACGGTTCAGACGCTCTTTACCCTGGTCTACCAGATCGCTTCCCAGCCATGCCCCTTCCATCTGGCGCATTTCACGGCGCAGAACGGAATCTTTGGAGGTGTCATTACCTTCGAAGCGGATCTTACGCACGTAGAAACGGTTGCCCGCATCAACGTTAACGTGAAGCTTAACGGTTTTATCCGTGTCGTTAATTTCCGGCTGCGTTTGCACGCGCGGATACGCATAACCATAACGGCCGAGCAGCTTCTTAATGCTGTCTTCCATTTTGGTCACTTTAGAACCGCTGTACAGATCGCCCGGCTGAATTTTGGTCAGAGATTCAATTTCAGCTGAATGCCCTGCCAGGTTGCCGCTGACTTCTACACCTGAAAGCGTGTACTTATCGCCTTCTGTGATGTTAACGGTAATATAGATACCTTTCTTGTCCGGAGTCAGACTCACCTGAGTTGAATCGATGTTGAAACGGGCGTAACCGCGATCCAGGTAGTAGCTACGCAGGGTTTCAAGGTCACCCGCCAGCTTCTGTTTCTGGTATTTACGATCGCCCACCACGTTCCACCACGGCACTTCGTCACGCAGCTGGAAGTTGGAGATCAGTTCGTCGGTGCTGAAGGCGTGGTTACCCACGATGTTGATCTGCTGGATCTTCGCAGAAACACCTTCCTGGAAGACCAGCTTCAGGTCAACGCGGTTACGCGGCAGCGGAGTGACAACCGCTTTCACGCTCGCGCTGTACTTACCGACGCTGTAGTAGAAGTCTTCCAGACCTTTTTCAATGTCTGCAAGCGTTGTGCGGTCCAGAGATTCCCCCACACGAACACCCGATGCCTCAAGGTTCTGCTTGAGCATGTCATCTTTCACCGACTTGTTACCGGAGAAAGTGATGCTGGCAATCGTTGGACGTTCTTTTACCTGAACCACCAGCGTATCACCATCGCGCAGGACGCGGACGTCCTCAAAGTTGCCGGTGGCAAACAGAGCACGGATGGTGTTACTGATATCTTCATCATTAACCGTATCGCCGGGGCGCACAGGCATACTGAGGAGGGCCGCACCAACGGCGACACGCTGAAGGCCTTCGAAATGAATATCTTTCACTACGAACCCGTCAGCACCGTATACGGTCGCGCTGCTAAACAGCAGCGACGCTATGAGCAACTTTTTCATCGCCATCGTTATTATGCGTTCTTCCTAACTAACTCTCTTACAACCGAGAGAAATCATTGAAAAGTGCAAGCCCCATTAACAGCACCAGCAAAATCGAGCCAATGCGATAACTAAAGTCTTGAACTCGCTCGGATACCGGTCCGCCTTTTAGCTTTTCAATCGCTAAAAACAGCAGATGGCCCCCATCTAATACGGGAAGCGGGAACAGGTTGATTATCCCCAGGTTCACGCTAATCAGCGCAAGGAACATGAGATAGTAAATCACCCCGAACTCCGCTGACATCCCAGCCCCCTGAGCAATCGAAATTGGCCCACTGAGGTTGTTCAGTTTGACATCACCGGTTATCAATTTCCCCAACATGTTGACCGTTAGCTTCATCAGCTGCCATGTTTTATCCGTGGCCTCAACGATGGCGCTAAACGGCCCATACTGGCGTATTGTCTTGTACTCATCTGGCAGTGGGATCACTTTCGGCACAACGCCGGCAAACCCTTCCGCCTTACCGCCGCCCGATTTCGTATCCGGGGTGAGGGTCAGCGAGAGCGAACTCCCCTGCCTTTCCACTTCCAGCGCGAGCAGCGTGCCTGGATTATCGCGCACCAGAGTAACAAAGGTCATCCATTGTGTTAATGGTTGACCATCGACTTTAACGATCCTGTCACCCGCTTGTAAACCTGCTTTACTTGCCGCCGAATGAGACTGTACTTCGGCTAACACCGGCTCGATCTGCGCGCCGCGCGGACGAATCCCCAGCGCGGCGACGGGATCTTCTTTATCAGGCTCAAAGCGCCAGTGGCGTAAATCCAGCACTTTTTCCTGCCGCTGGTCGGAACCAAAAGGCGATACGCTGACGGTTGTCTGCTCATCACCGATTTTGGCGACCAGTTGTAACCTCACGGCATCCCAATCAGGGGTTTCGATACCATCAATCGCTTTAAGTTCCATTCCCGGTGCAATTTGCGCGGTTGCCGCAATGGAACCCGTGGTGATTTCGCCCACAACCGGGCGCACGCCAGGCACGCCGATGATAAACACCAGCCAGTAGGCGAAGATAGCAAAGATGAAATTGGCTACCGGGCCGGCAGCGATGATGGCAGCACGTTGTCCAACCGTTTTGTTGTTAAACGCGCTATGTCGAAGTTCCGGGGCGACGGGCTCAACGCGTTCGTCGAGCATTTTGACGTAGCCGCCCAGAGGAATCAGAGCAATGACAAACTCGGTGCCATGCTTATCGGTGCGCTTCCAGAGCGATTTGCCAAAGCCAATCGAGAATCGCTCTACCCGCACACCACAGCGCCGGGCAACCCAGAAATGGCCAAATTCATGCACGGTAATCAGTACACCCAGTGCAACAATGAACGCCGCCAGATTCCAGAGAATGCTCAGCATAAAACCTTCCGTTATATCGTCCCAAACACCAGTAAAAGCAGGCAAGCAAACACTGGAACAGCCGCTGTCAGGCTGTCAATGCGATCCAGTATTCCGCCGTGTCCTGGAATCAGGTGACCACTGTCCTTAATCCCTGCTTCACGCTTAAACATACTCTCGGTTAAATCACCCAGTACCGATGCCAGCGCCGCGAAAATCGAACATATCAGCAGCGTTGAGGGGGCAACCTCAAGATTCGCCCAGACGCCATAGCCCCAGGAGATGATCGCCGCCGTAAACAGGCCGCCGATGAAGCCTTGCCAGGTTTTACCTGGGGAAACTTTTGGCGCCAGCTTATGTTTGCCAAACAGTTTACCAAACATATAGGCCCCGGAGTCAGCCCCCCAGACGAGAATCATGACATAAAGCAGCCATATCGCGCCGCTGTAGTGGTTTTCGTCATAGTGCCAGGCGCGCAGCGCAACCATTCCCCAGAAAAACGGAACGATGGTGAGCAGGCCAAAAATAAGGCGCAACACTTTAGAGTTACGCCAGATTGCCGCAGAGCCCGGATAGAAAAGCACTAAAACAAGCGCAGCAATCCACCACGCCAGCGATATCCATAAAGATCCGGCCACCAGCGGCTGGTGAACGTCGTGATGGTATTCAGGCAAGGTATACAGCATCAGGGCCAGTAAAAAACCACAGAGTACCGCCAGCCATACCCGCTGAGTGCGCGAGGTAAAGCCGCTAAGCTGCCCCCATTCCCACGCGGCGAGCATACACACCACCAGCGTAACAATAGCGAATCCCACCGGAGGCAGTAAAAACAGCGCTGCGATAACGACGGGTATTAATACAAAAGCGGAAATCAGGCGATACTTCAGCAAAAGCTACCCCCATCAGGCGTTATCGCCACCAGGCTCGGTGCCGCCGAAACGACGCTCTCGATTGGCAAAGGCATGCAGCGCACCTTCAAAGTCTTGTTCATCAAAATCTGGCCAAAGAACATCCGTAAAGTAAAGTTCGGCGTAGGCAATTTGCCACAGCAAAAAGTTACTTATGCGATGTTCCCCCCCTGTCCTTATAACCAAATCCACGGGTGCCAGTTCATTCATGCAGATTTGCTGACTCAGCGCCTCTTCATCAATCTGGTCGGGTCTTAGCAGCCCTTCCTGAACCTGCTCAGCCAAATGCCGAACCCCCTGGATAATATCCCAGCGTCCGCCGTAATTCGCCGCGATATTGAGCGTCAGGCCGGTATTATTTTCCGTCAGCGCCTCTGCTTTGCGAATCCGTTCCTGTAGACGTGAGTTAAAACGACTGGTTTCGCCAATAATACGCAGGCGGACGTTGTGGCGGTGCAGGCTTTTTACTTCGCTATCGAGCGCCCACACAAACAGTTCCATCAACGCAGTCACTTCCTGCGCAGGTCGATTCCAGTTTTCACTACTAAAAGCATAGAGCGTTAACGCATCAATGCCGTTATTGGCGGCAAAAGAAACGGCGCGGCGAACAGATTTCGCCCCAGCTTTATGCCCAAAGGCTCGTATCTTCCCTTGTCTTTTCGCCCAGCGGCCATTGCCATCCATGATGATTGCAACATGGCGACAGCCATGTGCTGGCAAGTTTTCGCTTATTGGTTGATTCGCAGACAACATAACGCGTTTTTAGTCCCTGAAAGGATTTAACGGTACACAGGAATACTGAAGCCTATACATAAAAAAGCCGTGTCAAACCACGGCTTACCTGACCACTTAAAGCCAAATACCTGCGATCAGGTGGCGCAGACTATATCACTGAAGCCCAACGCTAACAAATAGCACGACGACTAGTGCTTGCTTTATCACCAGCTTGCGAGACGTGTCACCTGTTTACGCGCAACAATGCGTGCCTGTGCATCCACGGCCAGCACCTCTTCCACACTTTGTGGCTCACGCAGATCCATCATCTCCAGCACGGTTAAATTCAACGCGGCGATATCAGTAAAGCGGATCTGCTGATTCAGAAAGGCTTCAACGGTCACTTCATTGGCTGCATTAAGCGCTGTTGTCGCCGCCTGCCCCTGATCGAACGCCGTCATCGCCAGCTTCAGGCACGGATATCGGTCGTAATCCGGCTCGCTAAACGTCAGTGAACTCAGCTTGCAAAAGTCGAGCGGCTTTACGCCGGATTTCACGCGGTTTGGCCACGCCATCGAATGAGCAATAGGCGTACGCATATCCGGTTCGCCCAACTGCGCCAGCACGCTGCCGTCCTGATAGCGCACCATTGAGTGAATCACCGACTGCGGGTGGATCAGTACTTCCATCTGTTTCGCCGACGCGTTAAACAGCCAGCGAGCTTCAATGTATTCCAGACCTTTATTCATCATGGTGGCCGAATCGACGGAGATCTTACGCCCCATCGACCAGTTCGGATGGCGACACGCCTGATCCGGCGTCATTGCGCGCAGTTCAGACAGTGGCGTTTCACGGAACGGGCCACCAGACCCGGTAAGCAGAATCGACACAACCCCATTCTGCTCGAGGTCAGCGTACCCCAGGTTCTGCTGAAAAGGTTGAGGCAAACTCTGAAAAATCGCGTTGTGCTCGCTATCGACCGGCAATAGACGCGCCCCACGCTGTTTTACCGCCTCCATAAACAGGCGTCCGCAGGTAACCAGCGACTCTTTGTTCGCGAGCAGGACATCTTTTCCCGCATCAATAGCGGCAAGCGTCGGCAGAAGACCCGCCGCCCCGACGATTGCCGCCATCACCTGATCAACCTCATCCAGCGCCGCCATATCGCAGGCGGCCTGTTGCCCGCTGAGCACCTCGGTACGGCTGCCCTTTTCCAGTAACAGCGCTTTCACCTGCCGGGCGCTCTCTTCATCATCCATCACCGCAAAACGGGGGGTAAACTCCAGACACTGCTCGACCATTCGCTGCACGTTTTTTCCGGCCACGAGAGCGGTCACGGTATAGCTGTCAGGGTTATGACGAACAACGTCGAGAGTGCTGCAACCGATAGAGCCAGTCGAGCCGAGGAGAGTGAGATGCTTCATGAGATGCCCAAAAGTTAGACCAGATAAAAGCAAAACGCCGCCAGCAAGACTCAATGTCCTTCTGAACGGCGTTTATCAGTGTACAGCGAAAATCAGAACTGCATCAGTTCCGCTTCTTTTTCTGCCAGCGCCGCATCAATTTTCTTGATCGCCGCGTCGGTCATTTTCTGAATGTCGTCCTGTGAACGACGATCGTCGTCTTCGCTAATCTCTTTTTCTTTCAGCAGCGCTTTCACTTTATCGTTCGCATCGCGACGCACGTTACGTACGGAAACGCGACCCTGCTCAGCTTCACCACGCACGACTTTGATCAGGTCTTTACGACGCTCTTCCGTCAGCGGAGGCAGTGGAACGCGAATGTCCGCGCCCGCTGAGCTTGGGTTCAGACCCAGGTCAGATGCCATAATGGCTTTTTCAACGGCCGGGCTCATCGAGCGATCGAACACGTTGATTTTCAGGGTACGGGTATCTTCTACCGTCACGCTCGCCAGCTGACGCAGTGGCGTTGGCGTACCGTAGTATTCTACGATGATGCCATCCAGCAGGCTTGGGGAAGCACGGCCAGTACGGATTTTGCTGATTTGGTTTTTGAACGCTTCTACGCATTTGTCCATGCGTACTTCAGCATCTTTTCTGATGTCGTTAATCACGTTACGAATCCTTGAAAACTTGTCTCAGGCAGACTATCCGCCAGCACAGCGCTACAGGTGTGCTAAGTATAGTCGCGTTTAAATCATGACAGCGCCAAAGGCGCGTCCAGGTAAGATACCACTACAAAGTAAAGCGGAATCTTACCTGTATTTATCGTCGACGGAAATTATTCCGTGATCAAAGTGCCTTCTTTTTCGCCCATAACAACGCGACGCAGCGCGCCAGGCTTGTTCATGTTGAAGACACGAATCGGCAGTTTGTGGTCACGAGCCAGCGTAAAGGCGGCAAGATCCATCACTTTCAGCTCTTTATCCAGCACTTCGCTGTAGCTCAGCTGATCGTACATGGTCGCAGACGGATCTTTTGCCGGATCGGCAGTAAACACGCCATCCACTTTGGTCGCTTTCAGCACCACATCGGCTTCGATTTCGATACCGCGCAGGCAGGCAGCGGAATCGGTGGTAAAGAACGGGTTACCCGTACCGGCGGAGAGGATCACCACGCGGTTGTTGCGCAGCAGGCTGATGGCCTCTGCCCAGCTGTAATTATCGCATACGCCATTCAAAGGAATCGCGGACATCAGGCGAGCGTTCACATAGGCGCGATGAAGCGCATCACGCATCGCCAGGCCATTCATCACGGTTGCCAGCATACCCATGTGGTCGCCCACAACGCGGTTCATCCCCGCTTTCGCCAGACCAGCACCACGGAAAAGGTTGCCACCGCCAATGACCACGCCAACCTGAATACCCAGTTCGACCAGTTCTTTGATTTCCTGTGCCATGCGATCAAGGATGCTTGCGTCAATACCGAAGCCTTCCGATCCTTGCAGCGCTTCGCCACTCAGCTTAAGCAGAATGCGTTTGTACACGGGTTTTGCATTGGTAGCCATGTTTCTTTCCTGAGACTGTCAACGATTAAGATGGGGTTAATTCTGGCGACATGATATGTCGCATATCAGCACAGCGATACTGGAGCCTGTCTGATTTCGTAAGACGGGTGACAAAAAGAAGCCGCCCTCAGGCGGCTCCTTTTGCATCATTAAGACTGCTTGGACATTGCAGCAACTTCTGCTGCGAAGTCAGTCTCAACTTTCTCGATGCCTTCGCCCACTTCGAAGCGGATGAAGCCAGTCACGTCAGCGTTGTGCTCTTTCAGCAGCTGAGCAACAGACTTGCTTGGATCCATAACGAAAGGCTGGCCAGTCAGAGAAACTTCGCCGGTGAATTTCTTCATGCGGCCTTCAACCATTTTCTCTGCGATTTCTTTTGGCTTACCGGACTGCATCGCGATGTCCAGCTGAACCTGGTACTCTTTCTCTACTACTTCAGCAGACACGTCTTCTGGCTTAACGAATTCTGGCTTGCTTGCAGCGATGTGCATTGCCAGCTGTTTAACCAGCTCTTCGTCAGCGCCTTTAGCCGCAACCAGAACACCGATACGCGCGCCGTGCTGGTAAGAGCCCAGAACGTCACCTTCCAGGGAAGCAACGCGACGGATGTTGATGTTCTCACCGATCTTAGCAACCAGCGCAACACGCTCTTCTTCGAACTGTGCTTTCAGTACTTCAACGTCAGTGATTTTGCCTGCAACCGCTGCGTCCAGAACTTTGTTAGCAAATGCCTGGAAACCAGCATCTTTAGCAACGAAGTCAGTCTGGCAGTTAACTTCCAGAATGATGCCGTAGGTGCCGTCGATTTTGGTGATGATCACGCCGTCAGCAGCCACGTTGCCTGCTTTCTTAGCTGCTTTGATCGCACCGGATTTACGCATGTTTTCGATTGCCAGCTCGATGTCGCCGTTCGCTTCGGTCAGCGCTTTTTTGCAATCCATCATGCCTGCGCCAGTACGCTCACGCAGCTCTTTTACCAGGGATGCGGTAATTTCAGCCATTCTTAAATCCTCGGGAGATGTGAACTGCCCGGCCGGGAGCCAAACAGTATAAATTGAAAAAAGGGGCCGATAATGGGCCCCTATTCATACACGGTACTAATAAGGGGTAAAACCTTATTATTCAGCTTCTACGAAGCTTTCTTCCGCCTGAGAAGCCAGATCCTGGGAACGGCCTTCACGAACGGTAGCAGCTACAGCGCTCAGGTACAGGCTAACAGCACGGATTGCGTCGTCGTTACCCGGGATAACGAAGTCAACACCGTCCGGATCGGAGTTGGTATCAACGATAGCGAATACCGGGATACCCAGGTTGTTAGCTTCTTTGATTGCGATGTGCTCGTGGTCTGCATCGATTACGAACAGCGCGTCTGGCAGGCCGCCCATATCTTTGATACCGCCCAGGCTGTTTTCCAGCTTGTCCAGCTCACGAGTGCGCATCAGCGCTTCTTTCTTAGTCAGCTTATCGAAAGTACCGTCCTGAGACTGGGTTTCCAGATCTTTCAGGCGCTTGATGGACTGACGAACAGTTTTCCAGTTGGTCAGCATGCCGCCCAACCAGCGATGGTTCACGAAGAACTGGTCGCAGCTGTTAGCAGCATCTTTCACAGCTTCGCTTGCAGCGCGCTTGGTACCAACGAACAGAATCTTACCTTTACGGGAAGAGATCTTGTTCAGCTCAGCCAGGGCTTCGTTGAACATTGGTACAGTTTTCTCAAGGTTGATGATGTGAACTTTGTTACGCGCGCCGAAGATGAAAGGCTTCATTTTCGGGTTCCAGTAACGGGTCTGGTGACCGAAGTGAACACCAGCCTTGAGCATGTCGCGCATGGAAACAGTTGCCATGTTTAAAACCTCTATATTAAAAGTTGGGGTTATGCCTCCACGTATCCCATATTACCGACCCCGAAGGGCACCCCGGAATATGTGCCGATACGTGTGTGTTGTTACACAAAGTGAGATTTGTCGCTCCCGTCCAGCCTGTGTATCTGAGATGGATCGGAAGTCCGGCGCGCTTTATACCATAAAACACGGTCGGAAACCAATAGTTGTTGGCTGAGTGTGCTGTTAATGATTCTCAATTTGGCACGGGGTGCGCCTGACTGATACCATTGACAACACTTACACTAGTATTGTCGAAAAAATCGACACCGATGGACAGATTACATGGCTATCTCTATTAAGACACCTGAAGAAATTGAAAAGATGCGCGTCGCCGGTCGTCTGGCCGCGGACGTGCTGGAAATGATCGAACCGTTTGTGAAACCGGGCGTCAGCACTGGCGAACTGGATCGCATCTGTAACGACTATATCGTCAACGAGCAGCACGCGGTCTCCGCCTGCCTGGGCTATCACGGTTTCCCGAAATCCGTCTGCATCTCTATCAATGAAGTGGTTTGCCACGGCATTCCGGATGACGAGAAATTGCTGAAAGATGGCGACATCGTCAACATCGACGTGACCGTCATTAAAGACGACTACCACGGTGACACCTCTAAGATGTTCATCGTTGGCAAGCCAACCATTCTGGGCGAGCGCCTGTGCAAGGTCACCCAGGACAGCCTCTACCTGGCGCTGAAGATGGTGAAGCCGGGCATCCGCCTGCGCACTATCGGCGCGGCAATTCAGAAGTTCGTGGAAGCGGAAGGTTTCTCCGTGGTGCGCGAATACTGCGGTCACGGCATTGGCCGCGTGTTCCACGAAGAGCCGCAGGTACTGCATTACGATGCTGACGACGGCGGCGTGGTCCTGCAAAAAGGCATGACCTTCACCATTGAGCCAATGGTCAATGCGGGCGATTACCGCATCCGCACCATGAAAGATGGCTGGACGGTAAAAACCAAGGACAGAAGCTTGTCGGCCCAGTACGAGCATACTATTGTGGTAACAGACAACGGCTGCGAAATTATGACGTTGCGCAAGGATGACAACATCCCGGCGATACTGACGAACATTGAGTGATAAGAAGCCGGCGAATGCCGGCTTTTTTAATGGCGATAGCTTTTTCTTATGGGTGGCGCACGATGAGTAATCTTTTACCCGAACAGTATGCTAACACGGCTCTTCCCACCCTCCCCGACCAGCCTGACAACCCGGGCGTCTGGCCGGCGCATGAGCTGACCTGCGCGCATATCAAAGCCCATATGGCGGTTTTCCATCGCTGGCTGGGTAGCGCGTTTGACGCAGGCGTGTCAGCCGAGCAGCTCATTGAAGCGCGTACCGAGTTTATCGACCAGCTCCTGCAACGTCTGTGGATCGACTACGGTTTCGGGCAGGTGAGCGACGTCGCGCTGGTTGCGGTCGGCGGTTATGGCCGGGGTGAACTGCATCCGCTCTCTGATATCGACCTGCTGATCTTAAGCCGTAAAAAATTGCCGGACGATCGGGCGCAAAAAATCGGTGAACTGCTAACCCTGCTCTGGGACGTAAAGCTGGAGGTGGGCCACAGCGTGCGCACGCTGGAAGAGTGTCTGCTGGAGGGGTTATCTGACCTGACCGTCGCCACCAACCTGATTGAAACCCGCCTGCTGATTGGCGACGTGGCGCTGTTCCTCGAGCTGCAAAAGCACATATTTAGCGACGGCTTCTGGCCCTCGGAAAAATTCTTCGCCGCAAAAGTCGAAGAACAAAACCAGCGCCACCAGCGCTATCACGGCACCAGCTATAATCTTGAGCCGGATATCAAAAGCAGCCCCGGTGGCCTGCGCGATATCCACACGCTGCAATGGGTCGCCCGTCGTCATTTTGGGGCAACTTCGCTGGACGAAATGGTCGGTTTCGGTTTTCTGACCGAAGCGGAACGTAACGAACTCAATGAGTGTCTGCACCTGCTCTGGCGCATTCGTTTTGCCCTGCATCTGGAAGTCACCCGCTATGATAACCGCCTGCTGTTTGACCGCCAGCTCAGCGTGGCGCAGCGTCTGAACTACCAGGGCGAAGGCAACGAGCCGGTTGAGCAGATGATGAAGGATTTCTTCCGCGTCACCCGCCGCGTCTCTGAACTCAACCAGATGCTGTTGCAGCTGTTCGATGAGGCGATCCTCGCGCTGACGGCGGATGAAAAACCGCGTCCGATTGATGACGAGTTTCAGCTGCGCGGCACGCTGATCGATCTGCGCGACGAAACGCTGTTCATCCGCGAACCGGAAGCGATCCTGCGAATGTTTTACACCATGGTGCGCAACAGCACCATTACCGGGATCTACTCCACCACCCTGCGCCACCTGCGCCATGCACGGCGTCATCTGAAGCAACCGCTGTGCTACATCCCGGAGGCGCGCTCGCTGTTCCTGAGCATGCTTCGTCATCCGGGCGCCGTCAGCCGCGGTCTGCTGCCGATGCACCGCCACAGCGTGCTGTGGGCCTATATGCCGCAGTGGTCGCATATTGTCGGGCAGATGCAGTTTGACCTGTTTCACGCCTATACGGTAGATGAGCACACGATCCGCGTCATGCTGAAGCTGGAAAGTTTCGCTAAAGAAGAAACGCGCTCCCGCCATCCGCTGTGCGTTGATTTGTGGCCACGTCTGGCGCACCCGGAACTGATCCTGATTGCCGCCCTGTTCCACGACATCGCCAAAGGACGCGGCGGCGACCACTCCGTGCTCGGCGCCCAGGACGTGCTGAAATTTGCCGAGCTGCACGGCCTGAACTCGCGCGAAACGCAGCTGGTGGCCTGGCTGGTTCGCCATCATCTGCTGATGTCGGTTACCGCTCAGCGTCGTGACATTCAGGATCCGGAAGTGATCAAGCAGTTCGCCGAAGAGGTACAAACGGAAAACCGCCTGCGCTATCTGGTCTGCCTGACGGTGGCCGATATCTGCGCCACCAACGAAACCCTGTGGAACAGCTGGAAGCAAAGCCTGCTGCGCGAGCTGTACTTCGCCACCGAAAAACAGCTGCGTCGCGGGATGCAGAACACCCCGGACATGCGCGAGCGCGTGCGTCACCACCAGTTGCAGGCGCTGGCCCTGCTGCGCATGGATAACATCAACGAAGAGGCGCTGCATCAGATTTGGGCGCGCTGTCGCGCCAACTATTTTGTGCGCCACAGCCCAAACCAGCTTGCCTGGCACGCCCGGCATCTGCTGAAGCATGACCTGACGAAACCGATGATCCTGCTCAGCCCGCAGGCCACGCGCGGCGGGACGGAGATCTTTATCTGGAGCCCGGACCGGCCCTATTTGTTTGCTGCGGTCTGTGCAGAGCTGGACAGGCGTAACCTGAGCGTTCACGACGCGCAGATTTTTACCACCCGCGACGGCATGGCCATGGACACCTTTATTGTGCTGGAGCCGGACGGCAGCCCGCTCTCAGCCGATCGTCATGAAGGAATACGCTTCGGTCTGGAACAGGCGATTACCCAGCGCAGCTGGCAGCCGCCGCAGCCGCGCCGTCAGCCGGCGAAACTGCGCCACTTTACCGTCGATACCGAGGTGAATTTCCTGCCGACCCATACCGATCGTAAATCGTTCCTGGAGCTGATCGCGCTCGACCAGCCAGGGCTGCTCGCCCGCGTCGGCCAGGTTTTTGCCGATCTGGGAATTTCGCTTCACGGCGCCCGAATTACAACCATTGGCGAGCGAGTAGAAGATTTATTTATAATCGCCACCGCCGACCGGCGTGCCCTTAATAATGACCTGCAACTTGAAGTGCAACAACGGTTGACAGCAGCCCTCAATCCAAACGATAAAGGGTGACGTGTTTTTTAGTGAAATGGAAAGAGTAAACAATGCAGCAGTTACAGAACGTTATTGAGTCCGCTTTTGAGCGTCGCGCCGACATCACTCCGGCAAATGTGGATACCGTGACCCGTGAAGCGGTTAACCAGGTTATTTCCCTGCTGGATTCCGGCGCACTGCGCGTGGCAGAAAAAATCGACGGTCAGTGGGTCACTCATCAATGGCTGAAGAAAGCTGTGCTGCTCTCTTTCCGTATCAACGATAACCAGGTTATCGACGGAGCAGAAAGCCGCTACTTTGACAAAGTGCCAATGAAATTTGCGGACTACGACGAAGCGCGCTTCCAGAAAGAGGGCTTCCGCGTGGTGCCACCGGCGGCGGTTCGTCAGGGTGCCTTCATCGCACGCAATACCGTGCTGATGCCATCCTACGTGAACATCGGCGCCTACGTTGACGAAGGCACCATGGTAGACACCTGGGCCACCGTCGGTTCCTGCGCGCAGATCGGTAAAAACGTTCACCTGTCCGGCGGCGTGGGCATCGGTGGCGTTCTGGAGCCACTTCAGGCCAACCCAACCATCATCGAAGACAACTGCTTCATCGGCGCGCGTTCCGAAGTGGTTGAAGGCGTGATCGTCGAAGAAGGTTCAGTGATCTCCATGGGCGTCTACATCGGTCAGAGCACCCGTATTTACGACCGCGAAACCGGTGAAATCCATTACGGCCGCGTACCAGCCGGTTCCGTTGTGGTCTCCGGCAACCTGCCGTCTAAAGACGGCAAATACAGCCTGTACTGCGCGGTTATCGTGAAAAAAGTGGACGCGAAAACCCGCGGTAAGGTGGGTATCAACGAACTGCTGCGCACCATCGATTAATCAGGTATAACAAAAAGCGGGGGCAACCCCGCTTTTTTTATATCTGAAGGTGGCGGAAATAGATTTTTTCGTTAATTATTCATAGGTTATGTTGAGATCAAGGGTACCGCTATGTACGATAATCTGAAAAGTCTGGGCATTACCAATCCTGATGAAATTGATCGTTATAGTCTCCGCCAGGAAGCGAATAACGATATTTTGAAAATCTATTTTCACAAGGACAAAGGAGAGTTTTTCGCCAAAAGCGTGAAGTTTAAATACCCACGCCAGCGTAAGACCGTTGTCGCTGACGGTATCGGTCAGGGATACAAAGAAGTACAGGAAATCAGCCCTAACCTGCGCTATGTGATCGACGAACTCGATCAGATCTGCCAGCGCGATCGCAGCGAAATCGATTTGAAACGTAAGATCCTTGACGATCTTCGTCACCTTGAAAGCGTCGTCACCAATAAGATCAGCGAGATTGAAGCAGATCTTGAGAAATTGACGCGTAACAAATGAGCCGTTTTATTGCCCGGTGGCGCTTCGCTTACCGGGCCTACGAACGCATGTAGGCCGGGTAAGGCGAAGCCGCCACCCGGCAAACAGCATCATCTCTGTTCATCCAGCTGCAACGCCACATACAGCAGCAGCCGGTCGTCAAAATTCCCTAAATCCAGCCCCGTCAGCTCCGAGATGCGGTTTAGCCGATACTCAAGCGTATTACGATGAATAAACAGCGCTTTTGACGTTGCCAGCGGCTGCACGTTATGCCGGAACCACGCCTGCAACGTGCGGCGCAGCAGACCGTTGTTGTCCATCGCTTTCAGACGCACCAGCGGACGCGCCAGCTCGTTGGCCTGCCAGCCACCGCGCAGGCTGTCGAGCAGGACCGGCAGCATCAAGTCCTGATAGAAATAACTGCGGCTCTCCGGCATGCGCTGTTTACCAACCATCATGGTGGTGCGCGCGGTTCGCCATGAACGGGCGATACTCCCCGGACCGGTAAAATAATTCCCCAGCGCGACGCGAAAACGGAGCTGACCGTTCTCCTTCATGCGCTCGATGAGCAGCTCCACGCGACGACGATGATCTTCCGCGTCCCAGCGACCAAACTGGTTAAGCGCAGGCTTAAGCACCACCATTTCCGTCAAAGAGACAATCGCCACCAGGTTGTTACGCTCCGGCGTCGCCAGCATGTTTTGCAGCTGCTGAAGCTCTACCATGGCGCTGTCAACGCCAAGCTGACCGCTATCTACCTCAATGACGGCAACCACGCGGGGCTGATTCAGGTCAATGCCCAGACGCTGCGCCCACTCGCTCAGGGCAGGCGTATGCTCCTCCGCCTGGATCAAATTCATCACCAACTCTTCACGCAGGCGGCTGTCCTGGGCAAGCAGGTGCATCAGGCGCGACTGCTCCAGCATCATCTCCGCCGTCATGCAGACCAGCTCGCCGTATTTACGCAGCGATTCAGGATCGCCGGTCAGCCCGATAACGCCAACAATTTCCCCTTCCAGACGCAGCGGCAGGTTGATCCCCTGACGGACCCCGTGCAGATGTTTCGCCACGGCGTCGTCAATGTCGACCACGCGCCCCTGAGAGAGCACCAGCAACGCCCCTTCGTGCAATTCACCAATACGCTCACGATCGCCGCTGCCGATAATGCGCCCGCGGGCATCCATTACGTTGATATTGGTATCGATGATGCGCATGGTTCGCGCCACGATATCCTGCGCCATTTTGGTATCCAGATGCCAGCCAGCCATATAACCCTCCCGTGAGCAGAGCTCAAGCATAGGGAAGTTCAGCTAAGGCTGCATTGTGCAGATGCCCAAAGGCAGAGAGAGATGTATGGAGTTGTGGGAAAGGTCACAGAAACGAGACAGCCCCTGCGAACAGGGGCTTAAGAAGATTACTGCATCAGGAGATAAATAGAGGTATCACCCCGCTGAATATTCAGCGCCAGCACGGAAGGCTTGCTGTCGAGGATTTTGCGCAGTTCAGCAATGTTTTTCACCGGCTGCTGGTTAGCGCCCATGATCACATCACCTTTTTTCAGGCCGATACGGGCAGCAGGAGAGTTCGCTTTCACGTTGTTCACCACCACGCCTTTATCTGCCCCTTTGTTGCTCATCTCGGCACCTTCAATACCGCTGAAGATGGTGCTGGAATCCACCTGATTCTGGCTGCTCTGCTGAAGTTCCAGGCTCACGTTGACCGGCTTACCTTCACGCAGCAGGCCGAGGGTCACTTTACTGCCGATTGGCATAGAACCGACTTCCGCACGCAGGGCGGCAAAGCTGCTGATCGGCTTACCGTTCAGAGAGGTGATCACGTCACCCGCTTTGATACCGGCCTTCGCCGCCGAGGAGTTCGGCATGACCTGGCTTACGAACGCGCCGCGCTGAGCATCCACCTTCATCGCCTTCGCCAGTTCTGAGTTCAGTTCGGTACCCATGATACCCAGCTCACCGCGTTTCACCTGCCCATACTGGACCATCTGCGCAGTAAGGTTTTTCACCATGTTACTCGGAATAGCGAAGCCGATACCGATGTTGCCACCGTCCGGTGCGAGGATAGCGGTGTTGATACCGATCAGCTCGCCGTTCAGGTTCACCAGCGCACCGCCGGAGTTACCGCGGTTGATGGCCGCATCCGTCTGGATGAAGTTTTCATAGTTTTCTGCGTTCAGGCCACTGCGTCCCAGCGCAGAGACGATACCCGAGGTCACGGTTTCGCCCAGACCGAACGGGTTACCGATGGCGACGGTGTAGTCACCGACGCGCAGCGCGTCGGAATCGGCAAGCTTAATCGCCGTCAGGTTCTTCGGATCCTGAATCTGAATCAGCGCAATGTCGGAGCGCGGGTCTTTACCGACCACTTTGGCATCGAATTTACGGCCATCGCTCATCTGCACTTTAATAACGTTCGCATTATCTACCACGTGGTTATTGGTCACCACGTAGCCTTTGGCTGCATCAATGATCACGCCCGAGCCAAGTGCCATGAATTTCTGCTGCTGGCCGCCGCCCATGCCGTCATCCCCTGCACCGCCGCCCTGACAGAACGGGGAGCTCTGGAATGGCGAACCGTCCTGGCAGAATGGCGAATTGTCGCCGAAGAACTGCTGGAAATTACGCGGCATACGCGGCGTATTGACGGTTGTGCTGCCCTCAACGTTAATACTCACCACCGATGGCATCACTTTTTCGAGCATCGGGGCCAGGCTTGGCATCTGCTGCGCAGTCGCTGCCGAGGAAGCTGTCTCGGCTGCCGTCGCTGCCAGAGGAGACAGCGCTAAACCTAAACTCAGAGCCAGTGCACTCATTGCTAATGTGGTTTTTTTCATGTTTCTCAATCTCGATTTACCAGATAACGCAAAATTGCTGTGTAACTCAGATTCGTTTTATACCGCTTAGTTCCGGGATTAAGTTTATGGAAAAAGTAAAAATTTATTGGTCGTCTTTACAAAACTCATGGCTTATTCAACGGCCATCAGCTTGCGGTATTCATCCCAGGCATACAAATCGGTCATCCCGCTGATATAGTCCTGGATAAGCCGGCAGCGATAATAATATTCCATAACCGGCCATTGTGAAGAATGGCGATCTATTTTACTGACGGCTTCAATGTATGCCAGCCTGTGACGGGTTGAAAGCTTCTGATAGAGGCGAGATTCAATTGGAAAACGGCGAACACGCTCGTTTTCTACCAGTTCGCTGAACTCATCGACCGTCAGCTGGAGCAGTGGGCCATAGATCTCCAGCAACCCACTGATAACCCGGTATCCTTGCAGCTCGAGCTGTTCGACATCCGGGTGGCTGAAAACATGGCGAACCGCCACGTTTTTATATAATTCAAGAAGCTGACTAAAACTGCTCTCATCTTCCAGCAGAGCGTGATTAAATTCCCCGCTAAATATCATCGGCAAATTATCAATAAAACGGGCGGCCGCATACGGCACCAGTTTATTCAGCGTATTGACCCGCAAATACATAAAGAACTGATCTTCGGTGCTGCGGCTCAGGGTATTTGAACGCGATTTCTCCCACGCATTTTCGACGACCTGCGCAAACAGAGAACCTTTTTCATGCTCCCCCCAGGCATCATGAAGATGCTGATACAGCTCTTCGACGCTGAATATTCTTTTTTCAACCGCATCTTCCAGGTCGGCCACGCAATAGGAAATATCGTCGGCGGCTTCCATAATCCACGTCAATGGAAAACGGCCATTCGGCGTCAGCGAAAGTTCTTTACGCAGCCGTTCAACGTACGCTTCTTCCGACAGGTAATAGCCCGGTTTTTTCATCAGGTAGCTATGGGTGGCGGGCGTTTCCCCCATCCACCACGCGGGACGCGTGTATTTAAGAATGCAGCCCACCTGCGCCCAGGTCAGATTCATGCGCATCAGGGAGTGCACAAGGCGAATACCCTGCGCGTTACCTTCAAAATGACACAGATCCTGACGCACCTTGCGGCGCAGGTCGTTCAGGCTCTCTTCGCCCTCGCGCAGGCATAAATCGCGGACCACGCAGCGGTCATCGCTAAGCGGCTGGCTTATGGCGTCAGAGGGAAAAAGCCGCTGTTTAAACCAGTCATTTATAGCGGCCTCGCCGAAATGACCAAAGGGCGGATTGCCGATATCGTGCATCAGGCAGGCCATCTCAACGATGCTTTCGAACGGCCCGGTCAGTTCATCCAGCCCGTAGGTTTCCAGCAGACGTTGCTCTTTGAGACGGCTGAGGATCTCTTTTGCAATGTAGCGTCCCACCTGCTGCACTTCCATGGAGTGCGTTAACCGCGTACGCACCGCGGCGTTACGCTCCAGCGGGAAGACCTGGGTTTTTTGCTGTAACCGGCGGATAGCAGGCGAGTTGATGATGCGTCCGCGATCGCTTTCGAAAATACGCAGGATCTCATGTTCGCTCTTATCGCCCTGCGGCGAACGGAAACGTCGGTGCCAGTTAATTTTGGTGCGAAAATCGATTGGTGCCATGTGCTCCCCCGCGTGAGAATGCGTTTCCCCTTAACCGCATGATAGACTATGCATCTTAACAAGGCACATCGCGAGTAAATCTATGAAAATCGGCATTATTGGTGCAATGGAAGAAGAAGTTACGCTGCTGCGTGACAAAATTGAGAACCGTCAGACCCTCTCCCTCGGTGGCTGTGAGATCTACACCGGCCAGCTGAACGGCGTTGACGTGGCTCTGCTGAAATCAGGCATCGGTAAAGTTGCAGCGGCCCTGGGCGCGACCCTGCTGCTTGAGCGCTGCAAGCCTGACGTTATCATTAACACAGGCTCTGCGGGCGGTCTGGCGCCAACGCTGAAAGTGGGTGATATCGTGGTTTCCGACGAAGCGCGTTACCACGATGCAGACGTCACCGCATTTGGCTACGAATATGGCCAGCTTCCGGGCTGCCCGGCCGGGTTTAAGGCGGATGATAAGCTGATTACCGCCGCTGAAAGCTGCATCAACGAGCTGAACCTCAACGCGGTACGTGGCCTGATCGTCAGCGGCGATGCCTTTATCAACGGCTCTGTCGGTCTGGCGAAAATCCGTCATAACTTCCCGCAGGCTGTCGCCGTTGAAATGGAAGCCACGGCCATCGCGCACGTGTGCCATAACTTCAGCGTGCCGTTCGTGGTCGTTCGCGCGATCTCTGACGTGGCGGACCAGCAGTCCCACATCAGCTTCGACGAATTCCTGGCCGTTGCGGCAAAACAGTCCACCGTGATGGTGGAAACCCTGGTGCAGAAACTGGCGCGTGGGTAAGGTGTCCTTCAGGGCGCTGGTCGCCCTGCTTCTGCTCGCCCCGGCCTGGCTCACCGCCGCGCCGCGGGTGATTACCCTCTCCCCTGCCAATACGGAACTGGCGTTTGCCGCGGGGATCACGCCCGTTGCGGTGAGCAGCTTTTCCGATTACCCGCCGCAGGCCGCCCATATCGAACAGGTTGCCACCTGGCAGGGAATGAACCTGGAACGCATTGTGGCGCTCAAGCCCGATCTCGTCCTTGCCTGGCGCGGCGGTAATGCCGAACGACAGGTGAACCAGCTCTCATCGCTGGGAATAACCGTGAAATGGGTGGATGCGGTGAGCATCGAACAGGTGGCGCAAGCCCTGCGTGACCTCGCGCCCTTCAGCCCGACCCCACAACGCGCCGGGCAGGCAGCACAGCAGATGCTCAACGATTTTGCCGCGCTAAAAGCCCGGTACGGCACGCAGCCGAAACAACGCGTTTTTCTGCAATTTGGCAGCCAGCCGCTGTTCACTACCGGAAAAGGTTCGATCCAGAATCAGGTGCTTGAGACCTGTGGAGGTGAAAATATCTTTGCCGAAAGCCGGGTGCCGTGGCCGCAGGTCAGCCGTGAGCAGGTTTTGGCGCGGCAGCCACAGGCTATCGTGGTGGTCGGAAATGCGAGCGACATTCCCAAAATTAAACAATTCTGGCATCACCAGCTTAAAATTCCGGTGATCGCCCTCAACAGCGACTGGTTTGAACGCGCCAGCCCGCGTATTATCCTCGCCGCAAAACAACTCTGCGCCGAACTGGCAGAGCGTCACTCAAACAGATAAATACCCTATTCGAGGATTTAACGATGCTCGTGTATTGGCTGGATATTCTTGGCACAGCCGTTTTTGCTATCTCCGGCGTTCTGCTTGCCGGAAAACTGCGCATGGATCCCTTTGGCGTACTGGTGCTCGGCGTCGTTACGGCGGTAGGCGGCGGAACGATCCGCGATATGGCGCTGGCAAACGGCCCGGTATTCTGGGTAAAAGATCCGACGGATCTGGTAGTAGCAATGGTCACCTGCCTGCTGACCATCGTGCTGGTGCGTCAGCCGCGCAGGCTCCCCAAATGGGTGCTGCCGGTGCTGGACGCCGTCGGCCTGGCCGTCTTTGTGGGCATAGGCGTCAACAAAGCCTTTATTGCCGGGACAGGGCCGCTGGTGGCAATCTGCATGGGCGTACTGACCGGCGTGGGCGGGGGGATTATTCGCGACATTCTGGCGCGAGAAGTCCCGATGATCCTGCGAACGGAGATCTACGCGACGGCCTGTATCATTGGGGGAATTGTTCACGCCACGGCGTATTACACCTTCGCTGTCCCGCTGGAAAACGCGGCGATGCTGGGGATGGTGGTCACGCTGGCGATCCGTTTAGCGGCGATACGCTGGCACCTGAAGCTGCCGACGTTTGCGCTGGATGAAAATTCAAGGTAGGGGTTGTTGATAAGCCCGGTGGCGCTGCGCTTACCGGGCCTACAATCCGCATTCAGGCTTAAATGCTGAACGATGAACCACACCCGCAGGTGCTGGTCGCGTTCGGGTTCGTCACCACAAAGCGCGAACCTTCCAGACCTTCAGTGTAGTCCACTGAACCGCCCACAAGATATTGCAGGCTCATCGGGTCAACCACCAGCGCGACGCCCTGTTTCTCGATAGTCATATCACCATCGTTGACCTGGTCGTCAAAGGTAAAACCATACTGGAAGCCACTACAGCCGCCGCCGGTAATATAAACACGCAGTTTAAGGTCCGGATTGTCCTCGTCGGCAATCAGGGTTTTCACTTTTTTCGCTGCGGCTTCGGTAAATTCCAGCGGCAACGCTACGTCATCACTCATCTTATGCTCCCATGAATACTGCGACTGCTATTGGGTAAAAATCACCCAATTCTTTTTGTCATTATCTAATACCCTGGTAATTCATTCAAGTATTCTGCTTCAGGGCCTGTTCAGCCTCCTGTTTTGCCAGGGTACGGGCAAGAATGGTGGAGTATAGCGGTTTTCCACCCAGGAATTGGGCTAATAGTGTCGCGCCAAGGCAGGTAATGATCATTGGCAAAATGAGCTGGTAATTGTCGGTCATCTCCAGCACCAGCACGATCCCGGTCAGCGGCGCGCGCAGGGAGGCCGCCAGCAGCGCCCCCATTCCCGCCACCGCAAACGTCCCCGCATCCAGATGATAGGCCGGGAAGCCAACCGCTGCCGCCATGCCAAACGCCGTGCCCAGCAGCGTTCCCAGCGCCAGCATCGGGGCAAAAATGCCGCCCGGCGCGCCGGAGGAGAAGCACAGCACAGTCGTGATCACCCGCGAGATAAACATAAACAGCAGCAGCCCCACGCTGAAATTCCCCGCCGCGGCAATGGGAATCAGCCCGAAACCGCCGCCCGCCGCGTTCGGTTCGATAAAGCCGAGGATCCCGCACACGCCGCCAAGCAGGCCTCCCACCAGCACCCATTTCGTGGTATTTCCGCCATGGATGCGCTGAAACATATCCTGCGCACGTAAAATCAGGGTATTGAAAAGCGGGCCGACGATGCCAAAAATCATTCCAAGAACCAGATACAGCCACAGGGTATTGACCGGGGCATTGGTCAGCTTGCCAACCTCAATCACCGCCCCTTCGCCGTTAAAGAGGCGAAAGACAATGCTCGACATAATCACGCCGGTAAACACCGCTTTAATGGAGATCAGGTTGTAACGGAACTGGGCGCGCATCTCTTCGATGATGAACAGGATACCCGCCAGCGGTGCGTTAAACGCGGCAGACAGCCCCGCCGCCGCCCCCGTCGCCAGCAGCGTATGGCGCGCTTCAGCGCTGCGCATGCGGAACAGGTCGCCGACCATACGCCCGACGTTGCCGCCCAGCTGTACCGTTGGCCCTTCGCGACCCAGCACCATGCCCGCCCCGAGCGTCCCCATCCCGCCGATAAATTTCACAGGAAGCACGCGCCACCAGCGAACCGGACGCAGCTCTTCCAGCGCCCCTTCAATTTCGGGGATCCCCGAGCCGCCGGCTTCGGGCGCAAATTTACGCACCAGGAAATACCCCACCATGGCGAACAGCGCCGAAAGGCCAAATGCCAACACCCAGACCAGCCATTCCCGATCCGCAAAGCTGGCAACGGTACCGATGCGCCAGTTGAGCACCGCGTTGACGGCCTTTTCAAACGCGACGCCCACCAGCCCGGCCAGCGTACCCACCACGGCGGCTGCCAGCAGTATGGCTAACGGGGTTTTGTCACGGTTGAGCAGCCGCCGGATGCTGACCCGGTGCTTCGCGCGCGTAAATTGTTGTTGTTCAAAAGAAGGCGTGTTCTCGTTCATTACCTGTTCTGTTTCGTCATACAAAAGGCCGCAAGGATTCTACCAGAGACAATCCCCTCGTCCCCTGAAAAATACTTAACAATTGTTAAGCCCGTTGAGGGGCAAAAATTTTATAACCTCTTCTGGATCACTTAGAATAGTCCTCTTAACTTATTTCTACGAACCAGGAACGACGCCATGAGCAAGTCTGAAAACCTCTACAGTGCAGCCCGCGAGTTAATCCCGGGCGGCGTGAACTCTCCGGTGCGCGCCTTTACCGGCGTGGGCGGCACCCCGCTGTTTATCGAACGTGCGGACGGCGCGTATCTGTATGATGTGGATGGCAAAGCCTATGTCGATTACGTCGGCTCCTGGGGCCCGATGGTGCTGGGGCATAACCACCCGGCTATCCGCAACGCGGTGATTGAAGCCGCTCAGCGCGGCCTGAGCTTCGGCGCGCCAACCGAGATGGAAGTTAAAATGGCGGAGCTGGTCACCGAACTGGTGCCAACGATGGACATGGTACGTATGGTGAACTCCGGGACCGAAGCCACCATGAGCGCTATCCGCCTGGCGCGCGGTTTTACCGGCCGTGACAAAATCATCAAGTTCGAAGGCTGTTATCACGGCCACGCCGACTGCCTGCTGGTGAAAGCCGGTTCAGGCGCGCTGACCCTCGGCCAGCCGAACTCCCCGGGCGTACCGGCTGATTTCGCGAAGCACACGCTGACCTGCACCTATAACGATCTGAACACCGTTCGTGCGGCGTTCGAGCAGTATCCGCAGGAGATCGCCTGCATTATCGTTGAGCCGGTGGCGGGCAACATGAACTGCATTCCACCGCAGCCAGATTTCCTGCCGGGCCTGCGCGCGCTGTGCGATGAGTTTGGCGCACTGCTGATCATCGACGAAGTGATGACCGGCTTCCGCGTAGCGCTGGCGGGCGCGCAGTCATATTACGGCGTAGAGCCGGATTTGACCTGCCTCGGCAAAATCATCGGCGGCGGCATGCCTGTCGGCGCGTTTGGCGGCCGTAAGGACGTGATGGACGCGCTGGCGCCAACCGGTCCGGTTTACCAGGCGGGCACGCTCTCCGGTAACCCGATTGCGATGGCGGCGGGCTTCGCCTGTCTGACCGAAGTCGCCCAGCCGGGCATCCACGAAACCCTGACCGCCCGCACGACGCAGCTGGCGAATGGCCTGCTGGAAGCCGCAGAAGAAGCGGGTATTCCGCTGGTGGTGAACCACGTTGGCGGGATGTTCGGGATTTTCTTCACCGAAGCGAAAACCGTGACCTGCTATCAGGACGTGGTGAAGTGCGACGTGGAACGCTTCAAGCGCTTCTTCCACCTGATGCTGGAAGAAGGCGTATACCTGGCCCCGTCAGCGTTTGAAGCGGGCTTTATGTCCGTGGCGCACAGCGAAGAAGATATCAATAACACCATCGACGCGGCGCGTAAGGCGTTTGCGAAGCTTTAAGGGCATTGCCGGGTGGCGCTAACGCTTACCCGGCCTACGATGTTCTCCCTCTCGCCATGGGGTAGGGACGGGGTGAGGGCATCAGGCCGCACCTGACTACCGACTCTGCTTTCTCAACAGATAAATAAAGTACGGCGCGCCGATGAAGGTCGACAGCAGGCCCGCCGGGATCTGATACGGGAACAGCACCATCCTTCCGCACCAGTCAGCAAAGACCAGAATCGCCCCGCCCGTCAGCGCAGACATGACGATATGCGGCATTGTCCGGCGAAAGCCCATCATACGGGCGATGTGAGGCGCCATTAATCCAACAAAACTGAGCGGGCCGATAGTCATGGTGGCCGTCGCCGTCAGGCACGCGGCCAGCAGCAGCAGGGCGATACGCGTTGGCGTCAGCGCCAGCCCGACCGCGCGCGCGGTGTCACCGCCCAGCGGCAGAATGGTCATCCAGCGACGGCACAGCGGCACTATCGCCAGCAGCACGACCATCACGATCCCCGTATGCACCACCTGGCTGCCGGTGGCGTTGTACGTTGAACCGGAAATCCAGGTCAGGATCTGCGCCATGCGCGGATCGCCGCTCGCCTGCAACATCATCAGCAGCATGGTAAACGCGGTGCTGAGCGCCATCCCGGCCAGCAGCATACGATGAGGCGAGAATCCGCCCCGCCCGGAGGCGATCAGGATAATCATCAGCGTCGCCGCCGCACCGATACTGCCGGCAGGCATCAGCCAGCCGAACGCATTTCCCGGCACGAGGAACAGCATCAACACCACCCCAAACGCGGCACCGGAGCTGATCCCCAGAACTTCCGGGCTTGCCATCGGGTTCCCGGTCAGGCGCTGGATAATACAGCCCGCCACCGCCAGCATCACGCCAGCAATCAGTGCGGAGAAGATCCGCGGCCAGCGCCACTGCATAAGTTCATTCAGTAAATCACCGGTAGCCCAGTGCCAGCCGGTAGCGTCGCGCCCCAGCGAGAGCGCGGCGAACGAAGCGATCGCCAGCACCGCCAGCCCGGCAAGGCTGAACCACACTATCGACTGACGTTCTGCCGAGACCTTATCCCCAGCGTCCATCGCCGGCGCGCTAATGCTGCGCAGGCGCGGCAGCAGCCAGAGCAGTAGCGGCGCGCCGATAAGGGCCGTCACCGACCCCGTGGAGACCTCCATCCAGACGCGCGCCAGCCAGAGAATGAGCTGATCGGAAAGCCAGAGGATCAGCGCGCCAATCAGCGGCGCCAGCATCAGGCGCGCCAGAAGACGGCGCGCGCCAAGCATTTTCGCCAGCAGCGGCGCAAACAGGCCGATAAACCCGATGATGCCGACGGCGTTAACCAACAGCGCGCTCAGCACAATCGCCAGCGTCAGGGCAGCCAGGCGGGCCAGCGACAGCGCCAGCCCCAGGTTGCGCGCCACGCCGTCATCCAGCCCCATCAGCGTGAGCGGGCGCAGCAGCAGCAGCGTGAGCACCACGCCGCCAAACAGCTGCGGCCACAGGCGCTGGACGATACTCCAGTCGGTCTGGGTGAGCGTACCGGTGCTCCACATAAACATGCTTTGCAGCTGGTCGTGGTGAAACAGCACCAGAAGCTGGTTGATTGCACCACAGTAGAGGCTGACGACCAGCCCGGCGAGGATCAGCGTGACCGGCGAGAGACGTTTTCCCCAGGCCACGCCAAAGACCAGCGCGCCCACGACGCAGGCGCCTGCCAGCGCGGCAAACTGCGAGGTTAACGCCCCCGGCAGGGTCCAGAGGGTGGTGATGGTGATCCCCAGCTGTGCACCCGTCGCCACGCCCAGCGTGGTGGGCTCCGCCAGCGGGTTACGCAGCACCTGCTGGAACAGCACGCCCACCAGTCCCAGCCCCGCGCCGACCAGCAAGGAGATGCTAAGACGCGGCAGCAGGCTGTAGTGGAAGAGCATCTGCTGAATATTGTCGATATCCGGAGCGGCAAACGCGGCCGCCCACTGCTCGCGCGGCAGTGCCGTGGAGAGGTTGAACCCGGTTAGCGCCAGCGCCGCCAGAAAAATCAGCCCCAGCAGCAGCGCCGGGAAACGGGCAATACGCGTACTCATGCTCTGCCCCCCATCACGTTGTCCAGCACGCGGGCAAAGTGCATTGCCGACAGCGTCGCGCCGTAAAACCATACCGCAGGAGCGCGCAGGAAGCGCTGCTCGCGAACGAACGGCATCGCCTGCCAGAGCGGGGTTGCCATCAGGGTTTGCATTTCACGCTCGTTGCCGTGGTCAAAGCACAGCACGTCGACGTCGCGAAACGCCGCCAGGCGGTCGATGCCCACGGCGGTGCTTCCCCAGAACGTCATCTCGCCTTCCCAGGCGTTGCGAATGCCGAAGCTGTCGAGCACTTCCTGGAACAGGCAGTTTTTGCCAAAGACCAGCATATGGCGGGCGTCCAGCAGCGTCACCATCAGCAGAGGCCGGTCGCCTCGGCGGGCAAAGCGCGGCTTAAGGGACTCAATCAGCGCATCAAACTCATCGAGATGCTGTTTTGCTTCCGCTTCCCGGTTGAGGAACTGGGCCATCTCGTGGATAGACTTTTTTGCCATGGTCAGCGGCTTTTTACCGTCGCTAAAGGAAAAGCCTCGTCCCGGCGCAATCTTCGCCATGATCTCTTCCGACGGGCCATACCCCGCAGACCAGAACAAATAAGACGGTTTCATCTGCGTGAGAAGCTCAAGGTTTGGCTCTGTGCGCAGACCGATATCAATGACGGAGTCCGGCAGTTTTGGCTCATTCACCCACAGGGTGTAGTTGGGAATGTCGGCCACGCCGTAGGGTGTGATACCCAGGGCCATCATCAGCTCGACGGGTAACCACTCCAGCGCCACGATGCGGTGCGGATCGATAGCGGCGGCGCGGGCCGGGGCCATCTTCAACAGCAGCGGCGAGAGCGCCATGGCCGTCAGCAGGCGACGGCGGCTAATGTATGTTGAATGCAGCATCAGTAAACAAAGCTCACGGGAGCGGCCCCGGCAGGGTGAGGCAGGATCCCCATTGGAATACCGTAGATATGCTCCAGCGTTTCGCTGCGCATCAGCTCGTCAGGCGTGCCCTGAGCGATCATTTCACCGCCGCGCAGCGCCACCAGATAGTCGCAATAGCGCGCCGCCATATTGATGTCATGCAGAACGGCAATCACCGTCAGGCCGCGCTGCTGGCTTAAGCGATGCACCAGCGCCAGCACGTCAACCTGATGGGCAATATCCAGCGCCGAGGTAGGTTCGTCGAGCAGCAGGCAGCGGCTGTCCTGCGCCACCAGCATTGCAATCCACGCGCGCTGACGCTCGCCGCCGGACAGGCTATCCACCAGACGGTGCGCCAGCGGTTTGAGCCCAACCAGCGCAATCGCCTCTTCCACTTTCTCTCTGTCAGCGACGCCAAAACGCCCGAGCGCACCGTGCCACGGATAACGTCCAATCGCCACCAGCTCGCGCACCGTCATTCCTTCCGCCTGCGGCAGCTGCTGCGGCAGATAGGCCACCTTGCGGGCAAAGGCCTTACTGCTCCAGCTTGCCAGCGGATGGTCATCCAGCAGAATGTCGCCCTCGGACGGCGGCTGATGGCGGCCCAACATCTTGAGCAGGGTCGATTTACCAGAACCATTGTGGCCGATTAAGCCGGTAACTTTACCTGCGGGAAAGGTCAAAGAGAGCGGATGCAACAAGGTACGCCCGGGTACGCGAAAGGAGAGATTGTTGAGCGTGAAGGTGGAGTCGGATTGCGTTTTATTATCCTGCATGTCAGCCAACTTAAATAAAAAGGGCACGGCGAACCGTGCCCATAAAGAGGTTAGAAGCGGAAGGTCGCGGTGGCGACAACCTGGCGTCCTGCTCCCCAGTAGCATGCATACTCGCTGTAGCAGCTGGAGACGTACTCGCGGTCAAAGATGTTGTTCACGTTGACGCCGACGGAAGAGCCCGGCAGACCAAAGCGTGCCAGATCGTATTTCACCGTCGCATCCGCCAGAGCATAGCCCGCAACGTTAAAGGACTCATAGGCTTTAGGCGACGCCGAAGAGTAGTAGGAAACGGTGTCACCGATATAACGCGCGCCCGCACCGACGGTCAGGCCGCTCAGCGCAGTCTCGTGGAAGGTGTAATCTGCCCACAGAGACGCCATGTTGCGCGGCACTTCCGCCGGACGACGTCCTTCATACCAGGTATCGTGGGTATATTCCGCATCGGTATAGCTGTAGGCCGCCGTCACGTTCACGTTAGCCGACACCGCCGCTTTCGCTTCCAGCTCAAAGCCACGGGAGCGAATTTCACCGCCCTGCACGCTAAAGCCGCTGGTCGGGTTCGCCGGATCGGCGGTCAGGTTGTTGTTTTTGGTCAGCTGGTATACCGCTGCCGTCACTACAACAGGCAGATCTTTCGGCACATACTTCACGCCCGCTTCATACTGCTTGCCGCGAGCCGGATCGAACGGTTTGCCGCCCTGGGTGGTACCCGAAATAGGCTCGAAGGATTCGCTGTAGCTGAAGTATGGGGTGATCCCGTTGTCGAACAGGTAGTTAATCCCCCCGCGCCAGGTGAATGCCCGATCGTTGATTTCCGCAGTGGTCCCGTTATTACGGTTAAAGGCAGACGTTTTCGCAAAGTCATAGCGGCCACCCATGGTGAGTACCCACTTATCCCATTCCGCCTGATCCTGCGCATAGAGCCCGGTCTGCTCCTGGCGATTGAGCATGGCATACGGGAAGTTCACATTGACGTTCGCGTTGCCGTGCTGCGGATTATTCATGCTGATGGGATCGGCAGTGCCGTAGTCAGCATCGATGTCATTGCGCATGCGAAGGTAATCCACACCCGTCAGCAGCGTATGGTCAACGGCGCCGGTCGCGAATTTTGACTGGAGTTGGGTATCAACCGTAAACGAGTTAAGGTCTTCATCAGAACGTACATACGCACGGCTGATCTGGGCCGGGGCGATATAGCCGTTACCGTAAACTGAACGGTAAAGCGTGTTGATTTTGGTGTACCGCAGGTTCTGGCGCACGGTGAAGGTGTCGTTAAATTCATGCGCGAAGCTATACCCCACCATTTTCTGACGGCGGGAGATCTTGTTGTCTTCATCGCCTTCGTTGAAGTCGGTCGGCAGCTTATGCGCCTTTCCGGCTGCATCATAGTAAGGCACGACCGTACCTTCACGCGGCAGCCAGCCGTAGTAACCTGCATCCGGATCGCTCTGGAAGTTGCTCAGGAAAGTGAAGTCGGTTTTATCATCGGGGCGCCAGCTGAAAGACGGCGCAATCGCGTAACGAGTAGACTTCACCATATCCTGCTGCGCGTTCTCGCTGCGTCCCAGGCCGGTCAGACGGTATGACCACACGCCGTTATCGTCAATCGCGTCGCTGAAATCAAACCCGGTCTGCCAGAGGTTATCCGTCCCCATTTTGAACTGAATTTCTTTCAACGGTTCAGTAGTCGGACGCTTGCTGACCATGCTTACCACGCCGCCCGGATGGCTTTTACCATACAGTACGGACGTCGGGCCACGCAGCAGCTCTACGCGCTCAAGGAAGTACGGATCCATGGACGCTTCAGAGTAGTTGTCCCCCTGCAACTTCATACCATCCAGATACTGGTTGGTATTCACGGTGCTGGAGGTAGTGAAACCACGAATCGAAACCACATCGTAAGTTGTGGATGAGCCGCGCGTTGCGAAAACGCTTGGGGTATAGGCCAACGCCTGTTTAACCGTCCCCGGCTGTTTCATGTCCATCTCTTCGCGTGTTACCACGGAAATAGACTGCGGAGTTTTCTCAATCGGCGTATCGGTTTTCGTCGCCGTTGCGGTACGTTTTGCCGCAATCGTCGGTGCAGGCCCCCAGGCACTTTCCTGTGCAGCCGGTGCGGCAGTCACGGTGATGGTTTCTTCTTTCTTGGGGGTTTCAGCGGCCTGTGCGTAAGCAGACATGCCGGCAACCGCTGTGGCTACGACGGCTGCGATTTTACGCAGCGACGTGTTAATTGGCTGAGCAGTATTGGAAAGCGCCATGATGGATCTCTGATGAAAAAGGTGAATGATAACGTAAACGAGAATTATTATTATGACCGCAGAATAATATGCGAAACGCTGACGGCATAGCAAGCGATATGCGGCCCTACAAGAATTGAGGGTTTAAGAAATAACCAGATGAAAAGAGAGGGTTAAAAAGTGTAGCGAAATGATCGCAAAAACCCGCGCGGGCGGGCGGCGATCAGCGATAAAAAAGTTCAAAAGTAGCAACCGCATCAACCTTGCCGGCTTTCACCTCTCCCGTTTTGACGTAGCGCGCTTTCAGCGGAATTTCCACGGGCACGTTATCCTGCGTGCTGGTTATCGCCGTATAGCTATGGTCGAATTGCAGCACCGTATTATTGCCGTCCAGAATCTGGATCCCGACTCCCGCGGCGGCATGATCCCCGGCGGCAATGCCTAACGTATTCCCGTTTGTAACGCCCGTCGATCCTATGCTCGTAAACTGATAATCCACCTTTGTGCCTGCCGCACACTCGCTTATCTCAATTTTAAAGCTGTTGTCGGTCAGCACGTCGGTGTACTGGCCGGTGAAATCCTGCGTATTAACGGTCTTCAGCGGGACGTAAATATTCCGGTCGACCAGGTTACAGGTATTGGTCGTAATGCGCACGCTGGTGGGCGAGAAGCGCATTTCGCCGATAACCGCGCCGCCCAGCGTATCCTGCGCGGTTAATCGTCCGGTATCGAGGTTGCCCTCTTCAACATTCCCGATCACCAGCAGCTGCGCGGCGGCGCGGAAGGTCAATACCTGATGCGAATAACCATGCATGGTTCCCAGAAAGTCCCATGGGCGCACGAGATCGCCTGACGTATAGCTGGGGTGCTTTTCCGTGGATGAGGCAGCGCGGATCCCGATTCCCGGCACGTTGGTTCTGTACACGCCGGGCATGACGTCTTCGCGCGCGTCGGCGCTGGTGATGGACAAATAGCCGCGGCGGATCTGGGCGTCGGCGCCACCGCAATCCACGGTAATTTCATTACTTTCAACGCTACCGTCATAAATCACGGTGCCCACCGGCGCGTCAGGCGCGACGGCGATGACCGCAGGCAGCTGGAACGTGACGACCCCGTCGTTGCCCTCGCCGCCGCTAAAGCTACAGTTGGCGCTCGCCGGGTGAATAAAGACAACCGCGCCCAGCGCCAGCGCGCAGGCGATAAGCGAGGAAAATGAAAAACGTAGACGCATTGTTTCACCCATTTTATTGGCAGTTTACCGTTGTTTTAAAAATGCCTGTCGCGCCGTCGGCGGGCACGTCGAGCGTGCCGCGGCACTGCGCGTCCCCCTCTTCTCCCCACTGCACGTTAAACGCTGTGCTGCCGCGCAGCCCGGTTAAATACACTTCCCCTTCGTCTCCCACGATGGCGGTCGCGTTTTGCAGGGCGAGTACGGCCCCGAACGGCACGGCCTTGCCCCGATGAAGCAACATGACCAGCGCCCGCCGCCCGACGCGCGCGTCGAACGTTGCGGCCAGCGCCGCCCCTTTCGTCGGGACAAGATCCTGCGTCGCGGCCTCAATGTCGATATCGTCCCGATCCTGGGTATTTACCGTGATGACGTTATGCCGGTAGGCGGTCAGCGACGGGACAACCGCGTTGCCAAAGCGATCGGTTGAAATACCCCGGCCGTTCTGAACCTTAACGTTGTCGCCGCCCTCGATATGCACAACGGCGAACGCGTCGCGGACCGTCTGCCCTAAGGTCACGCCATGTTCATGCGCCACGACGGAGCCCTGTGCGCTGTAGTTCCACTGCCGGTTATCACCGCCATAGCTGTACCCCAGCCCCAGATCGCCGGAGGCTCCCCGATAGCGGCCGGACAGGCTGCCGCCGTAGCCGGTATCATGATTAGCGTACGTCTGCTGAAGGCTGTAGCTGAGCTTATTATCCTCAAGCGCGGTGCCGCCAAGCCCCACCTGATGCGAGACAAAACCTCCGCTGGCGGTGTTGACGCTGTAGCTCGCCCAGGCGTTGGGTAGCCAGTGGGAGAAGGGAATATTCAGCGTCAGGGCCATCTGCCGGTCAGCATCCGCATCGGGCGTCCGGGTCAGGCTGTAGCTTAATGACCAGGAGATATCGCGCCAGCTGGAGCTCAGCCCGGCACTGACGCTGCGCTCGCGGCCATCCATGTCCCAGTAATCCTGCTGATAGGTGTTCAGGTAAGCCGACCCCCAGTCCGAAAGGCGCTGAGAAAGGTTAAGCTGCATACGGCTTCGCCGGTTGTTGGTCAGGCGATAGGTATAAATCCCGTCGTCAATCTCACCGTCGCGCTGGTCGATTGCCTCCTGAAAGGTGTAAAAACCGGCGGTGGAGTAGCGGTAGCTGGCAAGCGTGACGGTGGTATTCGTATCCGGAATATCTTTCGCATATTGCGCGCGCCAGGATAATCCGCTCGCGTCATCACGACCGTCATCAAAAGCGGTGCGGGCACCCGTGACATCCACCGATGCCGAACCGAAGCGCCCCAAATCCGCCCCCGCCCCGACCAGCGCCGCGTGATACTGCGACGCACCCAGCACGCCGGTATAGGCCGTTATGCCATACGGAAAGCCATAGATCGCCGTTCCCTGGGCAAACGCAGGCGTATCCTCGCCCTCGCTGCCGCGATAGCGCCCCATCGCCAGAGAATATTTCAGGTTTCCTTCGCGCTGGAGCACCGGCACCGACGCGCTGGCCTGGATAAAGCTGTGCTCGCTGCCATCCGCTTCTTCAACGGTCACTTCCAGATCGGCGCCCGACGCCACCTGGCTCAAATCACGGATCGCGAACGGCCCCGGCGAGACGTTGCTCTGGTAAATCGTGTAGCCGTTTTGCTTCACGGTGACCTTCGCGTCGCTGTTCGCAATGCCGCGTATGACCGGAGCAAAACCCTGCTGGCCGGTGGGAAGCATGGACGTGTCGGTCTCGAGCTTCATCCCGGTCATTTGAATGCTGTCGAAAAGTTCACCGTTGGTATAGGTCTGGCCAATCTCCATCTGGCTTTGCAGCGGCTTAACGTCGCGCTGTAGCGTGGTGGCGATAGCGTCCCAGCCGGCGGTATCGCTCCAGGTACTGTTGTTGCGCAGGCGCCATGCGCCCACGTTAATACCGGAGTCCAGGCCCAGCCAGGTTGACGAGGTATTGCCCCCGCTATAGCGCTGCTGCGAACCGCTAAGCTGGTAGCTGGTCCAGGCCGCCGGAGCACCGTCATCCCACAGCTTAGGGCTGATGGCCCCCGCCGTCGCCCGATCGCGGTACATCTGGGGGATAACCAGCGTCAGCGTCTGATTATCCTGATTAAATTCGTAGCGGGCATTTTTTATAAAACGGGAGATATCGTCGATGCGCGCCGCGTCGTCCAGCCCGGCCATATCGGCAATGGCATCCACCTTTACCCCCAGCGCGCGCAGCTCGGCTTTGGTCAGCTCAGGCAGCAGGCGCTGTTTGTCCGCCGAGAGAACATACGTTACGGGGCGCTTATCCAGAACATCCCCGTCCCAGAGGATCGTGGTCTGGTAACTGCCGGGCATCAGGCCGTTATCATTGATGAAATTTTTCAGCGTCGCGGTATTTTCAAGCGGCGTATCCAGCTCCAGAATCCGCAGGTTGAAGTCGTCATCAGCCGCGGCAGGCTGGATCGCGGCCAGCAATGCCAGCGCGATCCCCTTCAGAACCTGTTTGAGCCGTGACGATGATGACATACGATACCAGCATGATCGGTTTACAGTGCCTGACTGCGTTGAGGGGTTTGCGCGCCGAAATCGTTGATTGCCGTCCACGTCACGGCACCTTTTGCCGAACCGGGCAGGGCGAAACGCTGCTCGCTGAATGGCGCAACCATCATGGAAATCGCTCCCGGCATGGCTTTGTTATCCACCACCGGCACGCTTTTGCCGCCAACGGCCAGCTCGCCAAATGAGACGTAAAAAGGCGTGGAATTTTTTGCAATCAGAGTGTCACCCTGACGGCGAAACGTGATTTTTTCAAAGGCGTGCAGAGCGTCCGTTTCTTTCAGTTGCGCAGGGCGCCAGAACAGCTTCAGACGCGTCTTCATCGCAAACTGAAGGGTATTCTTATCTTTTAATTCCGGCGATAAGGCCGAAACGGATTTAACGTTAGCCAGAAATAGCGACTCCCGATCCGCAGGCAGGCTTTTTTTATCGCCGGTAAAAATAATATGTAAAAGCGTCTGGCGATTTCCCTGTAATTTATACACGGGAGGCGTGATAACAAAGGGGGCTTTCGCATTATCGGGATAGCTCACCCAGCTCTGTACCAGATAACGCGTATGAGGATCTTTATTTTTGAGGGCAATTTGCACTTCAGACTTATTCGATGGATAAACGATTCGCGTTCCACCGAGAACCACGCTGGCCTGCGCTGTACAGCAGGAAATAACCAGGCAGCCGCATAACACTTTAATTAAATGTTTCATCCTGCGTTCCAGAAGGCAGCCTTTTCAGGCTGCCTGATTTTTTTTAGCGATAAACAACCTCGAACGTGGCAGAGGAGGCATAATGACCCGCCGTTGGCGCGTCTTCTCCAGCCTGAATAACCTTCGCGGTGTAGTTAAAGACGGAAGCAGCCTGTCCCGTCGCATCGTTCGCAACGTCAGTGCCCGCGTTAGGGGTAGATCCGTCAAAAATCACGTCCCCTTTCGTGCCATTCTCATTGCTGACGATAATACCGACGTTGGTGGCATTACCTACACCGGTCAGATCGTTCTGAAGACGTTTGTAGGCGGCGTCCGTGGTGGAGCCGCTGAACTTCAGGTTCAGTTTTGCGACCAGCGGGTCACATTTCTTCACCTCAATTTTGAACGCTTTTGACGTTCCCACCGAGCCGTCGCCGCTATAATCCGAAGGATAGGTATCGGCAAACGTTACTGTCGATGCATTCGTACCGGTGCCATCAACGTTAATTTCGCAGGTATCCGCAACAATTTTTCCGGCAAAGTTCACCGTGCCGGAATCATTCGATGCCAAAACCGGAAGCGACAGCGCCGCCAAAATGCTTCCGCCCAGTAAAGAAGTAATAATATATTTACGCATAACAATATCCTTATATTTGCTGATGAAGGTATCCATTCCCGGCAAAGCGAATTTGCATCAGAATGTCAGGTAAAGCGAGACATCATTCATTTTCCGACACCTATTAATAAGAATGTCCTGATGAATGATGAATTTCATGGCGGGATTACATCAGATTATTCTTTATCATGTCCAGCGTGCAAAAGGGTAAAATCGGTCACGATTATTATAACCCCCTGATTTATAAAACTAGTCTATAAGATTAATAATTCTACATTCAGTATTTAATAATTATACTAAAGCAACGGAGGGAAATAAAAAAAAGCCGCTTTACGAGAAAGCGGCTTTTAAATTCAGGGAATTAATTAATTTCCGCCGAACATGTCTTTGATCCAGCCGGCGACGCCGTCGCTGTCTTTCTTCTCGTCCTGCTGCTGCGGCTGTTGCTGCTGCGGCTGCTGAGGCTGAGAAGACTGGTCAAACGGATTGCCCGTTGGCTGCTCAGGCTGGCTTTGCTGACACAGCGCATCCGGATTGGTCGTCCAGACCGGCAGCGAACGCACGCCGCCGCCGCAGATGAAGTTACCTGAGCTGTCCACGCCCATATCGACGATATCTTCCGGCGCAACGAGGTTCAGCGGCACCGGAGACTGATTTGCCAGATAGCGCTGGTAAATCGACATTGCACCGCTTGCACCATACAGTTTGGTCGGCTGGTTGTTGTCGCGACCCACCCAGGTGATCACCACTTCACGGCCGTCAATACCGGCAAACCAGGTATCAACGTTGTTGTTGGTGGTCCCGGTTTTACCTGCCAGATGCAGACCCGGATACTTCGCCCCCAGCTGACGCCCGGTACCGCGCTGTACAACCTGCTGCATCGTCCATAACGTCATATAGGCTGCCTGCGCCGGAACCGCGCGCTCAGCCTGCGGGAAGCTTTGATACAGCACGGAGCCATCTTCCGCTATCACCGAACGCAGGGCGGAAAGCGGAGCACGATTACCGCCGCTGGCAATGGTCTGGAACGCCTGGGCTACTTCGATTGGCGTCAGGTTAAGCGCCCCCAGGATCATGGCCGGAACAGGGTGCAGCTGATCTTTCGGCACGCCCAGCTTCTGCCAGGTATCGGTGATGGCCGGCAGGCCCAGCGCCATCCCGAGGTTAACCGTCGGCACGTTCATTGAGCGGGTTAACGCATCCACCAGCATCACCTGACCGCTGAACTGCTTATCGTCGTTCTGTGGAGACCATACCTGACCGTTAGGCTGGCGCAGGGAGATAGGCGCATCGGCAATCCAGGTGTTCAGGCGATAGAGGTTCGGCTGGCTCAGCGCGGTCAGATAGGTCGCCGGTTTTGCCAGAGAACCAATCGAACGACGCGCCTGCATCGCACGGTTATAGCCCGCATACTGCGGCTCGGCACCGCCCACCATGGCGCGAACTTCACCGGTGTTGCGGTCAACCACCACCATCGCGGTTTCCAGATCGCTCAGCTTACGCTGCTTCTTCAGAACCGGAATACCTTCCACCGCCGCTTTTTCTGCCGCATCCTGCGCCACGGAGTCAAAGGTGGTAAAGATCTTCACTCCGGAGAGATCTTTTACTTTATCTCCGAGCTTAGATTGCAGCTCCTGACGCACCATCTGCATAAAGGCAGGCTGCGGGGAGATCACCCCACCGCGCGGCTGAACGCCCAGCGGACGCGCGCTCAGCATGTCGTACAGCTCCTGGTCAATCACCTGCTGCTGTTGCAGCAGACGCAGCACCAGATTACGACGCTCCAGCGCCAGTTTCGGGTTGCGCCACGGGTTATAGATTGACGCCCCTTTAACCATGCCCACCAGCAGCGCCTGCTGATCAAGGCTCAGCTCTTCCACCGGACGGCCAAAGTAGTACAGGCTCGCCAGCGGGAAGCCGCGGATTTCGTTATCGCCGCTCTGGCCGAGGTACACCTCGTTCATGTACAGCTCAAGGATACGATCCTTGCTGTAGCGCGCATCCATCAGCACGGCCATGTACGCTTCGTTGGCTTTACGCCAGTAAGAGCGCTCGCTGGAGAGGAACAGGTTTTTCACCAGCTGCTGGGTAAGCGTACTCGCCCCCTGCACCGTACGCCCGGCGGTCAGGTTCGCCAGCACCGCACGGCCAATGGAGTAGAGGCTGATACCGTCGTGCTCGTAGAAGTGACGGTCTTCGGTTGCCAGCAGGGTATCCACCAGCAGATCCGGGAAGCCGTTACGCGCCACGAACAGGCGCTGTTCGCCGTTTGCGGACGACAGCATGGTGATCAGGCGCGGATCGAGACGGAAGAAACCGAACTGGCGGTCGTTATCCATGTTCTCAATGGTTTCCAGGCGATCGCCGTCAAAGGTCAGACGCGCGCGCACCTGGCCCTCTTTGCTGTCCGGGAAGTCGAACGGACGGCGGATCATCTCAATGCTTTTCGCCTGGACGGTAAATTCGCCCGGACGGGTCATTTTCGTGACCTGACGATACTGCGTAGCTTGCAGCAGTTTCACCATCTCGTTTTTGCTGATGGACATGTCCGGCTCAAGGTTCACCATGCGACCATACACTGCCGCCGGCAATTGCCAGACTTTCCCGTCGATACGACTGCGGATCTTCTGATCCAGATACACGCCGTAAATCGCGATCAGAACAACAAAAACAATGAACAGCTTCAGCAGCAGCCAGAACCAGCCGCGCTTCCCACGAGGCTTACGCCCTTTGCCTTTCCCTTTACGCGGCATCGGTTCTTCATCCTCATAATCGTCTTCATAGTCATCGTCATACTCCTCATCTCTGAGGCGACGACGGCTTACCTTTTCTTTCGCCGGACGCGCTGGCTTTCCCTTACGTCCTATTGGCTCGCGGTCATTCCCCGCCATGCTTTTTCTCCGCAACATTCAGGCGCAAAGGCCAGATTTTCTTATCTTGCACAGGTCAGTGAAAGAAGAAATCTCTCAAAGTTTGTTTCTCCCCTCTCCCCGTGGTAGAAGGCCGGGGTGAGGGCATCAGGCCGCCCTCCCCTTTTCGATTCATCACGAATATTTCTTCGTGCGCCGCGTCGGCGCGGTATTCGCCGGATCGTCCGGCCAGACGTGTTTGGGGTACCGCCCTTTCATCTCTTTCTGCACGTCACGATAGCTCCCCGCCCAGAACGCGCCCAGATCGCGGGTGATCTGCAAGGGACGATGCGCGGGCGAAAGCAGCTCAAGCACCAACGGCACACGCCCTTCAGCGATCGACGGCGTGGTGGCCTCACCAAACATCTCCTGCATCCGAACCGCCAGCGCCGGAGGATTATCCTCATGATAACGAATAGCAATCCGGCTCCCGGTTGGCACAGTGTAATGCCCAGGCAGTTCACTATCCAGACGTTGACGTAACGACCAGTCCAGTAAATTCTGTAACGCTGCCTTAACATCAAGCGCCTTAAGGGCGCGCAGCGAGTGCACGCCGCTCATTTGCGGCAGCAGCCACTGTTCAAGCGTCGCGAGCAGGGTATCGTCATCCACCGCCGGCCAGCCGTACGCCGGCAGCCATTTCGCGGCGCAGTGCAGACGAATACGGTACTGCTCCGCCTCCGGTGTCCAGTTCAGAACGCTCAGCCCTTTTTCACGAATGCCGTTCAGCATCGCCTGGTGTAACTCTTCTTCCGACGGCTTCGCCAGCGGTGTCGTCCCGAGCGTCAGTTTACCAATCTGACTACGACGGAATGCCTTCAGCGTACCCTGGGCATCATCCCATTCGACAATGTCAGATTGCTGAAGCAGCTGCGGGCAGGCACGCGTCAGGGCGTCAATATCCACCGCAATCGCCTGCAAAATGCGCGCATCCGGGGAATGGCTGCCCTGTAGCAGCAAAGGGGCAATGAGCCATTCATGACGCGTCAGGGCATCATCGCTGTCGAGCATCGCGCCCATCCCGTTTGCCAGCTGATAGCGGCCGTCAAGTCCGCGGCGGCGCGCAATCCTGTCCGGAAAAGCCTGTGCCAGCAGAGAAGTCATTTTATCGCTGTCAGGCGATCCTCCCCGGCACTTCAGGCGATGACATAGCTGCTGTGCCCGCTGCTGCCAGTTTCCCTGATTGCGTGAAAAGGCCTGCCCCAGATCGCTGCCGCCGCCGCGCGGCGGCTCCTCAAGAATAGCCGCCAGTTTCGCCGCCGTGGCAATTTCATCTTCGCCCTGCGCGGCCACCAGCATCGCTGCCAGTCGCGGATCGTTGCCCAGTTCCGCCATTTTCTGGCCGCGCGCCGTCAGACGTTCACCTTCCAGCGCGCCAAGCTGGGTCAGCAGGCTGCGCGCGGCGGTGAGGTTCACGACAGGCGGAGGATTAAGCCAGGTGAGCTGGTCAGGATCCGGGCAGCCCCACTGCATCAGATCCATCACCAGCCCGGAGAGATCGCTTTGTAAAATTTCAGGCGTGCTTTGTAGTGCCGCACGCTCCGCCTGCTCGGCGCTGGTTAAATGCAGACAAATACCCGGCTCAAGACGCCCGGCTCGCCCTGCGCGCTGCACCATCGAGGCCTGGCTAATGCGCTGCGTCAGCAGCCTGGTCAGCCCGGTGCGCGGATCAAAGCTGGCGACCCTCTCCTGCGTACTGTCCACCACAAGGCGAATGCCTTCGATGGTCAAACTGGTTTCGGCAATATTGGTCGCCAGCACCACTTTGCGCTGCCCCGCCGGGGCGGGAAGGATTGCTTTGCGCTGGTCGCTTAACGACAGGGCGCCATACAGCGGACAAAGCGCAACATCGCTGCTCACCCGTGACGCCAGCTGTTCCTGTACGCGCTGGATTTCACCTACGCCGGGTAAAAACAGCAGCAGCGAGCCGGGCTCCTGGCGGAGCAGTTCGGCGGTGGCGATGGCAACGGCTTCGTCAACGCGCTGATGGGCAGGCAGCGGCTGATAGCGGCGCTCAACCGGAAAGGCTCGTCCTTCGGAGGCAATCATCGGCGCGTCGGGGAGCGTCTGCCGGAGCCGCTCGTTATCCAGCGTCGCCGACATAATCAGCAGGCGAAGGTCGTCGCGCAGCCCCTGCTGAACGTCGAGCAGCAGCGCAAGAGCCAGATCGGCCTGTAGGCTGCGCTCGTGAAATTCATCAAGGATCACCAGCACGACGCCGGTCAGCTCCGGATCGTTTTGCAGCATGCGGGTGAGAATGCCTTCGGTGACCACCTCCAGCCGCGTGGACGCGCCAACGCAGGTTTCGGCGCGCATCCGGTACCCTACCGTCTCGCCCGGTTTTTCATTCAGCAGTTCCGCGAGGCGCTGCGCCACGTTGCGCGCGGCCAGCCTGCGCGGCTCCAGCAGGATAATTTTCCCGCTGATGTTCCCCTCACGCAGGATTTGCAGGGGCAGCCAGGTGGATTTACCCGCTCCCGTGGGCGCGCTGAGCAAAACCTGTGGCGCATGTTCTAAGGCAGCAAGAAGCTCAGGAAGGACGACGGCAACGGGCAAAGAAGACACTTACGGCTCCAGAGGGTTAACATTAATCGGCGTACATTGTAGCATCGGCGCATATCATTACCGAGTCTTGCGCATGTCTGAGTCAAAACGGCTATTCTTCGCCATTGAATTACCCGCCTCGCTTCAACGGCAAATTGTTCGCTGGCGCGCCAGCCACTTCCCGGCAGAAGCGGGCCGCCCTGTCGCCGCCGCCAATATGCACCTGACGTTAGCGTTTCTCGGCGATGTAAGCGCTGAAAAGCAGCGCGCCTTAAGCGCACTGGCCGGACGCATTTCCCAGCCGGGGTTTACGCTGCATCTTGACGATGCCGGGCAATGGCTGCGCTCTCGGGTGGTCTGGCTGGGGACGCGTCAGCCCCCTCGCGGGCTGCTCCAGCTCGCCAGCATGCTGCGGGCGCAGGCCGCGCGCAGCGGCTGTTACCAGAGCCCGCAGCCGTTTCATCCCCACATTACCCTGCTGCGCGATGCGGGTCAGGCCGTTGCCATCCCGCCACCGGGCTTTCACTGGTCCTTTGAGGTGAAGGAATTTGCGCTTTACGAATCTGCCTTTGTACAAGGACGCACCCGCTATACTCCGCTCCAGCGCTGGACGCTGGGCGACACGCTAAGGAATCCTGATGAAGTTTAGCCCTGCACTCCAGCCCGCCACGCTGCTCCAGCGTTACAAACGCTTTCTCGCTGACGTAATCACGCCTGAGGGCGAAACGCTCACGCTGCACTGCCCTAACACCGGCGCCATGACCGGTTGCGCCACGCCGGGTGATACGGTCTGGTATTCCACTTCAGAAAATACTAAACGCAAATATCCCCATACCTGGGAAATGACCGAAACGCAAAACGGGGCATTTATTTGTGTTAATACCCTGCGCGCCAATCAGCTGGTTAAAGAATCCCTGACCCAGGGAACCCTTCCTGAACTTGTGGGTTACGGCACGCAAAAAAGCGAAGTGAAATATGGCGATGAAGGCAGCAGAATTGATTTTATGCTACAGGCGGAAGACCGGCCTGAGTGCTATATTGAAGTGAAATCAGTGACGTTAGCAGAACAGGAAAACGGCTTCTTTCCGGATGCGGTAACGCTACGTGGCCAGAAGCATCTGCGAGAGCTAATGAGTGTGGCGGCGGCGGGCAAGCGCGCCGTGTTGCTGTTTGCGGTTCTGCATTCAGCCATTGAACGGTTTTCCCCGGCCCGTCATATTGATCCTAAATACGCGCAATTGTTGAATGAGGCACAAAAGCAGGGGGTAGAGATTTTGGCTTATAAAGCGGAACTTTCTGCCGATAATATGACTCTGAGATCCTCTCTTCCCATTGTCTTATAAGGGATTAGACGATTGACTAATAAGTGTTCTGGCCGCGTGCGCAAATACGCTTTTCCTCACAGGGTTGTCAAGTGTTACGTTTAGATAATTGCCATACGGAAAAGCATCTGCTATTTATAGCGACCTGATTTTTCCCCCAACATGGGGATCGATAGTGCGTGTTAAGGAGAAGCAACATGCAAGAAGGGCAAAACCGTAAAACATCGTCCCTGAGTATTCTCGCCATCGCTGGGGTGGAGCCGTATCAAGAGAAGCCGGGCGAAGAGTATATGAACGAAGCCCAGCTGTCGCACTTCAAGCGTATTCTTGAAGCATGGCGTAATCAACTCAGGGATGAAGTCGATCGCACCGTTACACATATGCAGGATGAAGCTGCTAACTACCCGGATCCGGTCGACCGTGCCGCTCAGGAAGAAGAGTTCAGCCTCGAACTGCGTAACCGTGACCGCGAGCGCAAACTGATCAAAAAGATTGAAAAAACGCTGAAGAAGGTCGAGGACGAAGATTTTGGCTACTGCGAATCCTGCGGTGTTGAAATCGGTATTCGTCGCCTGGAAGCGCGTCCAACAGCCGATCTGTGCATCGACTGTAAAACGCTGGCAGAAATCCGCGAAAAACAGATGGCCGGTTAACGCCTGCCCTCTCACTACTGCAAAGGCGGGAGTCTCTCCCGCCTTGTTACCGTTGATATGTCTGAATCTCACTATATTGGGCGCTTTGCGCCATCTCCCTCCGGTGAATTACACTTCGGCTCATTAATTGCCGCGCTCGGCAGCTACCTACAGGCTCGCGCCCGTCAGGGTAAATGGCTGGTCCGCATTGAAGATATCGATCCTCCGCGTGAAGTTCCCGGTGCAGCAGAAACCATTCTGCGTCAGCTGGAACATTACGGTCTTCACTGGGACGGCGAAGTGCTCTGGCAGTCTCAACGCCATGATGCCTACCGTGAACGCCTGGCATGGCTTGCTGAACAGGGTCTTTCTTATAACTGCACCTGCACGCGCGCGCGTATTCAGAGCGTGGGTGGCGTTTACGACGGCCACTGCCGTACGCTGCACAACGGCCCTGAAAATGCCGCCGTACGGCTGATACAGCGCTTCCCGGTGACGCAGTTTACCGACGTGCTCTCAGGCACCCTTCAGGCGGACGAACGCCTGGCGCGTGAGGATTTTATTATTCACCGTCGTGATGGTCTGTTTGCCTATAATCTGGCGGTCGTTGTCGATGACCATTTTCAGGGCGTCACGGAAATCGTGCGTGGAGCGGATCTCGTCGAACCTACCGTGCGGCAGATATCGCTTTACCAGCAGTTTGGCTGGACGGTGCCGGATTACATTCATCTGCCGCTGGCGGTCAATGAACAGGGGAATAAGCTGTCAAAACAGAACCATGCCCCGGCGCTGCCTGACGGCGATCCGCGCCCGGTTTTGATCGACGCGCTGCGATTTCTCAACCAGAATGTAACGCAGGAATGGCAGGATCTGAGTCTGGATGAATTGCTGAAAAGAGCGGTTGCTGGCTGGACGCTAATGGCCGTGCCAAAAATCCAGCATTCTCAAATGCGTTGCGCTGAGCTATGATTAGCCGCTTTTTTGATAACAAAACACACTACGAGGTGTACTATTTTTACCCGAGTCGCTAATTTTTGCCGTAAAGTGCTGAGCCGCGAAGAGAGCATGGCGAACGACGCTATTGCACAGCCACACATGTCGGTCGTTCCGCGTGAGCAGCACAACATTTCCCGCAAAGATATCAGTGAAAATGCCCTCAAGGTGCTCTATCGTCTGAATAAAGCAGGCTACGAGGCCTATCTCGTCGGCGGCGGGGTTCGCGATTTACTGCTGGGCAAAAAGCCAAAAGATTTCGACGTGACGACCAGCGCCACGCCTGAGCAGGTGCGTAAATTATTCCGCAACTGCCGTCTGGTTGGCCGCCGTTTCCGTCTGGCGCACGTGATGTTTGGCCCGGAAATTATTGAAGTGGCGACCTTCCGCGGTCACCACGAAGCGGGCGTCAACGATCGCACCACTTCCCAGCGCGGTCAAAACGGCATGCTGCTGCGCGACAACATCTTCGGCTCTATTGAAGAAGATGCTCAGCGTCGCGATTTCACCATCAACAGCCTTTACTACAGCGTGGCGGATTTCACCGTGCGTGATTACGTCGGCGGCATGCAGGATCTGAAAGACGGCCTGATTCGTCTGATCGGCACGCCAGAAACGCGCTATCGCGAAGATCCGGTCAGGATGCTGCGCGCCGTGCGTTTCGCCGCCAAGCTGAACATGCGTATCAGCCCGGAAACCGCAGAACCTATTCCACGCCTGGCAACGCTGATTAACGACGTGCCCCCTGCCCGTCTGTTCGAAGAGTCATTAAAGCTGCTCCAGGCAGGCTACGGGTTTGAAACCTACAATCTGCTGCGTGAATACAACCTGTTCCAGCCGCTGTTCCCGACCATTACCCGCTACTTCACCGAAAACGGTGACAGCGCAATGGAGCGGATGATTGCGCAGGTGCTGAAGAACACTGACACCCGCATTCATAACGATATGCGCGTTAACCCGGCATTCCTGTTCGCGGCCATGTTCTGGTATCCGCTGCTGGAAACGGCACAGCGCATCACTCAGGAGAGCGGTCTCGCCTATTATGATGCGTTCGCGCTGGCGGCAAACGACGTGCTGGACGAAGGCTGTCGCACGCTGGCGATCCCGAAACGTATTACCACGCTGGTGCGTGATATCTGGCAGCTTCAGCTGCGCATGTCCCGCCGTCAGGGTAAACGCGCCTGGAAGCTGATGGAGCATCCGAAGTTCCGCGCCGCGTTCGACCTGCTCTCTCTGCGTGCTGAAGTGGAAAGAAACCCGGAGCTACAGCGCCTGGCGCAGTGGTGGGGCGAGTTTCAGGTTTCTGCACCACCGGAGCAAAAAGATATGCTTACGGATCTGGATGATGAGCCGGCACCGCGCCGTCGTCACCGTCGTCCGCGCAAGCGCGCACCGCGTCGTGAAGGCACGGCATGACCCTCGCGTATATAGCCATCGGCAGCAATCTGGCCTCTCCGCTGGAGCAGGTTAACGCTGCCGTGCAGGCGCTGGGGGAGATCCCGCAAAGCCGCATCGTTGCTGTCTCTTCGTTTTACCGTACGCCACCGCTCGGCCCGCAGGATCAGCCTGACTATCTGAACGCCGCCGTGGCGCTGGAAACGGCCCTTGATCCTGAAACGCTGCTGGATAACACCCAGCGCATTGAGCTACAGCAGGGCCGCGTCCGCAAAGCCGAACGCTGGGGGCCGCGCACGCTCGACCTGGATATGATGCTATTCGGCCACGAGGTGATTAACACCGAACGCCTCACCGTTCCGCATTACGACATGAAAAACCGTGGATTTATGCTCTGGCCGCTGTATGAAATCGCCCCCGATCTCACCTTCCCTGACGGCATCTCGCTGAAGACCGTTCTGCAAAACCTCAACGTGGAAAAACCGGCCCGCTGGTAATCCCGCGTCACCGTCGATTAGCCATTTGTTAATTGTGGTTAATCGATTGCCTAAAATCATTGTTCCCTCGAATGTTACTGTTAGAATGCGCAAAGATTCGCTTTTGGGCCATCAGGAAACAGTATGAAACCAACCACCATCTCCTTATTGCAGAAATGCAAACAGGAAAAAAAACGCTTCGCCACCATCACCGCGTATGACTACAGCTTCGCAAAACTGTTTGCCGAAGAGGGGATCAACGTCATGCTGGTCGGAGATTCGTTAGGGATGACGGTACAAGGGCATGATTCCACTCTGCCGGTCACAGTCGACGATATTGCATACCATACCCGCGCCGTGCGCCGGGGTGCCCCCGCCTGCCTGCTGCTTTCCGATCTGCCGTTTATGGCGTACGCCACCCCGGAACAGGCCTTTGAAAATGCGGCAGCCGTGATGCGCGCCGGCGCCAATATGGTCAAAATTGAAGGCGGCGCCTGGCTGGTGGACACGGTGAAAATGCTCACCGAACGCGCCGTGCCGGTTTGCGGGCACTTAGGGCTGACGCCGCAATCAGTAAACATTTTTGGTGGCTATAAGGTTCAGGGGCGCGGCGATGCGGCGCAGACGCTGTTCGATGATGCCCTGGCGCTGGAAGCCGCCGGGGCGCAGCTGCTGGTGCTGGAGTGCGTGCCGGTTGAGCTGGCTAAACGCATCACCGAGGCGCTGTCGATTCCGGTTATCGGCATCGGCGCGGGCAACGTCACCGACGGCCAGATTCTGGTGATGCATGATGCCTTCGGGATCACCGGCGGACATATTCCAAAATTCGCTAAAAATTTCCTGACAGAAGCAGGCGACATGCGCGCTGCGGTGCGGCAGTATATTACCGAGGTTGAGTCCGGCGTGTATCCGGGCGAAGAACACAGTTTCCATTAAGGAGTCAAGGTGTGCTAATCATAGAAACCCTGCCGCTGCTGCGCCAGCATATCCGCCGGGCGCGTCAGGAAGGTAAACGTATCGCACTGGTCCCAACCATGGGCAACCTGCACGACGGCCATATGAAGCTGGTCGATGAAGCGAGAGCCCGTGCAGATATCGTGGTAGTCAGCATCTTCGTTAACCCGATGCAGTTCGATCGTGAAGACGATCTGGCGCGCTACCCGCGCACCTTGCAGGAAGATTGCGAGAAGCTCAAAAAACGTCATGGGGATATCGTCTTCGCGCCGGCTCCGGCAGACGTTTATCCACAGGGAACCGGTGAAGCGACCTACGTGGACGTACCGGGCATTTCCACCATGCTGGAAGGCGCCAGCCGCCCGGGCCATTTCCGCGGCGTCTCCACCATCGTCAGCAAGCTGTTTAACCTGGTGCAGCCGGACATCGCCTGCTTTGGTGAGAAAGATTTCCAGCAGCTGGCGCTGATCCGCAAAATGGTTGCCGACATGGGCTACGACATAGAGATTGTCGGCGTGCCGATTGTGCGTGCGAAAGACGGCCTGGCGCTCAGTTCCCGTAACGGCTACCTGACCGCCGAACAGCGTAAAATTGCGCCGGGCTTAAGCAAGGTCATGAATACCATGGCAGAGCAGCTGCTGGCGAAAGAGTTAACCGCAGAAGAGATTGTTGCTCTGGCTGAACAGGCGCTGAACGACAAAGGTCTTCGTGCTGACGACGTGCAAATTCGGGATGCCGATACGCTTCTGGCGCTTTCAGAGACCAGCAAACGTGCGGTAATTCTGGTGGCGGCATGGCTCGGCCAGGCTCGCCTTATCGACAACAAAGTGGTTGAGCTGGCGTAGTTTTTCTACCCGGAAGATGAAAGGTAAACGTAATGATTCGCAAAATGCTGCAAGGTAAGCTTCACCGTGTGAAAGTCACTCAGGCCGACCTGCACTATGAAGGCTCCTGCGCGATCGACCAGGATTTTCTCGACGCGGCGGGTATTCTCGAAAACGAAGCGATTGATATCTGGAACGTGAATAACGGCAAACGCTTCTCCACGTATGCGATCGCCGCCGAGCGCGGCTCTAAAATCATCTCCGTGAACGGCGCGGCGGCACACTGCGCGGACGTGGGTGATATTGTGATCATCGCCAGCTTCGTCATGATGTCTGATGAAGAAGCGCGCCGCTGGCAGCCAAAGGTCGCTTACTTTGAAGGCGATAACGACATGAAGCGCACCGCTAAGGCGATTCCGGTTCAGGTTGCCTGACGCTTACCCCTGCGGCTGATTACTGATCAGCCGCGACATCGTCTCCAGCGAATCCGTTCTTAAGATATACAGGCGTTTCAGTAAGAACGGATTATCCCCCGGCTTCACCTTCCCCTTCATCGTCGTCACGGCCAGATGGAAACCGGCATCATTCGCCGCCTTTATCGCTTTATTGTCATACCCGCCAAACGGGTAGGAGAGATACAGCACGCGCGGATTGAACTGCGCCAGCGCACGCCGCGAGCGTTCAAAATCAAACAGGATCACATGATAGCTGCGGCTCAGTAAGATGGGGTGTTTATACCCATCCACGCGATGCAGAAAATGGGTGTGAGACTGGATGTCGAACACGTCCTGGATGCTCTTAATTTCCTGAACGCTCATGAACTGTAGCGATTTTGGGTCCCACTTTTGCGGATGGCCCTTGATACGGGATGAAATAATAAACGCCGTCGCGTTGAAGCCATACTTTTTCAGCACCGGATACGCGTAGCGGCTCACCGACTTCAGGCCGTCGTCAAAGGTGATCACCACCGCTTTCGCGGGGAGGTTCATTTTGTTGCGCACGTACCCTTCCAGCTGGTACATCGTCAGCGTGGTATAGCCTTGATCGCGTAGCCAGGCCATCTGGTTATTAAACGCGCGTACGCTTGTCGTCGTGGAGGTGTGGCGAAAACGGGTGTTCTCTTCATCACGCAGAATATGATGGTAGGTCAGAACCGGCAGTCCGTTATCTTCCTGCGCGTCCAGGCTGCTGATCCACGCCAGACGATTGCCGATACGGATCTGGAACCAGGTCTGGTTCAGGCGGTCTTTCAGCTTATTCAGGATCGGATAGCGAAGATTGGCGCTTAAGGTGCCAAACGGCGCGCTTCCGCTGCTGGGGGCATTGTAGACAGGCGTGTCTTTCCAGGTGATGAGGTTTTGATTACTGAGCGGCTTATTGAGGTCGCCCAGGCTATCCTCAACACGTTGTTTACCCTGCACTTTCTCAAGGTGGTCTTTATCAATAAAGCCCGTGCCAAATCCAAAACGAAATTCGTAGTAATCAGCTGCCGCCGGGAAAACGGCGAGGATCTGCCCGGCGTGGACGTTACCCACGTTCACCACGGCGTTACCCACCTGCGCCCATATGGCCGCATCTTCAGTGGTTTGCATATATTGAGCAGGTAGGCCTTGCTGACTGGTCAGGCTGGCAGACGCACCACTGGAAACCAGCAGCAGAAGGATAAAGATGACGCGCATGAGCATGGGATATAAATCGACACGGAAAATCAGCCGCCATTGTAGCAAAAGCGTCATCAATACCAATGTTTAATGCTTATACAGATCGTGAAGCAGAACGAAAGGCGGGTTTTTCTGCTGCTGGTGCCATAGGCTACTCACGCCCGGCAAGCCCTGCGCCACAATGGCGTGGCGAAACTCAGCGCTGCTCAACGTTGCGCGTAGCGGGTACATGACTTCGAGTAACGGCAGGCTGATACCGGAGATCACTTCACAATTATCGTGCTTGTGGCTCATTAATGCCGCTGAACGATAAGGCGCCGCGCCCGATCTGTCGGTGAGAAAAATCACCCCATCACCGGTGTCGGTTTCATGCAGCGCGTCGCACATCATTCGGCTGAGCATGTTGGTGCTTAGCCCTCGCCAGTAGTTTACCGCGCGGCATTGCGCCAGGGGACCAAATCGGGCCTCCAGCTTCAGCAGCATTTCCTGCGCCACTTCATCGTGGCAGGTAATCACCCATCCCAGCATAACGTCTCTCCTTAGCAGGCGAGTAGTTTACCGGAGTGAAGGTTAGTTTACGGTGATAACTGTCAAAGAAAGTGCCCGGCAGACGGTACGTTGCCGGGCAGAAGGCAGAGGTTTAGCTGCGCAGGCCGCGACCACGCTGGATCAGATACCAGCACAGCAGGTAGAACGCCACGATAAACACCGCCAGCACGACGACGGTGGTGAACAGCGGCACGTCGGTAATGCCGAGGAAACCGAAGCGAAAACCGCTGATCATGTAGACAATCGGGTTCAGGTGCGAGAGCGCCTGCCAGAACGGCGGCAGCAGCGTCAGGGAGTAGAACACCCCGCCGAGGTAGGTCAGCGGCGTCAGCACAAAGGTCGGGATCAGGCTGATGTCGTCAAACGTTTTCGCGAACACCGCATTCAGCAAGCCGGCCAGCGAGAACAGGATTGCCGTCAGCAACAGCGTCAGCGCCACGAACAGCCAGGAGTGAACCTGGAACGGCACGAAGAACAGCGAAATGGCCGTAACCAGGATCCCCACGCACAGCCCGCGCGCCACGCCGCCGCCCACGTAACCGGCGATGATGACGTGCGTTGGCACTGGCGCCACCAGCAGCTCTTCAATGTTGCGCTGGAACTTGGCGCTGAAGAACGACGAGGCCACGTTCGCATAAGCGTTGGTGATCACCGCCATCATGATCAGGCCCGGCACGATGAACTGCATATAGGTGAAACCGTGCATCTCACCGATGCGGGAACCAATCAGGTTACCGAAAATGATGAAGTAGAGCGTCATGGTGATAACCGGCGGCACCAGGGTTTGCACCCAGATACGCATAAAGCGGTTGATCTCTTTCGCCCAGATGCTTTTCAGCGCGACCCAGTAAAGATGCGTCATGCCTTGTCTCCTTGTTTATCGTGCACCAGAGAGACAAACAGCTCTTCCAGTCGGTTCGCTTTGTTACGCATACTTAATACCTGAATGCCCTGCGCGCTCAGCTGTGAAAACACGCTGTTGATCCCCTGCTCGCGCAGCACTTCCACTTCCAGCGTCGAGGTATCGACCAGACGGTAGTTATACCCCTCCAGCTTCGGCAGTGCGCTTTTCGCCGCCAGATCGAGGATAAAGGTCTCTGATTTCAATTTAGAGAGCAGATTCTTCATTGAGGTGTTTTCCACCAGCTCGCCGTGCTGGATAATGCCGATATTGCGGCACAGCATTTCCGCCTCTTCCAGATAGTGCGTGGTCAGAATGATGGTGGTGCCTTTATCGTTCAGATCCTTCAGGAAGCCCCACATGGAGCGACGCAGTTCAATATCCACCCCGGCGGTCGGCTCATCGAGAATAAGCAGCTTTGGCTCATGCATCAGCGCGCGGGCAATCATCAGGCGGCGCTTCATCCCCCCGGACAACATCCGCGCGCGTTCGTTACGCTTTTCCCACAGATCGAGCTGTTTCAGGTACTTTTCGCTACGCTCCAGCGCCTCTTTACGCTCGACGCCGTAGTAACCCGCCTGGTTAACCACAATCTGCTGCACCGTTTCAAACGGGTTGAAGTTAAACTCCTGCGGCACCAGCCCCAGCTGACGCTTGGCGTTGACCACGTCTTTTTGCAGATCGTAGCCAAACACGCTGACGCGACCGGAAGTTTTGTTGACCAGCGAGCTGATGATCCCGATGGTGGTGGATTTCCCCGCCCCGTTCGGCCCCAGAAGCGCGTAGAAATCTCCCGCTTCGACTTTAAGATCTATCCCGCGCAGCGCCTGAACGCCTCCCGGGTAGGTTTTTTTGAGCTGTTCCAGCTCCAGTGCAATCGCCATGAATTCAACTTACCTTAAGTTCTGACACACGTTGTGTGGTTTCATTAAAAGTCTGGTTACCCTATAGTAGCGCAACGCAATCACTTGGTTACAGGTCGCTAACCTCCATGAACGACATAGATACACTCATCAGCAACAATGCACTATGGTCAAAAATGCTGGTGGAGGAAGACCCCGGATTTTTTGGAAAACTAGCACAAGCGCAGAACCCGCGCTTTCTCTGGATTGGATGTTCCGACAGCCGCGTCCCCGCCGAACGTCTGACCGGTCTTGAGCCTGGCGAACTGTTTGTTCACCGCAACGTTGCTAATCTGGTTATTCATACCGATCTCAACTGCCTTTCGGTTGTTCAGTATGCCGTTGATGTTCTGGAGGTCGAGCACATTATTATCTGCGGCCACTACGGCTGCGGCGGCGTGCAGGCGGCGGTCGAAAATACAGAGCTGGGGTTAATCGATAACTGGCTGCTGCACATTCGTGATATCTGGTTCAAACATAGCTCACTGCTGGGCGAAATGCCGCAGGAACGCCGTCTCGACACCCTGTGCGAGCTGAACGTGATGGAGCAGGTGTACAACCTGGGCCACTCTACCATTATGCAGTCGGCGTGGAAACGCGGGCAGAAGGTCTCTATCCACGGCTGGGCGTACGGTATTCACGACGGTCTGCTGCGCAATCTGGAAGTGACCGCCACCAACCGTGAAACGCTGGAGCAGCGTTACCGCTCGGGGATTGCCAACCTCAAGCTTAAGCACGTTAACCACAAATAAACAAAGCCGGGTGGCGGCTGCGCCTTACCCGGCCTACACGTGCCCTTCGTAGGCCCGGTAAGCGGAGCGCCACCGGGCAACACGCCACCATTACTCGTCCAGCATCACGACCTTGCCAACATACGGCAAATGACGATAACGCTGCGCGTAGTCAATGCCGTAACCCACGACGAATTCGTCCGGGATGGAGAAGCCAACGAACTCCACCGGCACCTGTACTTCACGGCGCTCAGGCTTATCCAGCAGGGTACAAATCGCCAGCGATTTTGGTCCGCGCAGGCTCAGGATCTCCCGCACTTTAGAGAGCGTGTTGCCGGAGTCGATGATGTCCTCAACGATCAACACATCTTTGCCACGAATATCTTCATCCAGATCTTTCAGGATTTTCACATCACGGGTTGTGGACATGCCGCTGCCGTAGCTGGAAGCGGTCATAAAATCGACCTCGTGCGGTACCTGCACTTCACGGCACAGGTCTGCCATGAACATGAAAGAACCGCGCAGCAGACCAACCAGCACCATTTCGCTGCCGCTGTCCTTGTAATGCTCGGTGATTTGACGACCCAGTTCGGCGATACGCGCTTTGATCTCGGCTTCCGGGATCATCACTTCAACAGTATGTTTCATATTACTAACCAAATGATTTTAATGAAAATCTCTCAATGCGGATGAATCTTGCTCCGGCATCGATACGCAAGCCAGCCATTATATCAGTAAATGGATAAGCCTGGCGTATGAGTTATAAAAGCAATATTTGTGATTCCGATCACAGTTGTTAATACCTATAATTAATTGCTAGCAAATAATTAACAAAACTGACGAGTACTTTTCTATGGCTGAAACAAAAACTAAGCAGCCGCGTCTACTGGTAACATTAACAGCCGCGTTTGCCGCATTCTGCGCGCTGTATTTGTTGATCGGTGGCGTCTGGCTGGTCGCTATTGGCGGCTCCTGGTACTACCCGATTGCGGGTCTGGTTATGGTGGGCGTAACCGTCCTGCTGTTGCGGAGAAAACGTTCTGCTCTGTGGCTGTATGCCGCCCTGCTCCTTGCCACCATGATCTGGGGCGTGTGGGAAGTCGGGTTCGACTTCTGGGCGCTGACGCCGCGCAGCGACATTCTGGTCTTCTTCGGTATCTGGCTGATCCTGCCGTTTGTCTGGCGTCGCCTGATCGTTCCGTCCAGCGGTGCCGTAGCCGGCCTGCTCGTTGCCCTGCTGATTAGCGGCGGTATCCTGACCTGGGCCGGTTTCAACGACCCGCAGGAGATCCACGGTACGCTGAACACAGAATCCACGCCAACCGCGGCTATTTCGCAGGTGGCTGACGGCGACTGGCCCGCCTATGGCCGTAATCAGGAAGGTCAACGCTACTCCCCGCTGAAGCAGATCAACGCGGACAACGTGAAAAACCTGAAGGAAGCCTGGGTATTCCGCACCGGCGACCTGAAAATGCCGAACGATCCGGGTGAGCTGACCAACGAAGTGACCCCGATTAAAGTGGGCAACATGCTCTACCTGTGTACGGCGCACCAGCGTCTGTTCGCGCTCGACGCGGCCACCGGTAAAGAGAAATGGCACTTCGATCCACAACTGAACTCCAACCCGTCGTTCCAGCACATCACCTGCCGCGGCGTCTCTTACCACGAAGCGCGCGCGGATAATGCCAGCCCGGAAGTCATTGCCGACTGTCCTCGCCGCATTATGCTGCCGGTTAACGATGGCCGCCTGTTTGCCATTAACGCTGAGACCGGCAAGCTGTGCGAAACCTTCGCCAATAAAGGTATCCTGAATCTTCAGACCAACATGCCGGACACCACGCCGGGTCTGTATGAGCCAACCTCCCCGCCAATCATCACCGATAAAACCATCGTGATTGCCGGTTCGGTAACGGATAACTTCTCTACCCGTGAAACCTCCGGCGTTATCCGTGGTTTCGACGTGAACACCGGTAAACTGCTGTGGGCCTTCGACCCGGGCGCGAAAGATCCAAACGCAATCCCGTCTGACGAGCACACCTTTACCTTTAACTCGCCGAACTCCTGGGCACCGGCCGCGTATGATGCAAAGCTGGACCTGGTTTACCTGCCAATGGGCGTGACCACGCCGGATATCTGGGGCGGTAACCGCACGCCGGAGCAGGAACGTTACGCCAGCTCCATCGTGGCGCTGAACGCAACGACCGGTAAACTGGCGTGGAGCTATCAGACCGTTCACCACGATCTGTGGGATATGGATATGCCATCCCAGCCGACGCTGGCGGACATTACCGTTAACGGCAAAACCGTTCCGGTGATTTACGCCCCGGCGAAAACCGGCAATATCTTCGTGCTGGATCGCAGCAACGGTAAGCTGGTTGTGCCTGCGCCGGAAAAACCGGTTCCACAGGGCGCTGCCAAAGGCGACTACGTCACCAAAACGCAGCCGTTCTCTGACCTGAGCTTCCGTCCGGAGAAAAACCTCAGCGGTGCAGACATGTGGGGTGCCACCATGTTTGACCAGCTGGTGTGCCGCGTGATGTTCCATCAGCTGCGCTACGAAGGGATTTTCACCCCACCGTCAGAGCAGGGTACGCTGGTCTTCCCGGGTAACCTGGGGATGTTCGAATGGGGCGGGATCTCCGTTGACCCGAACCGTCAGGTCGCTATCGCTAACCCAATGGCGCTGCCGTTCGTGTCCCGTCTGATCCCACGCGGTCCGGGTAACCCAATGGAGCAGCCGAAAGATGCGAAAGGCAGCGGTACCGAAGCCGGTATCCAGCCGCAGTATGGCGTTCCTTACGGCGTGACTCTGAATCCGTTCCTCTCTCCGTTCGGTCTGCCGTGTAAACAGCCTGCCTGGGGTTATATCTCCGGCCTGGATCTGAAGACCAACAAGATTGTCTGGAAGAAACGTATTGGTACGCCGCAGGACAGCATGCCGTTCCCGATGCCGGTTCCGGTGCCGTTCAATATGGGTATGCCTATGCTGGGTGGTCCAATTTCCACCGCCGGTAACGTGCTGTTCATCGCGGCAACCGCAGATAACTACCTGCGCGCGTACAACATGACCAACGGTGAAAAACTGTGGCAGGGCCGTCTGCCGGCCGGTGGCCAGGCAACGCCGATGACCTATGAAGTGAATGGCAAGCAGTACGTTGTCATCTCTGCGGGTGGTCACGGTTCGTTTGGTACGAAGATGGGCGACTATATTGTCGCGTATGCATTGCCTGACGACGCTAAGTAATGAAAAAGCCCGGTGGCGCTAACGCATACCGGGCTTTCGGGTGTCCTATGTAGGCCGGGTAAGGCGAAGCCGCCACCCGGCTTTTTTTATACGGTAAAGCCCAGCATCATCCCCGTATCTTCATGCTCCAGCAGGTGACAGTGCGCCATATAGGCAAACTCTTTCGGCGCCTCGTGGTCGAACTTCACCAGCACCTCGCTGACGCCGCCTTCCACCCTCACCGTATCTTTCCAGCCCGCGCGATGCGCGTCCGGCGCTTTACCGTTCTCGGAGAGAATGCGGAACTGCGTGCCGTGGATATGGAACGGGTGCAGCATCATGTCGCCTTCGCCTGAAATGACCCAGCGCTCAAACTGCCCTTTCGTGGCGGCGAACATCGGTGTGTTCATATCGAACGCCTGGCCGTTGATACGGTTGGCGTTGTGGAAATCGAAGCCATGTCCGCCGTGATCCATGCCGCCCATCTTGCCGTGGTCCATATTCATGTGGCCCATCATCTGGCCGTGGTGCATTCCCGCCATCGCCTGATTGCCATACTTCTTCATCAGCGCCTGCATGCCCATCATGTCGAGCATCGGGTCCATAGAGAGCTGAAGCTTACGCTGCGTGAGCCCATCCAGCGACGGGAGCGCAGGCAGCGTGGTCAGGGTGTCCGGCAGCGTGCCGGAGGCGGTGATCTGTAGTGGCTGAATGCGCAGCACCGGGTGTGGTTTATCAAACGGCGCGACGGCCATCCCCATCTGGCTGACCGGCAGGGTCACGAGATCAAACGCTTTGCCATCGCTGATATCCACCAGCACCTCGAAGCGTTCGCCCATCAGCATCGGCAGCTCGCTCACTTTTACCGGTTCCGGCAGCAGGCCGCCGTCGCTTGCCACCACGTAAAGCGGGCGCTTATCGCTGGTGGCGAAGTTCAGCGAGCGGGCGTTACAGCCGTTAAGCAGGCGTAAGCGCAGCCAGCCTTTCGGGGCGGCATGCTGTGGGTAGATTGCCCCGTTGGTCAGCAACGTATCGCCAAACCAGCCTACCGCCGCGCTCATCACATCCAGCTGATAGTCAATTTGCCCGTCAGCGCTGAATTTTTTGTCCTGCACAATCACCGGCACATCGTCGATACCCCACTGTTTTGGCAGGCGCAGGAGACGGCTTTCGTCATCCTCAATCAACACCAGTCCGGCCAGCCCCATCGCCACCTGATGGCCCGTTTTGCCATGCTGATGCGGGTGGAACCAGCAGGTTGCCGCCCGCTGGTCAGGGGTAAAGGTTACGCTGCGTTTACCCCCAGGCTTGATAAGCCCCTGGGGACCACCATCCACTTCGCCCGGGACTTCCAGCCCGTGCCAGTGCAGCGTGGTCTCTTCAGAAAGCGAGTTATGAATGTCTACCGTCACCGCTTTCCCTTTTCGTAGCTGCAACGCCGGGCCGAGCAGATTGCCGTTATAACCCCACGTCGTCGCGGCGTGTTGCCCGAACGTGGTTTTGCCTGCCTGCACCACAAGCTGGATGCGGCTGCGGGCATCTGCGCTGAGTAACTCAGGGATGGGTAAAGCAGGTCTGTCGGCGGCAAAAACAGCGCGGCTCCAGAGCGGTAACGCGCTGGCAACCCCCAGCGCGGCAGAATATTTTAAAAAATCACGACGTTGCATGTGCATTTCCTTATTTCCAGGCGGCGATCTTTTGAGCATAAACCCTCCCCTTACCGGAAGGTCAAGCACGGCGGCAATAATAAAGATCGTCGGCCTGGCATCAAGTATGCTAACGTTAATTTTCCGTGATGCAGTGGTAAAGGCAATGAAGACGTTTTTCAGAACAATTTTGTTCGCCAGCCTGATGGCGATGTGTGCGAACAGTTACGCGCTTAGTGAAAACGAAGCGGAAGATATGGCCGATCTGACGGCAGTTTTTGTTTTTCTGAAGAACGATTGTGGTTACCAGAATTTACCCAATGGGCAAATTCGTCGCGCACTGGTCTTTTTTGCCCAGCAGAACCAATGGGACCTCAGCAACTACGACAGCTTCGACATGAAGGCGCTCGGTGAAGACAGCTACCGTGATTTAAGCGGTATTGGTATTCCCACTGCTAAAAAATGCAAAGCGCTGGCACGCGATTCACTCAGCCTGCTCGCCTACGTGAAGTAACCTTCCCGACGCCCCTTGTTGACCCGCTAACCGCCTCACGGCGGTTTTGTGTTGCGCCCATCTGCCGGATGTAATGGATGTTAACGAAGGAGGTGCTCCCCATGACCGATAAAACGGTATGGCAAGAAACGCTGCATGACCAGTTTGGTCAATATTTTGCCGTGGATAACGTGCTCTATCATGAGAAAACCGATCATCAGGATCTGATAATCTTCGAGAACGCTGCCTTTGGCCGCGTCATGGCGCTGGATGGCGTGGTGCAGACCACCGAGCGCGACGAGTTTATCTATCACGAAATGATGACCCACGTCCCGCTGCTGGCCCACGGCCACGCGAAGCACGTGCTGATCATTGGGGGCGGTGACGGCGCCATGCTGCGTGAAGTTTCTCGCCACCAGAATATCGAAACCATCACCATGGTGGAAATCGACGCCGGGGTGGTGTCGTTTTGCCGCCAGTATCTGCCAAACCACAATGCCGGCAGCTATGACGATCCGCGCTTTCAGCTGGTTATCGACGATGGCGTCAATTTTGTTAACCAGACCATACAAACGTTTGATGTCATTATCTCTGACTGTACCGACCCTATCGGCCCCGGCGCGTCGCTGTTTACCTCTTCGTTTTACGAAGGCTGCAAGCGCTGCCTGAAACCTGGTGGGATTTTTGTGGCGCAAAACGGCGTCTGCTTCCTGCAACAGGATGAAGCGCTGGATAGCCACCGTAAGCTGAGCACCTATTTTAGCGATGTCAGCTTCTATCAGGCGGCGATCCCGACCTACTACGGCGGGATTATGACCTTTGCCTGGGCGACGGATAACGACGTCCTGCGCCATCTCTCCACCGAAATCATTCAGGCCCGCTTCCACCAGGCCGGACTCACGTGCCGATACTACAATCCGGCGATCCACACCGCAGCCTTTGCGTTGCCTCAATACCTGCAAGACGCGCTGTCCTCAAAGGAGGTGAACTAATTGAAAAAGCTTAAACTGCATGGCTTTAACAATCTGACCAAAAGCCTGAGTTTTTGTATTTACGATATCTGCTACGCCAAAACGGCAGAAGAGCGCGATGGTTATATCGCCTATATCGATGAACTCTACAACGCCAACCGTCTGACCGAGATCCTGTCAGAGACCTGCTCGATTATCGGCGCGAACATCCTGAACATTGCGCGCCAGGATTATGAGCCTCAGGGCGCGAGCGTCACCATCCTGGTCAGTGAAGAGCCGGTTGACCCGCAGCTGATCGACAAAACCGAACATCCCGGCCCGCTGCCCGAAGTGGTGGTGGCGCACCTCGATAAAAGCCATATCTGCGTTCACACCTACCCGGAAAGCCACCCTGAAGGCGGACTGTGTACGTTCCGCGCGGATATTGAAGTGTCGACCTGCGGGGTGATTTCACCGCTGAATGCGTTGAATTACTTAATCCACCAGCTGGAATCAGACATCGTCACCATTGATTATCGCGTGCGCGGTTTTACCCGTGATATCAACGGCATGAAGCACTTCATCGATCATGAGATCAACTCCATTCAGAACTTCATGTCCGACGATATGAAGTCGCTGTACGACATGATGGATGTGAACGTCTATCAGGAAAACATCTTCCATACCAAGATGATGCTTAAAGAATTCGACCTTAAGCACTATATGTTCCACACCAGGCCGGAAGATTTGAGTGAAGAAGAGCGTAAGGTCATTACCGACCTGCTCTGGAAAGAGATGCGCGAGATTTACTACGGCCGCAATATTCCGACCGTGTAAACGTGACCCGAAGCAGGGATGCTTCGGGGAGTTACTTCTGTTTCATAAAGTCGCGGTAGGCGTTCACCACTTTCAGGAAGTCTTCCACACCGCACAGCGACAGGCTCTCTTCGTCGTAGTAGCTCATCCCCTCTTCCATCTCATCCCCCGAAAACTCCAGCTGGTTGGCGCGCACCATCACCTCTTCGCCATCCATCCACAGGGTGTACTCATGCCCGGCACGTTGCCAGGAGCGTTCACTGCCTTTCACCGTTTCCGCCGCCTGTTCGACTTCATCCAGCAGCGCGAGGTTCTCTTTCACCTCTTCGTTAAACCAGTGCCCAACGGCTTCGTGCCCCATCGACATTCGCACTTTCACCACGCCGGTGATGTCGCGCAAAAATTCGTAATCCATAGCGTTTTCCTCTGCAAAGCCATTAGGGTAATTATCGCAGCAGAGAGGAAGAAAAAAAGCGGGAGAGGTGGGAGGAATGAAAATAAAAAACCCACCGATGTTGCGATGGGTTTTGTAGGCCCGGTAAGCGTAGCGCCACCGGGCAATGGGTCAGGTGCGGTCTGGTGCCCTCACCCCCAGCCCCTCTCCCACGGGAGAGGGTAGCATTCATACCGCCGTCTGGAAGATCACCCCGTCAGCCTTCTCGGTGTACTGAGAGAGCTGGTCGAAGTTCAGATAGCGATAGGTATCCACCGCCGTCTTATCCACCTGCGCCACAAAGGTCTGGTACTCTTCCGGCGTTGGCAGTTTGCCAATCAGCGCCGCAACCGCCGCCAGCTCCGCAGAGGCCAGGTAGACGTTCGCACCGGTACCTAAACGGTTCGGGAAGTTACGGGTAGAGGTGGAAACCACCGTCGCACCGTCGGCCACGCGCGCCTGGTTGCCCATGCACAGGGAACAGCCAGGGATTTCAATACGCGCCCCGCTCTTACCGAACACGCTGTAGTAGCCTTCTTCCGTCAGCTGTGCCGCGTCCATACGGGTTGGCGGCGCCACCCACAGGCGGGTCGGCAGCTGGCCCTTGTGGGTATCCAGCAGCTTACCGGCGGCGCGGAAGTGGCCGATGTTGGTCATGCAGGAGCCGATGAACACTTCGTCGATCTTATCGCCCTGCACGTCTGAAAGCAGACGCGCATCGTCAGGATCGTTTGGTGCGCACAGGATCGGCTCTTTGATATCCGCCAGATCGATGTCGATCACCGCCGCGTACTCTGCGTCAGCGTCGGCTTCCAGCAGCTGCGGATCCGCCAGCCATTTTTCCATGCCCTGAATACGACGCTCCAGCGTACGACGGTCGCCGTAGCCTTCTGCAATCATCCACTTCAGCAGCACGATGTTGGAGGTCAGATACTCGATAATCGGCTCTTTGTTCAGCTTGATGGTACAGCCTGCCGCAGAACGCTCGGCGGAGGCGTCGGTCAGCTCGAACGCCTGCTCAACTTTCAGATCCGGCAGCCCTTCAATTTCCAGAATGCGGCCAGAGAAGATGTTTTTCTTCCCTTTCTTCTCAACGGTCAGCAGCCCCTGTTTAATGGCGTACAGCGGGATCGCGTGAACCAGGTCGCGCAGCGTGATGCCCGGCTGCATTTTGCCCTTGAAGCGCACCAGCACGGATTCAGGCATGTCGAGCGGCATTACGCCGGTCGCGGCGGCAAACGCCACCAGGCCGGAGCCCGCCGGGAAGGAGATCCCGATTGGGAAACGGGTATGAGAATCACCGCCGGTGCCCACGGTATCCGGCAGCAGCATGCGGTTCAGCCAGGAGTGGATGACGCCGTCGCCCGGACGCAGGGAGACACCGCCGCGGTTCATGATGAAGTCCGGCAGCGTGTGGTGCGTGGTCACGTCAACCGGCTTAGGATACGCCGCCGTGTGGCAGAAGGACTGCATCACCAGGTCAGAAGAGAAGCCCAGGCACGCCAGATCTTTCAGTTCATCACGGGTCATTGGGCCAGTGGTGTCCTGAGAACCCACGGAGGTCATCTTCGGCTCGCAGTACGCGCCAGGACGGATACCGGCAACGCCGCAGGCGCGACCCACCATTTTCTGTGCCAGCGAGAAGCCGCGGTTGCTTTCCGCCACGTCTTTCGCCTGACGGAATACATCACTGTGCGGCAGACCCAGCGCTTCACGCGCTTTAGTGGTCAGGCCACGACCGATGATCAGCGGGATACGGCCACCGGCACGCACTTCGTCGATCAGCACGTCGGTTTTCAGCTCGAAGCTTGCCAGCAGTTCGTTGGTTTCGTGATTGCGCACTTCGCCCTTGAACGGGTAAACGTCAATCACGTCGCCCATGTTCAGGTTAGAAACATCCACTTCGATCGGCAGCGCGCCCGCATCTTCCATGGTGTTAAAGAAGATCGGTGCAATTTTGCCGCCGAGGCACAGGCCGCCGCCGCGCTTGTTCGGCACGTGCGGAATATCGTCGCCCATGAACCACAGCACGGAGTTGGTTGCGGACTTACGGGAAGAACCGGTACCCACAACGTCGCCAACGTAGGCCAGCGGGAAACCTTTTTGTTGCAGCGCTTCGATCTGTTTGATCGGGCCCACTACGCCCGGCTGATCCGGCTCGATCCCTTCACGGGCGTTTTTCAGCATCGCCAGAGCGTGCAGCGGGATATCAGGACGAGACCACGCGTCCGGTGCCGGAGACAGGTCATCGGTGTTGGTTTCACCGGTCACCTTAAAGACGGTCACGGTAATTTTTTCAGCCAGCGCAGGGCGGTTCAGGAACCATTCGGCATCGGCCCAGGACTGCATGACCTGCTTCGCGTAAACGTTGCCCGCTTTGGCTTTTTCTTCCACATCGTAGAAGTTATCGAACATCAGCAGCGTTGAAGAGAGCGCTTTGGCGGCAATCGGTGCCAGCGTGTCGTTATCCAGCGCGTCAATCAGCGGATGAATGTTGTAGCCGCCCTGCATGGTGCCGAGCAGTTCAATCGCTTTTTCAGGAGTAACCAGTGGGGAGGTGGCTTCGCCTTTGGCAACGGCGGCAAGGAATCCGGCTTTTACGTAGGCAGCTTCATCTACGCCAGGCGGTACACGGTTGATCAACAGATCTAACAGGAATTCTTCTTCGCCCTTAGGCGGGCTCTTCAGCAGCTCGACGAGCGCGGCCATTTGGGTTGCATCTAAAGGTTTGGGTACAATTCCCTCGGCGGCACGTTCTGCTACGTGCTTACGGTATTCTTCTAGCACGACGGTTCTCCTCGCTCTCATTGTCATATGCGGCGGGCGTTCTCTTCACGCTCCTGTGAGACAGCAGTTTGTAGGGTAAATGCCCGATACCGCGTCGGGCAGCATAGCAGGATTTCTGCACAGTGTTAATCTGTTTACAAAAAAGCAACATTAAATTATTTGCTGAATCGTTAAGCATGGTGTAGCGGGGAGACACGTCGACTTTCGCTCTCTTTCCCTGCGTCTTTTTTAGCCACGAGATATAATTGTGTAATAAATGCACACACTCTTTATCCGGACGCGCCGGGTGGTTTCCCAAGAAAAGTCAAAACGGTAAAACACGGGTGAATGATACTCGCGGCAACAGCAACGCCTCCCGGCACTGCACTCGTCTCGTTGGAGCCATTTTATGAAGTTGCCTTTTAAACCCCATCTTCTTGTTCTGCTTTGCAGTGCGGGACTGTTTGCCGCCTCGGGCGTCATGTTTGTTAAAAGCCGCGTAACGGAGCCTGCTCCGGTTGCACAGCCCTCTGCCCCACCGGCAGCCCAACCTGCTGCTGTCGCTACCCCGGCCTACACTGCTGCGCAAATCGACCAGTGGGTAGCCCCTGTTGCGCTTTACCCGGATGCCCTGCTGTCGCAAATCCTGATGGCGTCGACCTACCCGTCTAACGTTATACAGGCCGCGCAGTGGTCAAAGGATAACCCCAAAATGCAGGGGGATGCCGCCATTCAGGCGGTCGCCAACCAGCCATGGGATCCCAGCGTAAAATCGCTGGTCGCCTTTCCTCAGTTGATGTCGCTGATGGGCGAAAATCCGCCATGGGTACAGAACCTGGGGGATGCCTTTCTTGCACAGCCGAAGGATGTGATGGATTCAGTACAGCGGTTGCGCCTGCTGGCCCAACAAACGGGTGCGCTACAATCCACGCCGCAGCAGACGGTCACCACCGTCACAAAGGCTGCACCGACAAAAACCGCGACAACCGCAACCCCCTCCAGCCCAACGGTGATTAAGATTGAATCCGCCGATCCGCAGGTGGTGTATGTCCCTACCTATAACCCGAATACGGTTTACGGCACCTGGCCTGAACCCGCGTACCCGCCCGTCTATCTCCCGCCCTCACCCGGCGAACAGTTTACCGACAGCCTTGTTAAAGGATTAGGCTTCAGCCTCGGGGTCGCGACAACCTACGCCATCTTCAGCAATATTGACTGGGATGACGACGACTGGGATCACCATCATCACGATGATGACTGGGACAATCACGGCGGCTATAACCGTAACGGTGATAACAATATCAATATCAACGTGGATAACTTCAACAGAATCAGCGGGCAGCACCTGAACGGCAATGACCGCACCTGGCAGCACAACCCTGCTTATCGTGAAGGCGTGGCTTATCCAAATAACCAACTGGCTAACCGTTTCCACCCCACGAACGCGGCGACGGGATTAAGTGCGACCCAGCAAAGGCCGGTCAATCGCGACAGCCAGCGCCAGGCCGCTCTCAGCCAGATGGAAAAAGCGACGGGAAAAACGTTCCCACAATCGACACATACGAATGCGCGAGACGCTCAGCGTCTGGCCTCAACGCAGCAGCTTAAGCAAATATCACAGCGCAATAATTTCCGCGGGTATGACGCCAGGCCGCAAGCCGTACAACGGACCAGCGCGCCGCAGCATGAAAATCATCAGGCTCCTGAGAAGCGTATTACGCAGACGGCGCGGCACCCTGCCAGCGCACACCGCGCCAATGCCCTGAGCGGCAACGACAGCCGCTCGGCCTCCTGGCAGGCCCAGCAGCAGCGCGGGGCGCAAAGCCGCCACCTGTCGGCACAGCAGCATCCCCGACAGCGCACCGCCGACCGTACCGAACACCGCGAATTCCGTCATCGTTAAGGGAGCCGACATGAAAAGTAAACTACTCAGTGGAATAGTGTTGTTCATGGTGTCGGCTGCGGTTATGGCGCAGCAATCCTTCAGCTCGCCGGATCGGGCGACCCGCGCGCTGGCAACCGCCATCAGCGAGCACAACGAAAGCGCGATGAGCGCGCTGCTCGGCGAAAAATGGCGCGAGGTTCTGCCGCCCGAAGGGGTCGATCCCGATGCCGTGGATCGTTTTCTGAGAGACTGGAAGGTTCGCCATGAAACCGTCGTCAATGGCGACGTGGCGCACCTGGCGGTGGGCGAGAACGGCTGGCAGCTGCCGATACCGGTAATCAAAACCGCCTCAGGCTGGCAGTTCGACATGCAGAAAGCTGCTGAAGAGATCCAGACCCGCGAAATCGGTCGCAACGAGCTCGCAGCCATCGAAGCGCTTCACGCCTACGTCGATGCGCAGCAGCGTTACTTTGCACTGAACCAGAAATACGCGCAGAAAATTGTCAGTTCTGAAGGGAAAAAGGATGGGCTGTACTGGCCCGTCTCGCCAGGCGATGCGCCAAGTCCGCTTGGTCCGGCGTTTAGTCCACCACATCCGGGGGCGGGTTACCATGGCTATCGCTTCCGCATCCTGTCGGATAAGAATGGCTTTGCCATGGTTGCCTGGCCCGTGAGCTACGGTCAGACGGGGATAATGAGCTTTGTTGTAAACCAGAATGACGAGGTCTATCAGGCTGATCTCGGTAATGACTCAGCGCAGAAAGCGCAGGCTCTGTCTGAATATCACCCGGATAAAACCTGGCAGCCTGTCGCCCCCTGAACGCAGCGCATAAAAAAAGCGGCCTGAGGCCGCTTTTTTCATCTGAAGAAACTTATTTCTTCTTCGCTTTCGCGTTTGGCAGGTCAGTGATGCTACCTTCAAACACTTCTGCCGCCAGGCCCACGGACTCGTGCAGAGTCGGGTGCGCGTGGATGGTCAGCGCGATGTCTTCCGCGTCACAGCCCATTTCGATAGCCAGACCGATTTCACCCAGCAGCTCGCCGCCGTTGGTGCCGACAATCGCACCACCGATCACGCGGTGAGTCTCTTTGTCGAAGATCAGCTTGGTCATACCGTCTGCACAGTCGGACGCGATAGCACGGCCAGAAGCAGCCCACGGGAAGGTGGCGGTTTCGTAGCTGATGCCTTTCTCTTTCGCTTCTTTCTCGGTCAGACCGACCCATGCCACTTCTGGCTCGGTGTACGCGATGGATGGGATCACTTTCGGATCGAAGTAGTGCTTCATGCCGGCGATAACTTCAGCGGCAACGTGACCTTCGTGAACACCTTTGTGCGCCAGCATTGGCTGACCGACGATGTCGCCGATAGCAAAGATGTGCGGCACGTTGGTGCGCAGCTGTTTGTCAACGCGGATGAAGCCACGGTCGTCCACTTCCACGCCCGCTTTACCGGCGTCGAGGTTTTTACCGTTCGGCACGCGGCCGATAGCCACCAGCACGGCGTCGTAACGCTGTGGTTCAGCAGGGGCTTTTTTGCCTTCCATGGAAACGTAAATACCGTCTTCTTTCGCTTCAACGGCAGTCACTTTGGTTTCCAGCATCAGGTTGAATTTCTTGCTGATGCGCTTGGTGAAGACTTTAACGATGTCTTTATCAGCAGCCGGGATCACCTGGTCGAACATTTCAACCACGTCGATCTCTGAACCCAGCGCATGGTATACGGTACCCATTTCCAGACCGATGATACCGCCGCCCATCACCAGCAGGCGCTTAGGAACGGTTTTCAGCTCCAGGGCATCGGTGGAATCCCACACGCGCGGATCTTCATGCGGAATGAATGGCAGTTCGATTGGGCGAGAGCCTGCCGCGATGATCGCGTTGTCGAAGTTGATCACGGTTTTGCCGTTTTCGCCTTCCACTTCCAGGGTGTTCGCACCGGTGAATTTACCCAGACCGTTAACCACTTTTACCTTACGGCCTTTCGCCATGCCAGCCAGACCACCGGTCAGCTGAGTGATAACTTTTTCTTTCCAGGTACGAATTTTGTCGATGTCGGTTTTTGGCTCGCCGAAGACGATACCGTGTTCAGCCAGCGCTTTGGCTTCTTCGATAACTTTCGCTACGTGCAGCAGCGCTTTAGAAGGGATACAGCCGACGTTCAGACAAACACCGCCGAGGGTGCTGTAACGTTCTACGATGACGGTTTCCAGACCTAAATCCGCTGCGCGAAATGCTGCGGAGTAACCTGCCGGGCCTGCCCCAAGTACTACGACCTGAGTTTTGATTTCTGTGCTCATCATGACCTCTTAATGTATACCCGTCGTCCACCGGGTCGTTCTATCCGCCCGTATTTTACAAAATTGTTAACAATTTTGAAACAACAAACGGCTCACGAATTATCGCTTTCACCAATAACCTCAAAAGCCCCATGAGATTATCAGAAAAAAGCCGGCCGATTGGCCGGCTTTTCGATTACATCACCAGGCGGCGAATGTCGCTCAGGGTGTTGTTGATGATGGTGATGAAACGCGCACCATCAGCCCCGTCGATCACGCGGTGGTCGAAGGACAGAGAGATTGGCATCATCAGACGCGGCACGAACTCTTTGCCATTCCACACCGGCTCCATCGCGGACTTGGACACACCGAGGATAGCCACTTCCGGCGCGTTAACAATCGGCGCGAAGTGGGTGGTACCCAGGCCGCCGATGCTGGAGATAGTGAAGCAGCCGCCCTGCATTTCGCCGGCAGTCAGCTTACCATCACGCGCTTTCTTGGAGATGGTGGTCAGTTCACGGGACAGCTCGGTAATGCTCTTCTTGTTCACGTCCTTGAAGACCGGAACAACCAGACCATTTGGCGTATCTACCGCAACACCGATGTTAATGTATTTCTTCAGCGTCAGCTTCTGGCCGTCTTCGGACAGGGAGCTGTTGAAGCGTGGCATCTGCTCCAGAGCAGCGGCAACGGCTTTCATGATGAAGACCACTGGGGTGAATTTCACGTCCAGCTTACGCTTCTCGGCTTCGGCGTTCTGCTGTTTACGGAACGCTTCCAGATCGGTGATATCGGTCTTATCGAAGTGCGTAACGTGCGGGATCATCACCCAGTTACGGCTCAGGTTAGCACCAGAGATTTTCTGGATACGGCCCAGCTCCACTTCTTCGATTTCGCCGAACTTGCTGAAGTCCACTTTCGGCCATGGCAGCATGCCCGGGATACCGCCGCCAGCCGCTGCCGCAGGTGCAGCTTCGGCGCGTTTCACCGCGTCTTTCACGTAAGCCTGAACGTCTTCGCGCAGGATACGACCCTTACGGCCGGTGCCTTTCACTTTCGCCAGGTTCACGCCGAACTCGCGCGCCAGGCGACGGATCAGCGGAGTCGCGTGGACGTATGCGTCGTTTTCAGCAAACTCAGATTTTTCTGCTTTTGCAGCAGGGGCAGCGGCTGGTTTAGCAGCCTGAGCCGGTGCAGCAGCCGGTGCTGGAGCAGCCGCGGCAGCCGGAGCTGCGGCAGGCGCAGCGCCTTCCACTTCGAAGACCATAATCAGGGAGCCAGTAGACACTTTGTCGCCGGTGCTGATTTTGATCTCTTTAACGGTACCGGCAAACGGCGCAGGCACTTCCATGGAAGCCTTGTCGCCTTCAACGGTGATCAGTGACTGTTCAGCGGCAACTTTATCGCCCACTTTCACCATCACTTCGGTGACTTCAACTTCGTCACCGCCGATATCCGGTACGTTAACGTCTTTCGCACCGCCAGCAGCCGCTGGTGCAGCCGCCTGAGCCGGAGCAGCTTCCGCTTTCGCTGGAGCCGCAGCGCCTTCGGCGCCCGCCACTTCGAAGACCATAATCAGGGAACCAGTAGACACTTTGTCACCGGTGTTGATCTTGATCTCTTTCACAGTACCCGCGAACGGCGCCGGTACTTCCATAGAGGCTTTGTCGCCTTCTACGGTGATCAGTGACTGCTCAGCTTCAACTTTGTCGCCCACTTTCACCAGGATTTCGGTAACTTCAACTTCGTCACCGCCGATGTCAGGCACGTTAACGTCTTTCGCGCTCGCGGCAGCTGCTGGAGCAGCGGCGGCCGGAGCGGCTTCTTTCTTCTCTTCCTGCGCAGGTGCAGCAACTGCTGCACCGTCGGCGGAATCGAAAATCATGATCAGTTTGCCGGTCTCGGTTTTATCGCCAACGGAGACTTTGATCTCCTTAACGATGCCAGCCTGAGGAGACGGGACTTCCATAGAGGCTTTGTCGCCTTCTACGGTGATCAGCGACTGTTCAGCTTCAACTTTGTCGCCCACTTTGACCAGGATCTCGGTGATTTCAACTTCATCAGCCCCGATGTCCGGTACATTGATTTCGATAGCCATTATTCTTTTACCTCTTACGCCAGACGCGGGTTAACTTTATCTGCATCGATGTTGAATTTGGTAATTGCGTCCGCAACCACTTTCTTATCGATTTCGCCACGTTTAGCCAGTTCGCCCAGTGCTGCTACCACCACGTAGGAAGCATCAACTTCGAAGTGGTGACGCAGGTTTTCGCGGCTGTCAGAACGACCGAAGCCGTCAGTACCCAGTACGCGATAATCATCAGCTGGAACGTAAGTACGAACCTGCTCAGCGAACAGTTTCATATAGTCAGTAGACGCCACCGCTGGCGCGTCGTTCATCACCTGAGCGATGTACGGAACGCGTGGGGTTTCCAGTGGGTGCAGCATGTTCCAGCGCTCACAATCCTGGCCATCACGCGCCAGTTCAGTGAAGGAGGTGACGCTGTACACGTCGGAACCGACGCCGTAGTCTTTCGCCAGGATCTGTGCTGCTTCACGAACGTGACGCAGGATAGAGCCGGAGCCCAGCAGCTGAACTTTACCTTTGCTACCTTCAATGGTTTCGAGTTTGTAGATACCTTTACGGATACCTTCCTCGGCACCTGCTGGCATTGCCGGCATGTGGTAGTTTTCGTTCAGGGTGGTGATGTAGTAGTAAATGTTCTCTTGCGCTTCGCCGTACATGCGCTGCAAGCCGTCATGCATGATGACTGCCACTTCGTACGCGTAGGACGGATCGTAAGAGATACAGTTCGGGATAGTCAGAGACTGAATATGGCTGTGGCCATCTTCGTGCTGGAGACCTTCACCGTTCAGGGTCGTACGACCAGAAGTACCACCGATCAGGAAGCCGCGAGCCTGCTGGTCGCCTGCCTGCCAGCACAGGTCACCGATACGCTGGAACCCGAACATGGAGTAGTAGATGTAGAACGGGATCATCGGCAGGTTGTTGGTGCTGTAAGAGGTCGCAGCAGCCAGCCAGGATGCGCCTGCGCCCAGCTCGTTGATACCTTCCTGAAGGATCTGACCTTTCTCGTCTTCTTTGTAGTAAGCAACCTGCTCACGGTCCTGCGGGGTGTACTGCTGGCCGTTTGGGCTGTAGATACCGATCTGACGGAACAGACCTTCCATACCGAAAGTACGCGCTTCGTCGGCGATGATTGGGACCAGACGATCTTTGATCGACTTGTTCTTCAGCATCACGTTCAGGGCACGAACGAAAGCGATGGTGGTGGAGATCTCTTTGTTCTGCTCTTCCAGCAGCTGAGAGAAGTCTTCCAGCGCCGGCAGTTCCAGCTTCTCGGTGAAGTTAGGCTGACGAGCAGGCAGGTAGCCTTTCAGCGCCTGACGACGTTCGTGCAGGTACTTGTGCTCTTCAGAACCTTCCGGGAAGGTGATGTAAGACAGGTTTTCTACCTGCTCATCGGTCACTGGAACGTTGAAACGGTCGCGGATGTAACGCACGCCGTCCATGTTCATTTTCTTAACCTGGTGAGCGATGTTTTTACCTTCTGCGGTATCACCCATGCCGTAACCTTTGATGGTGTGGGCCAGGATTACAGTCGCTTTACCTTTGGTTTCCTGCGCTTTTTTCAGTGCAGCGTAGACTTTCTTCGGATCGTGACCGCCACGGTTCAGGGCCCAGATCTGCTCATCAGTCCAGTCTGCAACCAGTGCTGCGGTTTCAGGGTATTTACCGAAGAAGTGCTCACGTACGTACGCACCGTCTTTGGATTTGAAGGTCTGGTAGTCGCCGTCAACGGTTTCGTTCATCAGCTGGATCAGCTTACCGCTGGTGTCTTTACGCAGCAGCTCATCCCAACGACCGCCCCACATGACTTTGATCACGTTCCAGCCAGCACCCGCGAAGATGCCTTCCAGCTCGTTGATGATCTTGCCGTTACCGGTTACCGGACCATCCAGACGTTGCAGGTTACAGTTGATGATGAAGCACAGGTTGTCCAGCTTCTCACGGGTTGCGATGGTGATCGCACCTTTAGATTCTGGCTCATCCATTTCACCGTCGCCCAGGAAGGCGTAAACGGTCTGCTCAGAGGTGTCTTTCAGACCACGGTGTTCCAGGTACTTCAGGAATTTAGCCTGGTAGATCGCACCGATTGGGCCCAGACCCATAGAAACGGTCGGGAACTGCCAGAACTCAGGCATCAGTTTAGGGTGCGGGTAAGAAGACAGACCTTTACCGTGAACTTCCTGACGGAAGTTGTTCATCTGCTCTTCAGTCAGACGACCTTCCAGGAAGGCACGCGCATAGATGCCCGGAGAGATGTGGCCCTGGAAGTACACCAGATCGCCGCCATCTTTCTCGTTAGCTGCACGGAAGAAGTGGTTGAAGCACACTTCGTAAACGGTCGCTGAAGACTGGAAGGACGCCATGTGGCCACCCAGCTCCAGGTCTTTCTTGGATGCGCGCAGAACGGTCATGATGGCGTTCCAGCGGATAGCAGAACGGATACGGCGTTCCAGATCCAGATTGCCCGGGTATTCCGGTTCGTCTTCGACGGCAATCGTGTTTACGTAGTTGTTAGCCCCTGCACCTGAAGCCACTTTCACGCCGCCTTTGCGCGCTTCAGAAAGCAGCTGATCAATCAGATACTGAGCGCGCTCAACACCTTCTTCACGGATGACCGATTCGATCGCCTGTAGCCAGTCGCGAGTTTCGATCGGATCCACGTCATTTTGGAGACGTTCTGACATGGGGGTATTCCTTATCTATCTAATACGTTGATTTGTCTGGAACCTGTCCCATTGTATTTTCCCCAGAAAACACAATAAGACAGGTTCTGCGTTTAGTTGCCGCGCTCTAAAAGTACCTGGCGCTTAATCCTTTCGTTGCTGTATGCGGCGTAATGAACGTTCGCGACGCGATTGTTCACGGCTGCGGTCCAGCAAGATTTCCTCAATGAAAGCCAGATGGCGGTGCGACGCTTCACGCGCCTGCTCCGGTTCCCCGGCCATTATCGCCTCGAATACTCGGGTGCGATGGTTGCTTACCAGCGGGAGCATCTCCCGACGGGCATACAACAATTCAAAATTCTGACGAACGTTCTGGGCCAGCATCGGCTCCATGCAGCGTAGCAGATGGAGGAGCACCACGTTGTGTGCTGCTTCGGTGACGGCAATTTGATACTGGACGACGGCGCTGGACTCGGCGTCTAAATCGCCGGACTGCTGTGCCCGTTCAATGGCCTGATGCAGCTCGCGAATACGCACGCGATCTTCATCAGTGCTGCGAAGGGCGGCGTAATAGGCCGCAATACCTTCCAGCGCGTGACGGGTCTCAAGCAGATCAAACTGGGATTCTGGGTGGTCAGAGAGAAGTTCGACCAGCGGATCGCTGAAGCTCTGCCACAGGCTGTTTTGCACAAAGGTTCCGCCACCCTGGCGACGGAGCAACAGGCCCTTTGCTTCGAGACGTTGAATCGCCTCACGCAGAGAGGGACGTGAAACGTCGAACTGTTTGGCCAGCTCGCGTTCTGGCGGGAGCTTCTCGCCCGGGCGCAGTGTCCCTTCGAGAATTAAAAACTCCAGCTGCTGCTCAATCACATCGGAAAGTTTTGGTTGGCGAATTTTGCTGTAGGCCATATTCCCTGTCTTACGCCTTTTTGCCCGGAGTCAATTGGTCTTACCAATTTCATGTTCGTATCGCTAAAGTAACAAAGTATTCACCTTCTGTCCATATTGGTTTTGATTGAAATCAGTAAACCCGGCAGATTTTAACAACCTTACAGAACTAACGTTTCAGGAATGTAACTTTGCACAAATGAAATGGTTACTCCCAAAGAGGCAGTTTTAACCATAATTAAACGAGGGTTATTGCAATCTGAAGCGATTCAACAGGGCAAAATATGAAAATTCGCCCGCTTTTGACGCATTTCTATTCTATAGGTTGGGTATGAGGGGTTAACGTACCGATTTACAATTGGTTTCTTTTTATTCAAGTCGTCTTCATCCCTTCATAAAGCAGGTGCATTCGGCTGCGCTTACCACTATTCTGGCGCTAACGGAAGCCATCTCCGCTTTTTTCGGTATCGTTAACCGTAAAGAAATAAATACAGAATATGGACTTTCATAATTACACACGCACAGCGTGAACATAACAACCACACACGAGGTTTCAAATGGAAGCTCAACAGCATGGCGATCAGCTAAAGCGCGGCCTTAAAAACCGCCATATTCAGCTCATCGCCCTGGGCGGTGCTATTGGTACTGGCCTGTTTCTGGGCAGCGCATCCGTAATCCAGTCTGCCGGTCCAGGCATTATTTTGGGTTACGCGATTGCGGGTTTCATTGCTTTTCTGATTATGCGCCAGCTGGGTGAAATGGTCGTTGAGGAGCCGGTCGCAGGCTCGTTCAGCCACTTTGCCTACAAATACTGGGGCAGCTTTGCAGGCTTCGCCTCCGGCTGGAACTACTGGGTTCTGTACGTTCTGGTTGCTATGGCCGAGCTAACCGCGGTTGGGAAGTACATTCAGTTCTGGTATCCGGAGATCCCCACCTGGGCGTCAGCCGCGGCCTTCTTCGTTATCATCAACGCCATTAACCTGACCAACGTAAAAGTGTTCGGCGAGATGGAGTTCTGGTTTGCGATTATCAAAGTCATTGCCGTGGTGGCGATGATCATCTTCGGCGGCTGGCTGCTCTTCAGCGGCAACGGCGGCCCGCAGGCCACCGTACGCAACCTCTGGGAACAGGGTGGCTTCCTGCCGCACGGCATGACCGGCCTGGTGATGATGATGGCGATCATTATGTTCTCTTTCGGTGGTCTGGAGTTGGTGGGCATCACCGCTGCCGAAGCCGACAACCCGGAGCAGAGTATCCCGAAAGCCACTAACCAGGTTATCTACCGTATTCTGATCTTCTATGTGGGCTCCCTGGCGGTACTGCTCTCCCTGCTGCCATGGACGCGCGTCACGGCGGATACCAGTCCGTTCGTGCTGATCTTCCACGAGCTGGGCGACACCTTCGTAGCGAACGCGCTTAACGTCGTGGTGCTGACTGCCGCGCTCTCTGTTTATAACAGCTGCGTTTACTGCAACAGCCGTATGCTGTTCGGCCTGGCGCAGCAGGGCAACGCGCCGAAAGCGCTGCTCACCGTTGATAAGCGTGGCGTACCGGTTAACACCATTATCGTGTCGGCGGTCGTGACGGCGCTGTGCGTGCTGATTAACTACCTGGCCCCGGAATCGGCCTTCGGCCTGCTGATGGCGCTGGTGGTTTCCGCGCTGGTGATCAACTGGGCGATGATTAGCCTCGCGCACATCAAGTTCCGCCGCGCCAAGCAGCAGCAGGGCGTAACCACTCGCTTCCCTGCCCTGCTCTATCCGCTGGGGAACTGGGTTTGCCTGGTGTTCATGGCGGCCGTGCTGGTTATCATGCTCATCACCCCCGGCATGGCGATTTCCGTTTACCTGATCCCGGTCTGGATTGCGATCCTCGGCGTGGGCTATCTGGTGAAGCAGAAAAATGCCAAAACGGTGAAAGCGCACTAAGTGTTTTCTCGCTGCGCCCGTCCTGCCGGGCGCAGCGTCTTGTTACCTTCCTCACAAATTCACGCCAACAGCAAAATCATCCATATCACCGCCCTTATACTGCAACGCATATATTCGTTTGCCAGCGAATAATTCTCTCCATACCGAAACCCGGAGAGCTGTCGATGAATAACAACAAACTGTCAGTAAAAGAAAAGATCGGCTATGGCATGGGTGACGCCGGATGCAACATTATCTTTGGCGCCATCATGTTATTTGTTAACTATTTTTATACGGATATTTTTGGTCTTGCGCCTGCGCTGGTTGGCGTTTTGCTGCTTTCTGTACGCGTCATCGATGCCGTAACGGACCCGATCATGGGCGCGATAGCCGACCGTACCCGCAGCAAATATGGCCGGTTTCGTCCATGGCTGCTGTGGATTGCCTTCCCCTATGCGCTGTTCAGCATCCTGATGTTTACCACGCCCGACTGGAGCTATAACAGCAAGGTTATCTATGCGTTCGTCACCTATTTCCTGCTGTCGCTGACCTATACCGCCATCAACATCCCGTACTGCTCGCTCGGGGGCGTGATCACCAACGACCCGAAAGAGCGCGTTGCCTGCCAGTCCTATCGTTTTGTGATGGTCGGTATCGCCACGCTGCTGCTCTCCTTAACGCTGCTGCCGATGGCCGACTGGTTCGGCGGGGATAACAAAGCCAAAGGCTACCAGATGGCGATGACCGTGCTGGCGCTGGTGGGTACCTGCATGTTCCTGTTCTGCTTCGCCACCGTGCGCGAGCGCGTACGTCCGGCGGTGCAAACCCATGATGAGCTGAAAAATGATCTGAAGGACGTGTGGAAGAACGACCAGTGGGTGCGTATTCTGCTGCTGACGCTGTGCAACGTCTGCCCGGGCTTTATCCGCATGGCGGCAACCATGTATTACGTTACCTGGGTAATGGGTCAAAGCACCCATTTTGCCACGCTGTTTATCAGCCTGGGCGTTGTCGGCATGATGTTTGGCAGCATGCTGGCGAAAGTGCTGACCGACCGCTGGTGTAAGCTGAAGGTCTTCTTCTGGACCAACATCGCGCTGGCGATCTTCTCCTGCGCCTTCTACTTCTTCGACCCGAAAGCCACCGTCACCATCGTGGTGCTCTACGTCCTGCTCAACATCCTGCACCAGATCCCCTCCCCGCTGCACTGGTCCCTGATGGCCGACGTGGACGACTACGGCGAATGGAAAACCGGGAAGCGCATCACCGGGATCAGCTTCTCCGGCAACATCTTCTTCCTCAAGCTGGGCCTGGCGATTGCCGGTGCGATGGTGGGCTTCCTGCTCTCCTGGTACGGTTACGACGCGGGGGCGAAAGCGCAGAGCGCGGATGCCATCAACGGCATCGTGCTGCTCTTTACCGTCATTCCAGGCGTCGGGTATCTCATAACCGCTGGCGTGGTGCGTCTGCTGAAGGTTGACCGGGAGACGATGAAGCGGATCCAGGAAGACCTGGAGAAGCGCCGCATTAACTATCGCGAGCTGAACGAGTATCAGGAAATCAGCGCCGCTGAGACTAAATAAGGAAAGCCGAATGCAAACCTGGCCAAACCCGTTTATTGAACAACGCGCCGACCCGTACATCCTGCGCCACGACGGGCAATATTACTTTATCGCCTCCGTGCCGGAGTACGATCGGCTGGCGATCCGCCGCGCGGACTCGCTGGAAGGTTTACGTGATGCCGAAGAGGTGGTGGTCTGGCGCAAGCCTGACGCCGGCCCGATGAGCCAGCTGATCTGGGCACCCGAACTGCACCACATTGACAACAAGTGGTACATCTATTTTGCCGCCACGCATACGCAGGCGCTCGACAAGCTGGGGATGTTCCAGCACCGCATGTTCGCGCTGGCGTGCGCCGACGGCGATCCGCTCACCGGGTCGTGGGTGGAAAAAGGGCAAATCAAAACGCCTTTCGACACCTTCGCGCTGGACGCCACCACCTTTGTTCATCAGGGCAAACGCTGGTACCTGTGGGCGCAAAAAGCCCCGGATATTTCCGGTAACTCCAATCTTTACCTGTGTGAAATGGAAAATCCGTGGACGCTGAAGGGAGAACCGGTGATGCTCAGCAAGCCGGAATATGACTGGGAGTGCCGTGGGTTCTGGGTTAACGAAGGCCCGGCAGTGCTGTTCCACGGCGATAAGCTGTTCATCAGCTACTCCGCCAGCGCCACCGACGAAAACTATTGCATGGGATTACTGTGGATAGACGTGAATGCCGATCCGCAAAACCCGGCTAACTGGCAGAAATCCCCGCGCCCGGTGTTCGTCACCAGCTATGAAAACCGGCAGTATGGGCCAGGCCATAACAGCTTTACGCAGACCCCTGAGGGCGACGATGTGCTGGTCTACCACGCGCGAAACTACACTGAAATTGAAGGCGATCCGCTGTACGATCCCAATCGCCACACTCGCCTGAAGCGCGTCCGCTGGGACGAAAACGGGATGCCTGATTTCGGCATCCCGCCTGCGGATACGCTGTAACGGCTTCGGCGCGCTGGCTTAGACCAGCGTGCCGTAAATCGTCAACAGCGCCACAACCACCACCACCACAAACGACGTTTTCTTCGCCATCGAGACAGCTGCTTTTGGCGTTTCGACTTTGTCCGCGTGCGGCTCACGCGCCAGTGAGAACTGCGCCAGGCGGGTTAACACCTGATACTGCGACGTATGGCGGTCCGCAAGGGAGGCAAACCACGCGGGCAGCGCTTTTTCGCCGTGACCGATAAGGGCATAGACCACGCCCACCAGACGCACCGGGATCCAGTCAAGCACGTGCAGAATGGCATCAATGCCGGAAAGCAAACGCTCATGCGGGGTCAGATAACGGGCAAGCCAGGTCTGCCAGGCGCGCAGGAACGCATAGCCCATCAGCAGAACCGGCCCCCACGGGCCGCCCACCACAAACCAGAACAGCGGCGCCAGGTAATAACGGAAGTTAATCCACAGCAGCGCGTTTTGCAGCTCGCGCAGGAACTCACGTTCATCGCAGTCCGGCGGCACGCCGTGGATCATCGTCAGCTCGCTTGCCATCGCGCCGCGCGCGTGGGCATCGTCCCGTGAGGCGGCTTTCAGGTAGGCATGATAGTGCATACGCACCTTGCCCGCGCCGATGCACAGCACGCCCAGCAGGATCCACACCACCAGCAGCGGCACGTTGAAAAAGAGGCCGTAAAGCGCGCGCAGCAGCAGGAAGGTAATGACCATCACACCGGCCGTCATCAGCAGCGTGCGTAGCATAGAAAAATGCCTGATGCGGCGGAATAACACTTCCAGCCGGTGATCCAGATGCCAGTGCTCGCCGAGCTTAAACAGGCGTTCGGCGATCATAACCAGCAGCATGGTAAACAACGTCATGTTATCTCCTTATCTGACGACGTGGTAAGCATGGCGTGAAACCGGGACCAGTCAAACGCCGGGCCGGGGTCAGTTTTTCTTTCGGGGGCGATGTCGCTGTGGCCCGTAATAATGTCTGCAATGGCGGGATAAAGCCCGACTAACGTTTTCGTCACAGCAACCAGTTTCTGATATTGCGCATCGGTGTAAGGCGTGGTGTCGGTGCCTTCCAGCTCTATTCCAATGGAAAAATCGTTGCAGCGCTCGCGTCCTTTGTACATCGACACGCCCGCATGCCAGGCTCGCTTATCAAAGGGAACATACTGAACCACTTCGCCGTCACGACGGATCAGGCAGTGCGCCGATACGCGCAGGTGTGCAATCTCAGCAAAGAAAGGGTGGGCATCGGGATCTATCGTTCCAGTGAATAACGCGTCGATCCACGGACCGCCAAATTCACCCGGCGGGAGACTAATGTTATGAACCACCAGCAGTGTGGGTTTTTCATCCTCCGGGCGGCAATCGTGGTGCGGCGACGGTACATGTCGCGCGTCCACCAGCCATCCGTTTTCTAACAACATGCTGGAACTCCTTATCTATGGTGCAGTTACTCGGTTCAGAGTAGCATGTTTCAATATTATGATTCGTTACCAATTTGGAGTTTTATCATGCCGCCTCGCCGCTATAACCCCGACCACCGACGTGACGCGCTTCTGGAACGTATTAATAGTGATATTCCGACAAGCGTTGCCCATGCTCTGAAAGAAGACTTGGGCGGCGACGTCAGCGCCGATAACGATATTACCGCCCAATTGTTGCCAAAAGAGACACGCTCGCACGCGGTCATCATCACCCGCGAAGACGGCGTATTTTGCGGCAAACGCTGGGTTGAGGAGGTCTTCACCCAGCTGGCGGGCGACGAGGTGCAGGTAACATGGCACGTTAACGACGGCGATACGGTCAGTGCGAATCAGCCCCTTTTCGAGCTGGACGGTCCGTCCCGCGTCTTGCTGACCGGCGAACGCACCGCGCTCAACTTTGTGCAAACGCTCTCTGGCGTCGCCAGCGAAGTGCGCCGCTACGTTGACCTGCTGGCAGGTACCCGCACGCAGCTGCTGGACACCCGTAAAACCCTGCCTGGCCTGCGCACCGCGCTAAAATACGCCGTGCTCTGCGGCGGCGGCGCAAACCATCGTCTGGGCTTATCCGACGCCTTCCTGATCAAAGAGAACCACATTATTGCCTCTGGCTCGGTGCGCAAGGCAGTAGAAAAAGCCTTCTGGCTGCATCCGGATGTGCCGGTCGAAGTAGAAGTGGAAAATCTGGACGAGCTGGACGAGGCCATCAAGGCGGGGGCTGACATCATCATGCTCGATAACTTCGACACGGAGCAGATGCGTGAAGCGGTCAAACGCACAAACGGCCAGGCGCAGCTGGAGGTGTCCGGCAACGTGACGTTCGACACCCTCCGTGAATTTGCTGAAACCGGCGTCGACTACATCTCCGTTGGCGCGCTGACCAAGCACGTACGCGCCCTCGACCTCTCGATGCGCTTCAAATAATTTGCCCTTCCCCTCTCCGCCCGGAGGGGGGAAATACGAAACCGCTCGCAATTACGCTGTCCATCTCTGCAACGCTGAATCATTTCCCTGAAAGCCCCTTCACGTTCACGCTTTTGCCCCTCGTTTCTGCGTCCCGGCACTGCCAGAGTAGCGCCACCTAACGTAAGGAGCAGACATGAACAGACAACAAGGATTTACGCTGATTGAGCTAATGGTCGTCATTGGCATTATTGCCATCCTGAGCGCGATTGGCGTCCCGGCCTACCAGAACTACCTGCGAAAAGCGGCGCTCACCGATATGCTGCAAACGTTCATTCCCTACCGTACCGCCATTGACCTTTGCGCCCTGGATCGGGGGGGCGTGGATCGCTGCGACGCAGGCACCAATGGCATTCCCTCTCCGACAACCACGCGTTACGTTTCGGCGATGAGCGTAGCAAAGGGGGTCGTATCGTTAACAGGGCAGGAAAGTCTTAACGGACTCGAAGTGCTGATGACGCCGATCTGGAGCGACGGTAACGGTATGACGGGCTGGACGCGTGACTGCAAAATTGCGTCCGACAGTGCGCTCAGACAAGCCTGTGAAGATGTTTTCCGCTTCGACACCAACTGACAGGAGTGGGCAATGAATACCGAACAGCTTATGACGCTCTGTCAGCGCCATCACGCACTGCTGCTCGCAAGCGACACCGACACGATCAGCATTGCGGTGGTGGGTAACCCTGCCTCTGAGCTGATGGAGGCGTTACGCTTCGCCACACAGAAGCGTATTGATATCGAGTGCTGGACGGCCGAGCGGATGGAAAAACGGCTACAGCCCGTCTCATTATCACATCTGCCGGGCATAGCGCCAAACTCAGCCGCAGATGTGCTCAACACAACGTTGCAGCAGGCAGTAAACCAGCGTGCCTCCGACATCCATATTGAACCGACCGACAACGGCTACCAGATCCGGTTGCGAATTGACGGCGTTCTCTACCCGCAGCCGCCGATCCCTGCCGCCCTCGGGACGACGCTTGCCGCACGCCTGAAGGTGCTGGGCCAGCTGGATATTGCAGAACGTCGGCTGCCGCAGGACGGTCAGTTTACGGTGGAGCTGGCAAGCGTCCCCGTCTCTTTTCGTATCGCAACCCTTCCCTGTAGCGGTGGAGAAAAAATCGTGCTCCGCCTGCTTCATCAGGTACAGCAAGCTCTGGAGCTTGAACAGCTGGGGATGAGCGCAGACCAGCAGGCCCGTTTTGCCGGAGTGCTTAACAGCCCTCAGGGTTTAATTCTGGTCACCGGCCCGACCGGTAGCGGGAAAACGGTGACGCTGTACAGCGCGTTGCAGGCCAGGAATACCCCTGACGTCAATATTTGCAGCGTGGAAGATCCGGTGGAAATTCCCCTTGCAGGCTTAAACCAGACGCAGATTAATCCGCGCGCGGGGCTGACCTTTCAGAGCGTGCTGCGCGCGCTGCTCAGGCAGGATCCTGACATCATTATGGTGGGTGAAATTCGCGACGGCGAAACGGCAGAAATTGCGATTAAGGCCGCGCAAACCGGGCATCTGGTGCTGTCCACCCTTCATACTAACTCGACGACTGAAACGCTGGTCAGGCTGCAACAGATGGGCGTCGCACGCTGGATGATCTCCTCGGCGCTCTCGATGGTGATTGCCCAGCGGCTGGTACGCCGTTTATGTCCGTACTGCCGGCAGGAAACCGGCCGCCACGCCGAACTGCCGCGCACGCTGTGGCCCCGTCCGCTTCCTCGCTGGCAACCCACCGGCTGCGATCGCTGCTATCACGGTTTTTACGGTCGCGTAGCCATTTTTGAAGTGCTGGTCATTGACGATGCGCTCCGTCAGGCCATTGCCAGCGGAGCAAGTACGGAGGTGATTGGCTCCAGCGCACGACAGGCGGGAATGGCCTCTTTGTTTGAGCATGGCTGCATGGCCGTGGAGCAAGGGCTGACCACGCTCGAAGAGCTGTTGCGCGTACTGGGAATGCCCGATGGCTGCTAATTCGCTCTGGCGCTGGCGTGCTCTTACCCCCGAGGGGGACGTGCAAACGGGCACCCTCTGGGCCATAGACCGTGACGCAGCTTTCACCGCACTGGTGCTTAAACAGCTGCACCCGCTGGCGCTCAAGCGCTGTCAGGGACGCCACCGATGGCAGGTGGAGCACTGCTACGAGATTTTTCGCCAGCTCGCCACGCTGTTACAGGCCGGACTCACGCTGTCCCAAAGCCTGCAAATGCTGGCGGAACAGCATCCTTTGAAACAGTGGCAGGCGCTGCTGCACAGTCTTGCTGATGACCTCAGTGAAGGCTGCGCCCTGTCAGAGGCCATGAAGAAATGGCCTGAGGTGTTCAGTCCCCTGTATGTCTCCATGGTGAAAACGGGTGAGCTGACGGGAAAGCTCGAAGCGTGCTGCCGTCAGCTTGCGCAGCAGCAGAAATCCCAGCAGCAGCTCAATGCAAAGGTAAAGAAAGCGCTGCGCTATCCAACGATCATTCTGACGCTGGCCGTTTTCGTGGTGCTGGCTATGGTCACGCTGGTGTTGCCCGAGTTTGCTGCAATCTACAAAACGTTTAACACCCCGCTGCCCTTGCTCACGCAGGCAGTCATGGGGCTGGCGGCCTTTGTTCAGACGCATGTTCTTACCCTTGTCGCCCTGCTCATCATATTGGCTATCATCGCCTTTAAACTGCGGCGGCACCCGCACTGGCAGTATGTCTTGTTACACGTACCGGTAATGGGCACGCTGACGCGCGGACAAAAGCTGGGACAAATTTTTACCGTGCTGTCATTAACCCAGCAGGCCGGCATTACCTTTTTACAAGGGCTGGAAAGCGCGGAGGAGATCGTTGAGCGTGGCTACTGGCAGGAGAAACTCCGCGCGATACGCAGCAATATCGAACAGGGCATGCCCGTGTGGTCCTCCTTCCAGAAGGCCTCTGTTTTTACGCCACTGTGTATTCAGCTCATTCGCACCGGCGAAATATCGGGTTCGCTTGATGTAATGCTGATGAATCTGGCCCGTCACCATACGGAGCAGACATTTCAGCAGGCAGACAATCTGGCGGCGCTGCTTGAGCCTCTGTTACTTGTCGTGACGGGACTGATTATCGGCACGCTGGTGGTGGCGATGTATCTGCCGATTTTTCATCTGGGGGATGCAATGAGCTTGGGGTAGCGCTGGCGCACGGATGCGCGCCAGCCGTAGCCGTCAGAGGCTATTAAATACGCGGTTTTCCTGCTCCTGAACGCGGATAAACGTCGTGCGTTTAGTCAGCTCTTTCAGGCGGGAAGCCCCAACGTAGGTACAGGCGGAGCGCAGACCGCCGAGAATATCGCGCGCCGTGTTCTCGACCGGGCCACGCAGCGGCAGCTTAACGGTTTTGCCTTCCGCCGCACGGTATTTGGCTACGCCACCCACGTGACGGGTCATCGCAGATTCAGAGCTCATGCCGTAGAACAGCATGAATTTCTCGCCGTTTTCTTCCACCACGGTACCGCCGCTCTCTTCGTGGCCTGCCAGCATGCCGCCGAGCATCACGAAGTCTGCGCCGCCGCCAAAGGCTTTCGCGACATCGCCCGGCATGGTGCAGCCACCGTCGCTGATGATTTGGCCGCCCAGACCGTGCGCGGCGTCAGCGCATTCAATGACCGCAGACAGTTGCGGATAACCCACACCGGTTTTCACGCGCGTGGTGCATACGGACCCCGGGCCGATGCCCACTTTCACAATGTCGGCACCGGAGAGGATCAGCTCTTCACACATTTCACCGGTCACCACGTTGCCCGCGATGATGGTTTTGGTTGGCCAGGCTTCACGCGCCTTGCTGACGAACTGGACGAAATGCTCGGAATACCCGTTTGCCACGTCAATGCAGACAAAATTCAGCGCAGGATTCGCGTTCAGGATCTGTTTGGTTTTCTCGAAGTCGGCATCAGACGTACCGGTCGAGACCATCACATGCTTCACCACGTCAGCGGAGGCTGAGGCGACAAACGCATTCCACTCCTCAGGGCTGTAGTGTTTGTGTACCGCAGTAAGGATGTCGAATTGCGCCAGTGCGGTCGCCATCTCGAAGGTCCCGACCGTGTCCATGTTGGCCGCGATAATCGGCACGCCAGACCACGTCTGACCGGAATGCTTAAAGGTGAATTGACGTTCAAGTTCAACGTCTGAGCGACTTTTCAGTGTAGAGCGTTTAGGGCGGATAAGAACGTCTTTAAAACCTAACTTCAGATCTTCTTCGATACGCATGTGCGGATTCCTGGGGTTAGAGGCAAATTTATTAAAAGCACAACTCCAGTGACGCTATCATACGCACTAATACCTGCTCCGCAAGACTGCGAAATTCTCTTTTTTTACGCTACAATCCTATAAATTTACCTGGTAAAAAGCGGGTAAAGAGAGCTAAACATTGGCTGTTGTAAGTTTGAATTTTAAGCAACTGATTTTAAAAATGAATAATTCCCAGGATCCGATTTAATGGGGTATATCGTCGCATTAACCGGCGGCATCGGTAGTGGTAAAAGCACCGTTGCGCAGGCGTTTGCTCGTCTCGGCATCACGATTATCGACGCCGACATCATTGCCCGTCAGGTGGTAGAACCCAATACACCCGCCTTAAACGCCATCGAAGCGCATTTTGGTCGCAGTGTTATACAGGCTGACGGCACCCTGAATCGTCGGCAGCTGCGCGAGTGCATATTTTCCGATCCTGTGGAAAAAGCCTGGCTTAATGCCCTGCTCCACCCCATTATCCACCAGGAAACCCAGCGTCAAATTGCCGCAGCCCGTTCGCCCTATGTGTTGTGGGTGGTCCCGTTACTGGTTGAAAATCAGCTTCAGAATAAAGCAGACAGAACGCTGGTGATTGACGTTTCCCGCGAAACGCAAATCCAGAGAACCATGGCGCGTGACCACGTTTCACGCGAGCATGCTGAACAAATTCTTGCCGCACAGGCCACGCGCGAAGCGCGCCTCGCCGTTGCGGATGATGTTATTGATAATAACGGCGCACCAGATGCCATTGCATCGGATGTTGCTCGTCTGCACGCGCAGTATCTGACCTTCGCCGCGCAGGCCGTTGCACAGGAAAAACCATAATGTCGACTCATATCCTTTTTGAGCACCCGCTTAACGAAAAAATGCGTACCTGGCTACGCATAGAATTCCTTATTCAACAGCTTTCACAACATCTGCCCGTCAACGATCACGCCACCGCGCTGCATTTTTTCCGCAACGTGGGCGATCTGCTGGATGTGATTGAACGCGGCGATGTCCGCACGGAGCTGTTGAAAGAGCTGGAGCGCCAGCAGCGTAAATTGCAGGCCTGGGCCGAAGTGCCGGGCGTGGATCAAAGCCGAATTGACGCCTTACGCCAGCAATTGAAAAACAGCAGCACAACGCTGATGGCTGCACCGCGCGTCGGGCAGTTTTTACGAGAGGACCGTCTCATTGCGCTGGTGCGCCAGCGCCTGAGCATACCGGGTGGGTGCTGTAGCTTTGACCTGCCAACGCTGCATATGTGGTTGCACATGCCGCAGGAGCAGCGCGATCGTCAGGTAAACAGCTGGCTGGGCAGCCTGGAGCCGATGAATCAGACGTTATCGCTGATCCTCGATCTTGTGCGTAACTCTGCCCCGTTCCGCAAGCAAACCAGCCTCAACGGTTTCTATCAGGACAACGGCGACGACGCCGATCTTCTGCGTCTGAATCTGGCTCTTGGCGAGCAGCTTTACCCGCAAATTTCCGGGCATAAAAGCCGTTTCGCGATCCGCTTCATGCCGCTGGACAGTGAACATGGCACCGTGCCGGAACGCCTCGATTTTGAACTGGCCTGTTGTTAAGGAGTGCCGATGTCTGACGTAACCACCGTAAACTGCCCAACCTGTGGGAAAACTGTCGTCTGGGGAGAAGTGAGTCCGTTTCGCCCGTTCTGCTGCAAGCGCTGTCAGCTTATAGACCTGGGCGAATGGGCGGCGGAAGAGAAACGCATTCCCAGCGAAGGCGATCTCTCCGATAGCGATGACTGGAGCGAGAACCAGCAGTAACCTCTGAAGCCTGCTGGCGCTTCGCTTAGCAGGCCTACAGGTCTCCCGTTAGCCGGGATATGACGGGCGCATTTGCCGGAGGAAATTTTTCGGCATCACTCGCGTGAAGCGTAACCCAGCCACCCGGTTGCCCCTCTTTGCCCCACGGTTCACCTTCCCAGCTTTCCACCAGCCAGAACCACAGCGTGATGTGCCTGTCCGGAAACTGGTATTCCAGCTTATCAAACAGCGTTGCGCCAATCGGAGTAATGCCGACCTCTTCCTGAAGCTCGCGCACCAGCGCCTGCTCCGGTGTTTCACCGGATTCAATTTTCCCGCCCGGAAATTCCCATTTGTTCGCCATGTGCGCATCGGCGGCGCGTTGGGTTATAAAGATCTGATTTTGCGGGTTGCGAATGATCCCGACAGCAATTTGCAGTGTTTTCATCGTGTCACGTCCATAAAAAAGGCGCAGAAGTCTGCGCCTTTTCGAGTGGTTATGTCTTAGCTCAGGCGGCCGTGGCACGCCTTGTATTTTTTGCCGGAACCGCATGGGCACGGATCGTTACGACCGACCTTACGATCGCCCGTCTGCGCGGCGATTGCCGCTGCGGCTTCGCTTTCATCGGTCTGGTGGCTCAGCTGCTGCATCTGCGCCAGACGCTCAGCTTCTTCACGGCGCTGCTGCTCCATCGCTTCTACCTCTTCCGGCATACGCACCTGAACTTTGCTCAGGGTGCTGATGACTTCATACTTCAGCGATTCCAGCATGGCAGCAAACATGGCGAAGGATTCACGCTTGTACTCCTGCTTCGGATCTTTCTGCGCATAACCACGCAGGTGGATACCCTGACGCAGGTAGTCCATTGCCGCCAGGTGCTCTTTCCACAGGGAATCCAGCGTCTGCAACATAACGCCTTTCTCGAAGTGACGCATCATCTCAGCGCCAACCACTTCTTCTTTACGCTTGTAGACGTCCAGCGCGGTTTCGTAGATACGCTCGCGCAGCGTCTCTTCGTGCAGCTCAGGCTCTTTGTCCAGCCACTCTTTGATTGGCAGCTCGAGGTCGAAGTCATTTTTCAGACGTTCCTGCAAGCCTTCGATATCCCACATCTCTTCCAGAGACTGCGGCGGAATGTGCGCATCGATAGTGGCTTTGAACACATCTTCACGAATGCTGTTTATGGTTTCGCTCACGTCAGACACGTCCAGCAGTTCGTTACGCTGGGTGTAGATCGCACGACGCTGGTCGTTGGCCACGTCATCATATTCCAGCAGCTGCTTACGAATATCGAAGTTGCGACTTTCCACTTTACGCTGGGCGTTGGCAATCGCTTTAGTCACCCACGGGTGCTCAATGGCTTCACCAGGCTTCATGCCCAGTTTACGCATCATGCCGGACACGCGGTCGGAGGCGAAAATACGCATCAGCGCATCTTCCATAGACAGGTAGAAGCGGGAAGAACCGGCATCACCCTGACGGCCCGCACGGCCACGCAGCTGGTTATCGATACGACGAGATTCGTGACGCTCGGTACCAATGATGTGCAGACCACCGGATGCCAGCACCGCGTCGTGACGCACCTGCCAGTCGGCTTTGATCTGCGCGATTTGCTCTGGCGTTGGGTTTTCCAGCTCCGCGACTTCGGCCTGCCAGCTACCACCGAGCATAATATCGGTACCACGACCCGCCATGTTGGTGGCGATGGTCACGGCTGCCGGATAACCCGCCTGAGCTACGATATCCGCTTCTTTTGCGTGGAACTTAGCGTTCAGTACGTTGTGTTTAATGCCCGCTTTGGTCAGTTCGTTAGACACCACTTCGGATTTCTCGATGGAGATGGTCCCCACCAGTACTGGCTGCCCCTTCGCAGTGCGATCGCGAATATCTTCGATGATCGCCTGAATTTTTTCCGCTTCGGTCATGTATACCAGGTCCGGCATATCCTTACGGATCATTGGACGGTTGGTTGGCACCACCACGGTATCCAGCTTGTAGATGGAGCTGAATTCAAACGCTTCGGTATCTGCGGTACCGGTCATCCCCGCCAGCTTCTCGTACAGACGGAAGTAGTTCTGGAAGGTGATAGATGCCAGCGTCTGGTTTTCGTTTTGAATGTCCACGCCTTCTTTCGCTTCCACGGCCTGGTGCAGGCCATCGGACCAGCGACGGCCCTGCATGGTACGACCGGTGTGTTCATCGACGATGATGACTTCACCGTCTTTCACGATATAGTCAACGTCGCGGGTAAACAGCGCGTGCGCGCGCAGTGCGGCGGTCACGTGGTGCATCAGCATGATGTTGCTCGGGGAATACAGGGACTCGCCCTCTTCCATAATGCCTTCAGCCACCAGCAGCTCTTCGATTTTCACCAGACCGCGTTCGGTCAGGTTCACCTGGCGCGCTTTTTCATCCACGGAGAAGTGACCTTCACCCTGGAAGGTATCGGAGTCTTCTTTCTCCTGACGCAGCAGGTGTGGAATGATTTTGTCGACTTTACGGTACATCTCGGAGCTGTCTTCGGCCGGGCCGGAGATGATCAGCGGGGTACGCGCTTCATCAATCAGAATGGAGTCAACCTCATCCACCAGCGCATAGTGCAGCTTACGCTGGACGCGCTCTTCCGGGCTGAACGCCATGTTGTCGCGCAGGTAGTCGAAGCCGTATTCGTTGTTCGTTCCGTAAGTAATATCCGCGTTATAGGCTTCACGCTTGGCGGGTGCCGGCAGGCCGGACATGTTAATGCCGACGGTCATGCCAAGGAATTCGAACAGTGGACGGTTGTTTTCGGCGTCACGCTGCGCCAGATAGTCGTTGACGGTAACAACGTGAACGCCTTTCCCGGTCAGCGCGTTCAGGTAGGCCGGCAGCGTAGCGGTCAGGGTTTTACCTTCACCGGTACGCATTTCGGCGATGCAGCGCTCGTTAAGCACCATGCCGCCCAGCAGCTGTACGTCGAAGTGACGCATGCCGAACACACGCTTACTCGCCTCACGAACGACAGCAAAGGCTTCCGGGATCAGGCTTTCTAAGGTTTCGCCTTTTTCCAGGCGCGCGCGGAACTCCGCAGTTTTCGCCTTCAGCTCATCATCAGAGAGCTTCTCCATCGCCGGTTCCATACCGTTGATGACGTTTACAGCTTTGCGCATACGGCGCAGGGTACGATCGTTACGACTACCAAAAACTTTGGTTAATAATTTGATTAGCATAATAAATTCTCAAACGCCCCAGACGGGCAGATAAATTAAGGTATTGAAAAAGATTAATTTAGCTGAGGCGCAGAGGCCCGGCACGGATGCCGTGAACCTGGCTAATCCATGTCGAAACAGAGAAGGAGGAAGGGGGAACAAAATCGGTTTGTGCCGTCTGGCTTACGGCCACAGGCGGTTGATTGTCCTGCGTCAGCAGCGCATTAAGCGTATCAAGCAGGGCAAGATGCTGGGCCTGAACCGGCAGCGTTTCCTCAGCAACGGGCATCGTCTGCGGCGCCATCGCGAACGACAGATGGCGGATAACCGTGCGTATAGCGTGTTGCTGCCAGTAATCAACGGAGAAATTGGGACGACGGCTGGCTTCAAGCCAGGCGAGATTAGTAAAGTTAACCCGCGTGGTGAGATCGTGTTTGGTCGTCGTGGAACGTGCTGGCGTTGCCGCCTCTGCACTGTTGCTGAGCACAGGCAAGCCGAGACTCGCCGCGACCATCCCTAATAAGAGATGCGGCCAGAAGTAACGTCTGCCAAATTGTCGCCAGCGCGTCAGTATTCCGCTCACTTGCTCCACCACGTTCGCCCGCCGGTGCAGGCTGAATTCAGTTATTCTTTTTTTAGCGCCCAGATATTACCACTAAAGCCAATACACAGCAGCAGGAATGACACCTTGCAGCAGGTAAAAACGGTCAATAATGCAGCGAACACACCGTTATTCGGCACCTGACACGCGCCAGGGGTGAGAGGGGCAAATCAAAGAAAGGCAGAAATAAAAACGACTGGCTTCCCTGGTCGGAGAGAGTACCAGGTGAACCAGTCGCTTTTCTTACGAAACGGGTTTAACCGTTACGCCAGGACCATAGTCGGTGCTTTGAACGCCAGCGGCAGTTCAGCTTCGTCTTCGAAGGTCACATATTCCCAGGCTTCCTGTTTTGCCAGGACTGCCTGCAACAGTTTGTTGTTCAGTGCATGACCGGATTTAAACGCGGTAAAGGCACCAATGATATTGTGACCACACATGAAGAGGTCGCCGATCGCATCCAGCATTTTGTGACGAACAAATTCATCTTCAAAACGCAGGCCGTCTTCGTTCAGTACGCGATAATCGTCAACAACGATGGCACAATCGAAGCTGCCGCCCAGGCACAGGCCGCGGGACTGCAAATATTCGATATCACGCATGAAGCCGAAAGTACGCGCTCGGCTGATCTGACGCATAAACGCATCCGCAGAGAAGTTCATCGCGTAGCGCTGGGTGCTGGAATCAATCGCCGGGTGGTTAAAATCGATGGTGAAGTCCAACGAGAAACCATTGTACGGTTTGAATTCAGCCCATTTGTCGCCATCTTCGACGCGAACGGTCTCTTTAATGCGAACAAATTTCTTCGCGCAGTTCAGTTCTTCGATGCCGGCATCCAGCAGCAAATAAACGAACGGAGCAGCACTCCCGTCCATGATCGGGATTTCTGGCGCATCGACTTCAACAATAATGTTGTCGATACCCAGACCCGCCAGGGCGGCGTTCAGGTGCTCTACGGTAGAAATCCGCACGTCATGCTCGTTCACCAGACAAGTACAGAGCATAGTATCACGCACAGATTTGGCATCGGCCGGAAAATCTACCGGTGGATTCAAGTCGGTGCGACGATAGATGACCCCGGTATTGGCCGGCGCAGGGCGTAACGTCAGTGTGACTTTCTTGCCGGTATGTAAACCGACACCCGTCGCCTGAACGATACGTTTAAGTGTCCTTTGTTTGATCATCGTATAATCTCGCCAAATTAACTATCCAACCGAGAGTGTATATCACTAACGGCGGGCCAGTTTAGCACAAAGAGCGCAAATCCCCAAATTCCAGCCAATTCTTAGTCAGCTTGCTTACGCAGGAACGCCGGGATGTCCAGATAATCTGGCTCTTTTGCCGTTTGTGGAGTCGGGTCGTTCACCACTTTCGCCGCCGGTTTTTGCTCCTGAGTCAGAGGCGCCATACCGTGCTGCTGGTAACGATCCATCACCGGCTGCTGAGTCTGTTTGTTGGTTACCAGGGTGATCTCAGGACGCTTGTCCATACCGATACCGGTGGCGACAACAGTCACACGCAGCTCGTCGTTCATTTCCGGATCAAGTGACGTACCGATTACCACGGTCGCGTTGTCAGAGGCGAACGCACGGATGGTGTTACCCACGGTTTCGAACTCATCCAGACGCAGGTCAAAGCCAGCGGTAATGTTGACCAGCACGCCGCGCGCACCGGACAGGTCGATATCTTCCAGCAGTGGAGAAGAGATCGCCATTTCAGCCGCTTCTTCCGCACGGTCTTCGCCGCTTGCCACGCCAGAACCCATCATCGCGTAGCCCATTTCGGACATCACGGTGCGAACGTCTGCAAAGTCAACGTTCATCAGGCCAGGACGGGTAATCAGTTCAGCGATACCCTGAACCGCGCCTTTCAGCACGTCGTTTGCTGCGCCAAAGGCGTCCAGCAGAGAAATACCGCGACCCAGCACTTTAAGCAGCTTGTCGTTCGGGATGGTAATCAGAGAGTCCACGTGCTTGGACAGCTCGGTGATACCCTGCTCCGCGAAAGCCATACGCTTCTTGCCTTCAAAGTTGAAAGGCTTGGTCACGACAGCAACGGTCAGAATACCTAAATCTTTTGCGACTTCCGCCACAACGGGTGCTGCACCGGTACCTGTACCGCCGCCCATACCCGCTGCGATGAAGACCATGTCAGCACCGTCCAGTGCAGCGCGCAGCGCTTCACGATCTTCTTCAGCCGCGTTACGGCCCACTTCCGGGTTAGCCCCTGCTCCCAGGCCTTTGGTGATGCCACCACCGATCTGAATGGTCTGGCCAACAGCCGTTTTACGCAGTGCCTGTGCATCGGTGTTCACCGCGAAGAATTCAACACCTTCAATGCGCTCGCGCACCATATGCTCTACGGCGTTACCGCCGCCGCCACCGACGCCGATGACTTTAATCACCGCGTCGTTGGTTAATTCCATTGGTTCAAACATAGTTTCTCTCCGTTGTGCCTGTCGCCCGAGACCGCTAATTCTCTCCGGTCTCTTAAAAAATTAAAATTCTTTTCGCAACCAGGTGTTAAGTCGTTTGACCCACGACCCCACCGAGACGCGTTTTTCCACCTCTGCTTCACCACTTAAATGGGACTCTTTCCCGTAGTGCAGCAGGCCCACCGCCGTTGAATAGTACGGCTCCTGAGCATAATCCGTTAAACCGGTGATATTCAGCGGCGCACCGATACGCACCTGCGTATGGAACACGCGCTGAGCGCAGGCCGCAAGACCTTCAATTTGCGCTGCCCCGCCGGTTAATACAATCCCCGCCGCGAGATGATGTTTCACACCCTGCTGGCGAAGCTGTTCCTGTAACTGCAAAATCTCTTCGTTGACCAGGTTAAGCAGCTCGGTATAGCGCGGCTCAATCACCTCTGCCAGGGTCTGGCGTTGCAGGCTGCGCGGCGGTCGCCCACCTACGCTCGGCACTTCAACGCTTTCGTCTTTGCCGACGATAGAACCCAGCGCGCAACCATGGCGCACTTTAATCGCCTCTGCGTCGCTCGGTGGCGTACCAAAGGCGTAAGCGATATCGCTGGTCACCACATTCCCGGCGTACGGGATCACTTTGGTGTGGCGCAACGCACCGCCGGTATAGACAGCCATGTCCATTGTACCACCACCAATATCCACCACACAGACGCCCAGTTCACGTTCGTCTTCGGTCAGCACGGAATAGCTCGCGGCAAGACCGGCGAAAATAAGTTGGTCAACTTTCAGGCCACAACGTTCAACGGCTTTTACAATGTTCTTCGCCATATCGTTGTGACATGTGATCAGGTGCACTTTTGCCTGCATACGCACGCCCGACAGACCGACTGGATTCTTGATGCCTTCCTGGTAGTCGATCGCGTATTCCTGCGGAATCACATGCAGCACACGGTGCTCGTCGCGAACGCGCACGGATTTCGCCGTGTGGACAACGTTCTCAACGTCTTCCTGCGTCACTTCTTCTTCGGAAATCGGCACCATACCGATTTCATTCTGGCAGCTGATGTGCTTACCAGAAAGGGCCAGATAGACAGAGGAAATCTGGCAATCTGCCATCAATTCAGCCTGGTCGATGGCGCGCTGAACGCATTTCACCACCGACTCAAGGTCGTTTACCCCACCTTTATCCATACCACGGGACGGGCAGCTGCCCACGCCAATGATATTGACCATACCGTCGGGCAGAACTTCCCCTACTAAAGCGGCAACCTTCGCGGTGCCAATCTCCAGTCCTACTACCAATTTTCTGTCCGTCGACTTGATCATTGTTGTTCTGCCTGTACCTGTGCCTGATTCTGTTGCTGATTAGGTTCCTCGACCGGAGCCGGCTCCCAACCGACTGCTGCGCCTGAGTCATAGCGCAAATCAACGTAGCTTATCCGTTTGCCATCCGTCTGCGCCTGCTGCTGTAAAACCGGGTAAAGTTCTACAAAACGCGCCAGACGTTTCATTGTGTCGCCGCGGCCAAGGTTAAGCTTAATGCCGTTCGTAAGCGTCAGCTGCCAGGAGCGGCGCGCCGTCATCGCAGCTTCTTTTAACGCAAAACGATCCTTAGCCAGCACCTGCCCCATCTCACGAAAACCCTGCAAGACTTCGTTTTCGCTGCCTTCCGGGCCATACAACATCGGTAAATTCTGCTTGTTGACACGATCGCTCGGGACGCTGAACGAATTTCCGTCTACGTCAACCATATGCTGATCATTCCAACGCGCAATCGGCACATATTCAACCAGATGAATCTTCAATTCATCGGGCCATTGCTTTCTGACACTTGCCTGTTTAATCCAGGGCAGACGTTCAATCTGACTCTGGATAATGTTGACGTCCTGCGTCATAAAGGTGCCAGGCGACCCTAGTGCCAGAATAGACTGGCGAATGTCATCGTTACGCGTGTAGTGACGTTCCCCGGTCACCACCAGCTTCGACAGCGGCAACCGCTGCGCGTCTTCCATCCAGCCCAGCACCATCCAGCCGCTGATAAACACGGTGCACAGCACTCCGAGCAGGAAGATGATACCTGCAAGACGCGTACCATTACTCCGGCGCGAAGAAGTGTATTCTTCTTCCTCGCGGTTGCGCGTGTTCAATGCAGCCTGAGACATATCAGCCCGCCTGGTCCAGAATACGTACGACTAACTGCGAGAAACTCATTCCTGCCTGACGCGCCGCCATTGGCACAAGGCTATGGCTGGTCATACCCGGAGACGTGTTTGCTTCCAGCAGATAAAATTGCCCGTCACCGTCGAGCATCACGTCGATGCGTCCCCAGCCACGGCATCCGAGAACATTCCAGGCTTTAAGCACCAGAGACTGTAATTCGGCTTCACGTTCTGCTTCAAGGCCACCAGGACAGAAATATTGCGTCTCATCAGAGAGATACTTCGCCTCATAATCATAGAAGACTCCCGCGGGTTGGATGCGAATTGACGGTAAAATTTCTTCGCCAAGCATCGCGACGGTAAATTCCGGCCCGCTGAGCCATTTTTCAATCAATACTTCTTCATCGTGTTGAAATGCCAATGCTAAAGCGGACGCTAAATCGCCAGCTTTATCCACTTTGGACATTCCCACGCTCGACCCTTCGCGGCTCGGCTTGACAATAACCGGTAAGCCCAGCGCGGCAATGTGTGTATTAATGTTGTCCGACAGGCCTAATTCATATTCGCGACGCGTCAGTGCAACCCATGGCGCAACGGGCAGGCCGGCGCCCTGCCACAGCAGTTTGCTGCGCAGTTTATCCATGGAGATGGCAGATGCCATCACGCCGCTGCCGGTATACGGCATACCGATAAGCTCCAGCAGCCCCTGTAACGTGCCGTCTTCACCGCCGCGACCGTGCAACGCGATGAAGGCTTTATCGAAGCCCATCGCTTTCAACTGCGTAACGTCTACGTCTTTCGGATCAACCGGGTGCGCGTCGACGCCCCCTTCACGCAGGCCCGCCAGCACGGCAGCGCCCGAATTCAGAGATACCTCGCGTTCGGCGGAGGTGCCGCCAAACAGGACAGCAATCTTATCAGCCATGACGCTCGTCCTCCTGAGTTTGCGGCTTCAGTTTGATTTCAGCTAAGGTACGGGCGATTTTGCCGATATTTCCCGCACCCTGAATCAGGATCAGATCGTTGCCTGTCAGGACCGGGGCAAGCATTTCTGCCACCTGTGCCGGGTCGGGAACCAGAATAGGATCCACTTTACCTCGTCCACGGATGGTACGACATAAAGAACGACTATCCGCGCCCGGAATCGGATTTTCGCCTGCGGCATAAACGTCCAGCATCAGCAGGGTATCGACCTGCGAAAGCACGTTGGCAAAATCGTCGTACAGATCGCGGGTACGCGTGTAACGGTGCGGCTGGAAGATCATAACCAGATTCTTTTCTGGCCAACCCGCGCGTGCCGCTTTGATGGTGGCGTCCACTTCGGTCGGATGGTGACCGTAGTCGTCTACCAGCATCGCAGAACCTGGCTTACCATTTACCGGCTCCAGTGGGAATTCACCGAGGAAGTCGAAGCGACGGCCCGTTCCCTGGAAGCTTTCCAGCGCGCGCAGGATCGCCTCATCGTCAATGCCTTCTTCTGTCGCAACCGCTACGGCCGCAGCCGCATTCAGGGCGTTGTGGCGCCCCGGCGCGTTCAGGGTGACACGCAGCAGGTCTTTGTCCTGACGTGCCAGGGTGAAATGCCCCTGCGCACCAATCTGCTTGTAATCTTCTACGCGTACGTCAGCGTCTTCGCTGAAACCATAGGTGGTGATTTGACGCCCGACGCGCGGCAGCAGCTCGCGGATCACCGGATCGTCCACGCACATTACCGCACGGCCATAAAACGGCAGATTGTGCAGGAAATTAATAAAGGTTTGCTTTAAGTTCTCGAAGTCACCCTGGTAGGTATCCATATGGTCAGCTTCGATATTGGTGACGATCGCCACCATGGGTTGCAGGTGCAGGAACGACGCGTCGCTCTCATCCGCTTCCGCAATCAGATAACGGCTGTGACCCAGACGCGCATGTACGCCAGCGGCTTTCACCAGACCACCGTTGACGAACGTCGGATCGAGACCCGCTTCCGCATAAATGCTGGAAACCATCGCCGTGGTAGTGGTTTTGCCATGCGTACCGGCCACTGCAATGCCGTGACGGAAACGCATCAGTTCCGCCAGCATTTCCGCGCGACGGATCACCGGAATGCGCGCCTCATGCGCGGCAACGATTTCCGGGTTATCGGCGGAGATGGCGCTGGATACCACCACCACGCTCGCATCGCTCACGTTTTCCGGGCGATGATTGAAATAGATAGTCGCCCCAAGCGACGCCAGCTGCTGCGTAACAGGGTTTGGCGCCAGGTCAGACCCGCTGATCTGATAGCCTTCGTTAGCTAACACTTCGGCAATACCGCCCATGCCAGCACCACCGATGCCGACAAAGTGAATGTGCCGGACGCGACGCATCTCGGGCACGATAGAACGCAGTTTTGCCAGTTGTTGTGTATTCATTCTCTAAACGCCATCGACTACTTCAAAAAAATCGTGCAGCGCAACACGCGCTGCGAGAATTATGCCTGGGCTGCCAGGCTCACTTCTTTTGCCACCCGTTCCGTTGCATCCGGGATAGCGGTCGCGCGCGCGCGTTGCGCCATCTCCAGTAATACATCCCGGTTCCAGCCCGCCAGGGTAGTGGCGACCGCCTCAGCGGTAAATTGTGGCTGCTCAAAAATTTTCGCCGCGCCCGCTTTCTCCAGCGGCAGCGCATTCCAGTACTGCTGTCTGTCTTTGTGCTGGAACGGCACGAACAGCGCAGGCAGGCCGGCGGCAGCGATTTCGCTCACCGTCAGCGCGCCCGAACGACAGACCACGACATCGGCCCAGGCATAGGCTGCGGCCATGTCATCAATAAATTCAGTGACCTTATGCTGCGGCTGACCTTCTGTCGCGTAGGCCTGCTCAACGGTCTGCTGTGCGCCCTTCCCGCTCTGGTGCCAGATGGTCACGGCATCACCCAGTTTTGCCGCAACCTGCGGCATCGTCTGGTTTAAGATACGTGCGCCCTGTGAACCGCCAACCACCAGCACACGCACCGGTCCTTCGCGACCGGCCAGACGCACGTCCGGCAGCGGCAGCGCCAGCACGTCTACGCGCACCGGGTTCCCTACGACATCTGCTTTCGGGAATGCCCCAGGGAAGGCCTGCATCACTTTGGTGGCAATTTTCGCCAGCCATTTGTTGGTCAAACCGGCAATACCGTTCTGCTCGTGCAGAACAACGGGGATCCCAAGTGACCACGCCGCCAGCCCACCAGGACCGGAAACGTAACCGCCCATACCCAGTACGACGTCAGGCTTAAAACGCTTCATAATGGCGCGCGCCTGACGCCAGGCGTTGAAAATACGCACCGGGGCCAGCAGCAGCGCCTTAATCCCTTTGCCACGAAGGCCGGAAATACGAATAAAGTCGATCTCGATACCGTGCTTCGGTACCAGGTCGGCTTCCATGCGGTCTGCGGTTCCCAGCCAGCGTACCTGCCAGCCCTGATCCATTAAATGGTGCGCAACCGCCAGCCCCGGGAACACGTGTCCGCCGGTACCGCCTGCCATCACCATTAACCGCTTCGGTTGATTCATCGTGAACCTCGTGTAAACGCCTGGGCTTTCTCCAGACGCGTTTCATAATCTATGCGTAACAAAAACATGATGGCCGTCGACATGATCAACAGACTCGAACCACCATAACTGATCAGCGGCAGCGTCAGGCCTTTGGTTGGCAGCATACCCGCTGCGGCCCCAACGTTTACCAGCGCCTGGAAGCTAAACCAGATGCCAATTGAGCAGGCCAGAAAACCGGAGAAGCGGTGATCGATCTCCAGCGCTTTACGGCCAATCGACATGGCGCGGAAAGCGACGAAGAATACCATTAATAGCGCCAATACCACACCGATATAACCCAGTTCTTCCCCAATAATGGAGAAGATGAAGTCGGTGTGCGCCTCCGGTAAATACTCCAGTTTTTGCACCGAGTTGCCCAGGCCTTGCCCCCAGACTTCGCCGCGACCAAACGCCATCAGCGACTGCGTCAGCTGATAGCCGCTGCCGAACGGATCTTCCCACGGGTTCCAGAACGAGGTTACGCGGCGGATACGGTATGGCTCGGCCAGGATCAGCAGCACAACCGCCGAGATCCCCATTCCGATAATGGCGATGAACTGCCACAGCTTTGCGCCCGCCAGGAACAGCATCGCCAGCGTTGTGACAAACAGTACGACTACCGTACCGAGGTCGGGCTGCGCCAGCAGCAGGATCGCGAGCACCAGAATCACGCCCATCGGTTTTAAGAAGCCGCGCAGATTGTTACGAACCTCGTCAACTTTACGCACCAGGTAGTTCGCCAGGTAGCAGAACAGAGAGAGCTTGGTGAACTCCGCAGGCTGAATACGCAGTGGACCAAAGGCGATCCAGCGCGATGCCCCGTTAACGGAGCTCCCGACTACCAGTACAATCAGCAGCATAATAATCGACGCAATCAGCATGGCCGTACTGTGCCGCTGCCAGAACGTCATCGGCAGGCGTAAGGTGATCATCGCCAGGCAGAACGCCAGAATGATGTACAGTCCGTCACGCTTGGCAAACAGGAACGGATCGTTTGCCAGACGTTGTCCAACGGGCATTGACGCCGAGGTGACCATGATAAAGCCGATTGCTGCCAGCCCCAGCGTGAGCCAGAACAGCATACGGTCATACATGATCAGGCTGTCGGAATCTTTATCCCGGGAAGCCATCACCCAGCCTTTCAGCGCCTCAAACAGCCACACCAGGATGCCAAATCCTGGCAGGCGCGGCATTCTCAGGCGAGGGAGTGAAAAACGCATCAGCCTAACTCCTTCGCCAGGCGGGTAAAGAGATCGCCCCGCTGTTCGAAATTCTTAAATTGGTCGAGGCTGGCGCAGGCAGGCGACAGCAGCACCATATCGCCGGGCTTCACGCGCGGGGCAATAAGGCGCATCGCCTGCTCCATGGTCTCGGTTTGCTCGGCAACCTCAGGACGCAGCGCCGCCAGCTCGCGACCGTCGCGGCCAAAGCAGTACAGGCGCACGTTATCGCCGCCGAGATACGGCTTCAGCGAGGAGAAGTCGGCCGATTTACCATCGCCGCCCAGCAGCAGGTGCAGCGTGCCGTCAACGTGCAGGCCGTTCAGCGCGGCCTCGGTGCTGCCTACGTTGGTGGCTTTGGAATCATTAATCCAGCGCACGCCGTTATGCTCCAGCGCCAGCTGGAAACGGTGCGCCAGGCCGGTAAAGGTGGTCAGCGCTTTCAGGCTGGACGATCGCGGCAGGCCAACGGCATCCGCAAGCGCCAGCGCCGCCAGGGCATTGGTGTAGTTATGCTGGCCGGAAAGTATCATCTCTTTCACGTTCAGCACCTTCTCACCTTTCACCCGCAGCCAGGTTTCGCCCTGCTGACGGTTGAGGTGATAGTCACCCATGTTAATACCGAAGCTAATGCAGCGATCGTCCGCGCCGCGCACCGGCATGGTGAGCGCATCATCGGCGTTCACCACGCAAACGTTGGCATTTTCATAGACGCGCAGCTTGGCCGCGCGGTACTGCTGCAAGCCGAACGGGTAGCGGTCCATATGATCTTCGGTGACGTTAAGGATCGTCGCCGCCGCTGCATGCAGACTTGAGGTAGTTTCCAGCTGGAAACTGGAAAGCTCCAGTACAAACAGCTCACACCCTTTATCGAGCAGCATCAACGCGGGCAGACCAATGTTACCGCCCACGCCGACATTTTTACCCGCCGCTTTCGCCATCTCACCCACCAGCGTGGTGACGGTGCTTTTACCGTTTGAACCGGTAATGGCAACGATCGGGGCCTGCGCCTCCCGGCAGAACAGTTCGATATCGCCAACGATCTCAACCCCGGCATCCGCCGCAGCGCTCAGCGAAGGGTGCGCCAGCGCCATGCCCGGGCTGGCAACAATCAGATCCGCGGCCAGCAGCCACTCATCATTCAGACCACCCAGGTGGCGTTCAACCTGCTCCGGCAGCTTGTCCAGACCCGGCGGAGAGACGCGCGTATCCATCACGCGCGGCGTCACGCCACGCGCAAGGAAAAAGTCCACGCAGGAGAGCCCGGTCAGGCCCAACCCGATGATAACGACTTTTTTGCCCTGGTAATCTGCCATGATTAACGTACCTTCAGCGTTGCCAGGCCAATCAGCACCAGCATCAGCGAAATAATCCAGAAGCGCACAATGACGCGCGGCTCCGGCCAGCCTTTCAGTTCATAGTGGTGGTGAATCGGTGCCATACGGAAGATGCGCTGACCGCGCAGCTTGAAGGAACCGACCTGCAAAATCACCGACAGGGTCTCAACCACAAACACACCGCCCATGATCACCAGCAGGAACTCCTGACGCAGCAGCACGGCGATAATGCCCAGCGCGCCGCCCAGCGCCAGCGAACCGACGTCGCCCATAAAGACCTGCGCCGGATAGGTGTTGAACCACAGGAAGCCGAGACCCGCCCCGACAATCGCCGTACAGACGATCACCAGCTCACCCGCGTGACGCAGGTATGGAATGTGCAGGTAGTTAGCAAAGTTCATGTTACCGGTCGCCCACGCTACCAGCGCGAAACCGCCGGCGACAAAAACGGTTGGCATGATGGCCAGGCCATCCAGACCATCGGTCAGGTTGACGGCGTTACCGGTGCCGACGATGACAAAATAGGCCAGCAGGATGTAGAACAGCCCCAGCTGCGGCATCACGTCTTTGAAGAACGGCACCACCAACTCGGTGGCCGGGGTGTCTTTACCCGCCAGGTACAGCGCGAACGCCACGCCCAGCGCAATCACCGACATCCAGAAATACTTCCAGCGGGCAATCAGGCCTTTGGTGTCTTTACGCACGACTTTGCGGTAGTCATCCACAAAGCCGATGATCCCGTAGCCAACCAGAACCGTCAGCACGCACCAGACGTACGGGTTAGACGGATATGCCCACAGCAGAACGGACACCACAATCGCGGTCAGGATCATGATCCCGCCCATGGTCGGCGTACCGCGCTTGCTGAAATGCGATTCCGGACCGTCGTTACGCACAACCTGGCCGAAAGAGAGTTTTTGCAGACGGGCAATCATGCGCGGGCCCATCCACAGCGAGATGAACAGCGCAGTCAGCAGGCTGACGATGGCGCGAAACGTCAGATAGGAAAAGACGTTAAAGCCTGAATAATATTTGACCAAATGTTCGGCCAGCCAAACTAACATGTCCCGTTCTCCTGTAATGCGTGCACAACCTCTTCCATGGCGGCACTACGTGAACCTTTAACTAAAACAGTCACAATTTGTTTTTCTGCAATCAGCGCCTTCAGGCGTTCAATCAGTGCAGATTTATCGGCAAAATGTTCGCCAACTTCACTGGCATCAGAAATAGCCTTGCTCAGCGTGCCGGCGCTCAGTACTCGGTCAAGTCCTGCCGCTTTCGCCGCTTCGCCAACCTGAATATGGCAGGCTTCGCTTTCATCACCCAGCTCGGCCATATCGCCCACAACCATCACCCGATAGCCCGGCATTTCAGACAGTACCTGCACGGCCGCCGTCATGGAGCCGACGTTGGCGTTGTAGGAGTCATCCAGCAGCAGTTTGTTTTCAGCCAACTGAATCGGGAACAGACGTCCCGGCACGGCCTTTAAGTTTGCCAGACCTGCTTTGATCGCATCGTGTGAAGCACCTACCGCCATCGACAGCGCTGCCGCGGCAAGCGCGTTGGCGATGTTATGACGACCCGGCAGCGGGAGCAGCACGTCAATGTCGCCCGTTGGGGTAGAGAGGGTGAACTCAGTACCGTGTGACGTCACATGAATGTTGGTCGCCGAAAAATCTCTGTTTGCCGCGTTTGGCGAGAAGCGCCAGGTCTTGCGTGAACCGATGATGTTCTGCCAGTTCAGCCAGTCGTTGTTATCGGCATTCATGATGGCGATGCCGTCATCCGGCAGGCCGGTATAGATTTCACCTTTCGCTTTCGCCACGCCTTGCAGCGAACCAAAACCTTCAAGATGTGCCGCCGCCAGGTTATTCACCAGCGCCGCTTCCGGACGCGTCAGGCTCACGGTCCAGGCGATTTCGCCCTGATGGTTAGCCCCTAACTCAATCACCGCATATTCATGCTCTTTGCTCAGGCGCAGCAGCGTCATCGGCACGCCGATGTCGTTATTAAGGTTGCCCGCCGTATAAAGCGTGTTGCCGCACTGGCTGAGGATGGCCGCCGTCATCTCCTTAACGGAGGTTTTTCCCGACGAGCCCGTCAGCGCCACTACGCGGGTCGGCACCTGCTGGCGAACCCATGCCGCCAGCTCGCCAAACGCCAGGCGCGTATCTTTCACCACAATCTGCGGCAGATCGATATCGAGCTTGCGGCTGACCAGCAGCGCGCCGGCCCCGTTATCTTTGGCCTGCTGTGCAAAATCGTGGGCGTCAAAACGCTCGCCCTTCAGCGCCACAAACAGGCAGCCCGCAGTCACTTTACGGGTGTCGGTGGTCACGGCCTCGATGGTCAGATCCTGACCATGCAGTGCCCCCTGCAATACCGCAGCGGCCTGGCTTAAGGTAATGCTAATCATGCCACCACTCCCAGCAGACGCGCTGCCGTCACGCGATCCGAGTAATCCAGACGACGATTGCCGACTATCTGATAATCTTCATGACCCTTACCGGCCAGCAGAACCACATCATTCTCCTGCGCCTGCATAATGGCGTTAGTCACGGCCTCCGCACGGCCTTCGACCACGCGCGCGCGGCCCGCATCCAGCATGCCGGCCAGAATGTCGTTGATAATGGCACGCGGCTCTTCGGTACGCGGGTTGTCATCGGTCACCACCGGAATATCCGCGAACTGCTCGGCAATCGCGCCCATCAGCGGTCGTTTGCCCTTGTCGCGATCGCCGCCGCAGCCAAATACGCACCAGAGCTTGCCTGCGCAGTGCAAACGCGCCGCTTCCAGCGCTTTTTCCAGCGCGTCCGGCGTGTGGGCGTAATCCACCACCACCGTCGGCTTGCCCGGCGCGCTGAACACTTCCATTCGGCCACAAACCGGTTGCAGACGCTCAGCCGTTTTCAGCAGATCCGCCATCGGGTACCCCAGCGCCAGCAGCGTCGCCAGCGCCAGCAGAAGGTTGCTGACGTTAAAGGCCCCCATCAGGCGGCTTTCGATCTCACCGTCGCCCCAGGTGGAAGCAAAGCGGATCGTCGCCCCGCTATCGTGGTAGTTCACCTCGACCGCCTTCAGCCAGCGGCCACGGCAGTTAGGGTTAATATGATCTTCCATCGACACCGCTACCGCATCCGGCAGTTTTTCCAGCCAGCGGCGACCGACTTCGTCGTCGGCGTTAATGATCGCCTGTCCGTGGTGGTGAGTGGAATAGAGCAGCCATTTCGCCGCTTCGTAGTGTTCCATATCACCGTGATAATCAAGGTGATCGCGGCTCAGGTTGGTAAAGACGGAGGCGGCAAATTTCAGCGCCGCCACGCGATGCTGTACCAGGCCATGGGAAGAGACTTCCATCGCGGCAAAGGTCGCCCCCTGCTCTGCAAGGCCCGCCAGCACACGCTGCACGTCAACCGCCGAGCCGGTGGTGTTTTCCGTCGGGCTGACTTTGCCCAGAAGACCGTTCCCCACCGTGCCCATGACGGCGCCGGTTTCGCCCAGCAGCTGTGCCCACTGCGCCATCAGCTGGGTTGTGGTGGTTTTTCCGTTGGTTCCGGTCACGCCAACCAGCTTTAACTGGTCGGAAGGTTCGTGGTAAAAACGTCCTGCCAGCGCGGAGAGACGCTCATTCAGCTGGCTGAGATAGATGACCGGCACGCCGTGCATTTCACGGATCTCACCGTCTGTTGCCTCATCTTTGGCCTCTGCAATAACGGCAGCAACACCTTGCGCAATCGCCTGCGGGATATAACGACGCCCGTCCGCCTGATGACCTAACACTGCCACAAAAAGATCGCCAGCAGCCGCTACGCGGCTGTCCAGTACCATCTCTCGCAGTGCTCGCGCAGGTAGCATTGGCACCCACGGAGCAAGAAGGTCGCGCAAATTACGATCTGCCACCTGTTCCCTCGCCTTGATTAATTACAAATTCACTTTTTTCGCCCGTCGCCAGCGCATCCGGTTCAATATTCATGGTGCGCAACACGCCGCCCATAATAGCCCCGAATACAGGCGCGGAGACGGCGCCGCCGTAGTACTTACCCGCCTGCGGATCGTTAATGACAACCACCAGCGCAAAACGCGGATTGCTTGCAGGCGCTACGCCTGCGGTATAGGCAATGTATTTGTTGATATAGCGGCCGTCCGGCCCCACTTTTTTAGCCGTACCGGTTTTAATGGCGATACGATAGCCCTTAATCGCGGCCTTCACGCCGCCACCGCCAGGCAGCGCAACGCTTTCCATCATATGCACAACGGTACGCACGATAGATTCAGGGAAAACACGCTCACCCGGAACCGGTGGATCAACTTTGGTGATCGACAGCGGGCGATAAATGCCATAGCTGCCAATCGTTGCGTAGACTCGCGCTAACTGTAACGGGGTTACCATTAGCCCGTAGCCGAAAGAGAAGGTGGCCCTCTCTATGTCAGACCACCGTTGTTTTTGAGGATATAAGCCACTGCGTTCTCCGACCAACCCCAAATTGGTCGCCTTTCCCAGCCCAAAACGTGAGTAAGTATCTACTAACGCTGAGGACGGCATCGCTAACGCCAGCTTTGACACACCGACGTTACTCGACTTCTGTAAGACCCCGGTCAGGGTCAGTTCGCTGTACCGCGCCACGTCTTTGATTTCGTGACCGTTAATTCGGTAAGGGATCGTATTCAGAACGGTATTTTCGTTGACGATGCCTCGTTGTAGAGCCGTCATCACCACCATCGGTTTTACGGTTGAGCCGGGTTCAAACACATCGGTGATTGAGCGGTTACGCATCGCATCCTTTGCTGTACCGGCAAAATTATTTGGATTGTATGAAGGGCTACTGGCCATCGCCAGCACTTCACCTGTCGCCACATCCACCAGCACGGCACTGCCCGATTCCGCCTTGTTAAACGCCACGGCGTTGTTCAGCTCGCGGTAGACCAGCGCCTGCAAGCGCTCATCAATACTCAGAGCGAGGTTGTGCGCGGCCTGGCTGTCTGTTGAGGAAATGTCTTCAATGACGCGGCCATAGCGGTCTTTACGTACGATTCGCTCGCCAGGCTGGCCGGTCAGCCATTTATCGAAGCTTTTTTCAACGCCCTCGATCCCCTGGCTGTCGACGTTAGTGAAGCCAATGAGGTGAGCGGTTACTTCGCCGGAAGGATAGTAGCGGCGGGATTCTTCACGAAGATGAATGCCCGGCAGCTTCAGCTTTTTAATATAGTCAGCCATATCAGGGTTTACCTGACGGGCCAGATAGATAAAGCGCCCTTTCGGGTTGGCATTCACGCGGGAAGCCAGCTGGTCCAGCGGCATTTTTAACGCGTCTGCGAGCGCCTTCCAGCGGTTATCCAGCGAGATCCCGCCGGCGTCGTGCAGTTCCTTCGGATCGGCCCAGATCGCCTTCACCGGCACGCTTACCGCCAGCGGACGGCCGGAGCGGTCGGTGATCATCCCACGAGAGGTAGAGACTTCCTGTACGCGCAGAGAACGCATATCACCCTGACGTACCAGCATGTCGGGGGCGATGATTTGCAGCCACGCCACGCGGCCCAGCAGGAAACCCAGCGCCAGTAAAATGCAGCCGCAAAGCAACGCAAAACGCCAACTGACAAAGTTGGCCTGTTCTTCCTGACGTTTTGGTTTTAGCGTTTTTGCCGCTGCTTTCATGCGTCGCGTTTTCCCTTATTTTTGTACTACGATATTTTCCTGCGAAGGATCAACATGCTGCAATTGCAGCTTTTCCGTTGCGATCCGTTCAACCCGGCTGTGATCGCCGAGCGCATTTTCTTCAAGGATCAGGTTTCGCCATTCAATATCCAGCGCATCGCGTTCCAGCACCATCTGCTCGCGCTGCGCAGTCAATAAACGGGTATGGTGCGCGGTAGTGACCACCATGATTGCCGTCACAATGATGCAAATGAACAAGCAGAGTGGCAGCTTCCCAAACCGCAAAAGATCGTCGCCGATCACGCCAGGCAAGGCATGGCGCTCGTTGCTTCCTAACGATCCCTTAACTTTGCTTAGGGTCTCTGTCACTCTGCCGATCATGCGTTCGTCCTCTCTGCAATGCGCAGCACTGAACTACGGGCACGTGGATTCTCTGCCACCTCTTCTTCGCCCGGCATCAACTTGCCTAATGCTCGCAACTGACGGCCGCCCAGTTTCCTGAGTTGTTCTTCCGTCATCGGCAGCCCCGCTGGAACCTGTGGACCGCGGCTCTGTTCACGCATAAAGCGCTTCACGATGCGATCTTCCAGTGAATGGAAGCTGATGATGGATAACCGCCCACCCGGGGCCAGCACGTCGAGCGAGCTTTTTAGCGCCAGCTCTATTTCCTCCAGTTCACTGTTTACCCAGATGCGAACCGCCTGGAAGGTACGGGTCGCAGGATGTTTGTGCTTATCCTTCACCGGCGTTGCCGCCGCGATGACTTCTGCCAGCTCTTTGGTGCGAGTCATAGGCTCAATACGGTTGCGCTCAACGATGGCGCGCGCGATACGTTTGCCAAAACGCTCTTCGCCGAAGGTTTTAATCACCCAAGCGATATCCGCTTCGTCGGCGGTTTGTAACCACTCGGCGGCAGACTGACCGCGGGTGGGGTCCATACGCATATCCAGCGGACCGTCGCGCATAAAGGAGAAGCCGCGTTCTGCATCATCAAGCTGTGGTGAAGAGACGCCAAGATCGAGGAGGATCCCGTCGATTTTGCCGGTCAGGTCGCGCTCGGCAACATAATCCGCAAGCGCAGAGAAAGGTCCATGCACGATGGAAAAGCGAGGGTCATCGATGGTTTGCGCAACGGCAATCGCCTGCGGATCGCGGTCAATTGCCAGCAGGCGTCCTTCCGCTCCAAGCTGAGAGAGGATCAAACGCGAGTGACCACCGCGACCAAAAGTGCCATCGATATAGATGCCGTCCGGACGAATATTCAGGCCGTTAACGGCCTCGTCCAGCAGCACCGTTGTATGTTTATAATTTTCCATCATATTTATAGTGACAAGTCCTGCAACCGTTCCGACAATGTTGCGGAATCAGATTGCTCAGCGTCGATATCTTCCTTGACCTGTTGATACCAGGTCGTTTCGTCCCACAGTTCAAACTTGTTGAACTGCCCGACCAGCATCACTTCTTTTGTCAGACCGGCATGTTGCCGCAACACCGGCGCAATCAATAATCGCCCGGCGCTATCCATCTGACATTCACTGGCATGACCCAATAACAGCCGCTGCACGCGGCGTTCCTGCGGGTTCATGCTCGACAGTCGCGACAGCTTTTGCTCAATGATTTCCCATTCAGGCAAAGGGTAAAGCAGCAGGCAGGGGGAGTTGATGTCAATGGTGCAAACCAGTTGACCCGAAGCGTTCTCAATCAGCTGGTCGCGGTATCGGGTTGGTACCGATAAACGCCCTTTGCTGTCGAGATTGACTAACGTTGCTCCACGGAACATGCCAGCCTCACCCCTCCTCACCACTTTAACCCACAAATTCCCACCTGAAGGAGTTTACGGAGCGAGGGAAAAGCTTGTCAAGCCAGGACTCTCTCTATACCGGGGCGAAAGCACCGTATTTACAGAGCAAGAGTGACCTGGCTAATAACTACACAACTGGCGAGGCAAAATTAACGTTATGAATATTTGTAAGAAAAAAACCGAATATGCACACGAGCGTTAAGACTCACTCAATATCATCGCAAGGAAATATAAAGTGTCAGTTTGCGACGCGGGCAGCATTTTAAGGCATATTGGCGGGTGATGACAGCCTCAGATGAGCGATAAGGCGATAAGGTGCCCTTCAGGTGCCTTAAGGGCTGGAGACGTTTTAAAAAATGGCTGAATATTCATCGGCTGGCGCCTGTTTGTAACAAAACAATACAAACAAAATCTTTTATAGAGCAATAAAAGGTCTTTTATAAGCCAAAAAAGATTCAGAAAAATAGCAGGCTATCTTTCATAAGGAATAATCTTAATTTTTATCCGGATTTTAATTTACGTAATAAATGTACAGCTAGGGGGCAGTTTTCGCTCCCCCCGCTGAGATATTAATGACGGCTCAAAATTCCGCGCCGATAGAGATTACGTTTGATGCGCGTCAGCCCGGGTTTCGGCTTACGGGGTTCATCCAGGCTTGCCAGAACGATCTCCAGCACCCGCTCGGCGACGTCGCGGTGACGCTGGGCCACGGCCAGCACCGGACATTGCAGGAAGTCGAGCAGTTCGTTATCGCCGAAGGTCGCAATCGCCAGATCGGATGGCAGCTTGCCATCGCGACGTAATGTGACGTCCATGACCCCCTGCAACAGGGCAAACGAGGTGGTAAACAGGGCCTGCGGCATAGGGTGCGTTTCCAGCCATTTCTCGAACAGCTGAGCAGCCGCTTCGCGCTCATAGCTGTTGGCATACAGATAGTGAACGTCACGCGGATCGTCTTTCCATGCGGTACGGAACCCTTGTTCACGCAGGAAGCTCACGGAGAGTTCAGGCAACGCGCCAAGATACAGTACCGTTTCAGCCGGGAAAGTACGCAGCTCGGCAGCCAGCATTTCTGCATCATCCTGATCGGCACCCACTACGCTTGTGAAATGCTCACGGTCAAGCGCACGATCCAGCGCCACAATAGGGAACGGATCGTTCGCCCAGCGCTGATAGAAAGGATGCTCCGGTGGTAAAGAGGTCGACACGATGATGGCGTCAACCTGACGTTGCAGCAGATGCTCAATGCAACGCATCTCGTTGTCGGGCTGATCCTCGGAGCAGGCAATCAGCAGCTGATAGCCACGCTGGCGAGCCTGACGTTCCAGATAGTTGGCGATGCGGGTGTAGCTGGTGTTTTCCAGGTCCGGGATCACCAGGCCAATCGAGCGGGTGCGCCCGGCACGTAACCCTGCGGCGACAGCATTCGGATGGTAATTATGCTCACGAACGACTGCCATCACTTTCTCAACGGTCTTATCGCTGACACGATACTGCTTTGCTTTACCGTTAATCACATAGCTGGCCGTGGTTCTCGACACGCCGGCGAGCCGGGCGATTTCATCCAGTTTCACAATTGCCTCTCAAAAAAGAAAAAAGTCCATGGCCCTGTCAAGGTTATGGTTAAATATTTTAACATCTAAACGCAGAATAGCCTTCACGGCAACCGCTTTTGTCTGCGTTGTCGGCGGATTACGCAAAAAAAAGCCCGGCTTTGGCTACCGGGCTGAAAGAGGCGAACCTTTTGCGCTACTCACGCATGATTTTATCGCCGCGCGAGAGGCCAACAACGCCAGAGCGCGCAACTTCAACAATTTTTGCCACATCCCTGACAGACGCCAGGAATGCGTCCAGCTTATCGCTCGTTCCGGCAAGCTGCACAGTATATATAGAAGGCGTGACGTCGATGATCTGCCCACGGAAGATATCCGTGTTGCGTTTGACCTCTTCACGGCCGTAACCGCTGGCCTGGATTTTCACCAGCATCACTTCACGTTCAACGTAAGCCCCCTGCCCCAGCTCGCTGACGCGCAACACGTCCACCAGCTTATGCAGCTGCTTTTCGATCTGCTCAAGCACTTTCGCATCGCCGACGGTCTGGATCGTCATTCGGGAGAGCGTGGGATCGTCGGTCGGTGCAACGGTCAGGCTTTCAATGTTGTAGCCACGCTGCGCAAAAAGCCCAATGACGCGCGACAGTGCGCCCGACTCATTTTCCAGTAATACAGATAATATCCGGCGCATATCAGGTTCTCTCCGTTTTGCTTAACCACATTTCATCCATACCACCGCCGCGAATATGCATCGGATAAACGTGTTCTGAGCCGTCAACGATCACGTCCATGAAGACGAGGCGATTGTTTTTAACGTGCTCAAGCGCTTCGCCGAGCTTCGCTTCCAGCTCTGACGGATCGGTTACCCGCATGCCAATATGGCCATAGGCTTCAGCCAGACGGACAAAATCCGGAAGTGACCTCATATAAGACTGAGAGTGACGGCCGGAATAAATCATATCCTGCCACTGCTTCACCATCCCGAGGTAACCGTTATTCAGGTTCAGCACCAGCACTGGCAGCTCATATTGCAGCGCGGTAGAAAGCTCCTGAATATTCATCTGAATACTGCCGTCACCCGTCACGCAGATGACCGTTTCGTTCGGCAGCGCCAGCTTCACTCCCAGCGCGGCGGGCAGGCCAAAGCCCATCGTGCCCAGCCCGCCTGAGTTGATCCAGCGACGCGGTTTATCAAACGGGTAATACAGCGCAGCGAACATCTGATGCTGGCCCACGTCAGACGTTACATACGCATCGCCGTTCGTCAGACGCCAGATCGTTTCGATCACCGCCTGCGGCTTGATGCTCTCACTGTGCGTGTCGTATTTAAGGCACTGACGGCTCCGCCATAGCTCGATTTGCTGCCACCAGTCGCGGATCTCGTCCAGCGGTTGAGACGCGGATTCCTGCGCCAGCAGATCTAACATCTGCTCCAGCACCTGACGGGCGTCACCCACGATCGGTACATCCGCCGGCACCGTTTTAGAGATAGAGGTAGGATCGATATCAATATGCAGCACCGTCGCATTCGGACAGTATTTCGCCAGGTTATTGGTGGTGCGATCGTCAAAACGCACGCCGACGGCAAAAATCACGTCAGCGTTGTGCATTGTCATATTGGCTTCATAGGTGCCATGCATACCCAGCATGCCGAGCGCCTGACGGTGGGTAGCCGGGAATGCCCCCAGCCCCATCAGCGATGACGCGACAGGAAGATTAAGCTTCTCGATCAGTTCGCGTAGCTGCGTTTCACAGGCCGCATTGACGGCGCCGCCGCCCACATAGACTACCGGCTTTTTCGCAGCCAGCAGCGTTTGCAGCGCACGCTTAATCTGTCCTTTGTGCCCTTGCGTCGTTGGATTATACGAACGCATGCTCACCGACTCAGGCCACAGGTAAGGCAGTTTATTTGCCGGGTTGAGAATATCTTTTGGCAGATCGACGACCACGGGCCCGGGACGACCGCTGGCGGCCAGCCAGAAGGCTTTTTTCAGTACGCCCGGGATGTCTTCAGTTTGCTTAACCAGAAAGCTGTGCTTCACCACGGGGCGTGAGATCCCCACCATGTCGCACTCCTGAAACGCATCATAGCCAATCAGTGACGTCGCCACCTGTCCGGAAAGAATGACCAGCGGAATGGAATCCATATACGCCGTCGCGATGCCGGTAATGGCATTGGTCGCCCCGGGGCCGGAAGTGACCAGCACAACACCCACTTCGCCCGTGGCGCGGGCCAGACCGTCAGCCATATGCACAGCGGCCTGCTCATGACGAACCAGAACATGATCGATACCGCCTACCGTGTGCAGCGCGTCATAGATATCGAGAACTGCGCCTCCAGGATAGCCGAACACCTGCTTCACGCCCTGATCGATAAGCGATCGGACGACCATTTCCGCGCCAGACAACATCTCCATGCTTTGCCTCCAGGCTTTTGTTATAGACGGTCTACAGAATTCATTTCCGCGCCGTCTTCTGACAGGGTTAACCCATCTTATAATTTGCAGAGTGATTGCTACCTTAACCGCTCGTTATGAGGCAGGCAATTAGCAAACCGGAAACGGGAATGAGTAAGAAAAGCAGAATAAACAGCTGTCAGATACGAATATGGTGTATTCGTCTGGAATGCGTGGAGACAATAATAATTCATCTCTTAAAAAGAGGAGGGATCAGGAAATCATCTATTTTTGAGCATGTCTGAGTGAGTGAAAAAAATGAAAGCAGAACAAAATTTTGCCCGCATGAAAAATCACAGAATAAACCGCACGGTGCCATGCGGTTTATTCACCCGAATTTAGCGACGACAAATAGCGATCAGCAGCTCTTCCATCCACTGATGCCCTTTATCCCGACCCGCGGCTTCATGCCATGAAAGGTAACAGGTACGGCTATTAAGCTTGAGCGGCAGAGGTAAAATTTGCAGGTCCAGCGAATCGGAGAACTCTTCAGCAAGCCAGCGCGGTGCGATGGCGACTAAATGGGTCTGAGAAACGACGTTTAATACGCTGACCATGGCCATCCCCTGATAGGCCACGCTGGCTTGTTTATCGGCAGTGTCATACCACGGCTGACTGAATGAGGCATATCGGTCAAGCGCAACAACGGCGTGCTGCTCGCTGTAAACATCGCTTTCACGCAGCGGCGAATTCATACGGGGATGTTTTTTACTGGCAACTAATACCATTTCATCTTTGAACAATGGAACGCAGGCAAATTCTGGACGGCGGAACTCTTCATAGCCCAGAACAAACTCTGTTTCCTGATAACGAAGCTGGTGTTCAGTGTTTTGATTTAATGATGATTTAAAAACGAGGTGAATATTTGGGGCGATCTGTTCAACTTTATTATATATAACAGACGTCAAATAATTGTCTAACGGACTGCAAACACAGAGATGGAAAACTCGCTCACTGCTTAAGGGTTCAAAGCCCGAACCGGGAAGCTCATTTTGAACCAGCTGTAGCGCCTGACGAATCGAACCGAATAGCTGGAATGCACGCGCCGTGGGCTGTATCCCCCGTCCATAACGTACAAATAACTCGTCGTTAAACATCACCTTAAGTCTGGCTACGGCATTACTCACGGCAGGTTGAGACATTCCCAGAGATTGCGCTGCTCGTGTAATATTCTGCTCCTGCATCACAGCATCAAATACCGTTAACAAGTTAAGATCCACTGTGCGTAACTGAGGCTTAACCCCATCATAAGACTGTGGTTGGTTAATATTATTTTCTGGCATTTCTGACTCCACCGTCACGCTAAATTCCCTTTGCCAAAGTACAGTAATAAGTTCGAAAAATATGATTTACCATGCATATACAACAAGCGAAAGAGAATTATTTAAAATTCGGAATATATAAAGAGCCCTCGTTTCTGGCGTGGCATTACGCCGCCCAAAAATGAAGCGCTAAAAACGTTCAAATGATATCTTAAACTTTAATGCAGGCATGAAACCATAAACCAGACAAATACACAATCACCGCCCTCTTGAATAACGACTTAAGTATTATTAAACTATTAATGGCATAGGCCGCGTTTTCATTAACAAACTGATATCAATATTGATCATTTACTCACCCGCAACTCATTCACGTCACTTATAAATCAACAAGATGAAACAGATTTCTTTTCACAGCATGTCGGTAAAAATACTGTGTTCAATTGCTACCAATTATATTCAAATTATTCCAGAGATGAATCTTCAGTCCAATAATAGACAATAAAGTCGGTTAGCCATGCCAAAACCAGCACAATTAGCTAACGTACTTACCCTGTACTGAATAGCCGTTTTGCCTGTGAGGGGTTGACATGCGTCAGCGTATCCAGTACCACTAAAAGCATAACGCATTCACCTGGAGCACGATTCATGATTCGCACCCTTCGTTTCACCGGTCTACTACTACTAAACGCATCCACTGTGCGCGGTAGACTGGCGGGCGAAATTCAGCGTTGAATCGTCTTCAGTAAAACTAAAAACCCGCGCCACTGCGCGGGTTTTTTTATGCTCGTAGCAAGGCGCCCTAAGACTGACAAGGACCTAACCCATGAGCCAGCAAGTCGTTATTTTCGATACTACTTTACGTGACGGTGAACAGGCATTACAGGCGAGCCTGAGTGTTAAAGAGAAACTGCAAATTGCGCTGGCCCTGGAACGCATGGGTGTAGACGTAATGGAGGTCGGTTTTCCTGTCTCCTCGCCGGGTGATTTTGAGTCTGTGCAGACCATCGCCCGCACCATCAAAAACAGCCGCGTGTGCGGTCTGGCGCGCTGCGTTGAGAAAGATATCGATGTGGCTGCGGAATCCCTGAAAGTTGCAGAAGCCTTCCGTATTCATACGTTCATTGCCACCTCACCTATGCACATTGCGACCAAGTTGCGCAGTACGCTGGATGACGTGATCGAACGCGCGGTTTACATGGTCAAACGCGCGCGTAACTACACTGATGACGTTGAATTTTCCTGTGAAGATGCTGGCCGCACGCCGATTGACGATCTGGCCCGCGTGGTGGAAGCCGCCATCAATGCCGGTGCCAGAACCATCAACATCCCGGACACCGTCGGCTACACCATGCCATTTGAGTTCGCCAACATCATTACCGGCCTGTACGACCGCGTGCCAAATATTGATAAAGCCATCATCTCCGTGCACACCCACGATGATTTGGGCCTGGCGGTGGGTAATGCCATCGCCGCCGTCCACGCCGGTGCGCGTCAGGTTGAAGGCGCAATGAACGGCATTGGTGAACGTGCCGGCAACTGCTCGCTGGAAGAAGTGATCATGGCGATCAAGGTGCGCAAAGACATCATGAACGTGCACACCCGCATTAATCACAACGAAATCTGGCGCACCAGCCAGACCGTGAGCCAGATTTGCAACATGCCGATCCCGGCCAACAAGGCGATTGTTGGAACCGGCGCGTTCGCCCACTCCTCCGGTATTCACCAGGACGGCGTGCTGAAGAACCGTGAAAACTACGAAATCATGACACCGGAATCCATCGGTCTGAACCAGGTTCAGCTGAACCTGACCTCACGCTCTGGCCGCGCGGCGGTTAAACACCGTATGGAAGAGATGGGCTATCAGGACAGCGATTACAACATGGATCAGCTGTACGACGCCTTCCTGAAGCTGGCCGACAAGAAAGGCCAGGTATTCGATTACGACCTGGAAGCGCTGGCATTCATCAACAAACAGCAGGAAGAGCCAGAGCATTTCCGTCTGGACTACTTCAACGTGCAGTCAGGCTCAAGCGATATCGCTACCGCCTCCGTCAAGCTGGCCTGCGGCGAGGAAATTAAAGCGGAAGCCGCCAACGGTAACGGCCCTGTGGATGCCATTTACCAGGCGATCAATCGCGTTACCGAGTACGACGTTGAGCTGGTGAAATACGACCTGACGGCGAAAGGGCACGGCAAAGACGCCCTGGGTCAGGTTGATATCGTCGTCAACTACAACGGTCGCCGCTTCCACGGTGTGGGTCTGGCGACAGATATTGTCGAATCCTCCGCAAAAGCGATGGTGCATGTCCTGAACAACATCTGGCGCGCCGCTGAAGTCGAAAAAGAGTTGCAACGCAAAGCTCAGAATAAAGAGAACAACAAGGAAACCGTGTGATGTCGAAGAATTACCATATTGCCGTGTTGCCGGGTGACGGTATTGGCCCGGAAGTGATGGCACAGGCGCTGAAAGTACTGGAAGCCGTTCGCTCGCGTTTTGCGATGAAAATTACCACCAGCCACTACGACGTGGGCGGTATTGCGATTGATAACCACGGTACGCCGCTGCCAAATGCAACGGTGGAAGGCTGTGAAAATGCCGATGCCGTGCTGTTTGGCTCCGTAGGCGGCCCGAAGTGGGAACACCTGCCGCCGGCCGGGCAGCCTGAGCGCGGCGCGCTGCTGCCGCTGCGTAAACATTTCAAGCTGTTCAGCAACCTGCGTCCGGCGAAGCTGTACCCGGGGCTGGAAGAGTTTTGTCCGCTGCGTGCGGATATCGCGGCCAACAGTTTCGACATCCTGTGCGTGCGTGAGCTTACCGGCGGCATCTACTTCGGTCAGCCAAAAGGCCGCGAAGGCAGCGGTCAGCATGAAAAAGCGTTTGATACCGAGGTCTATCACCGTTTTGAAATTGAACGTATTGCCCATATCGCCTTTGAGTCGGCGCGCAAACGCCGCCGCAAGGTGACCTCCATTGATAAAGCGAACGTACTCCAGTCGTCTATTTTGTGGCGCGAAATCGTCAGCGAAGTGGCTAAGCAGTACCCGGACGTTGAGCTGTCGCACATGTACATCGACAACGCGACGATGCAGCTGATTAAGGACCCGTCACAGTTTGACGTCCTGCTGTGTTCCAACCTGTTCGGCGATATTCTCTCGGACGAGTGCGCAATGATTACCGGCTCGATGGGCATGCTGCCCTCTGCCAGCCTGAACGAAGAAGGCTTTGGCCTGTACGAGCCGGCGGGCGGCTCCGCGCCGGATATCGCAGGCAAAAACATTGCCAACCCGATTGCGCAAATTCTTTCGCTGGCCCTGCTGCTGCGCTACAGCCTGGATGCAGGCGATGCAGCAACCGCAATTGAAAACGCCATTAACCGCGCGTTAGAAGAAGGCGTCCGTACCGGTGATTTAGCACGCGGCACGGCGGCAGTCAGTACCGATGAAATGGGCGACATCATTGCCCGCTATGTCGCTGAAGGGGTGTAATCATGGCTAAAACGTTATATGAGAAGTTGTTTGATGCGCACGTTGTCCACGAGGCGCCAGACGAAACCCCGCTGCTGTACATTGACCGCCATCTGGTGCACGAAGTGACCTCCCCTCAGGCCTTCGACGGACTGCGTGCGCACAAGCGCCCGGTGCGTCAGCCGGGTAAAACCTTTGCCACGATGGATCACAACGTCTCCACCCAGACCAAAGACATTAATGCTTCCGGCGAGATGGCGCGCATCCAGATGCAGGAGCTGATCAAGAACTGCAACGAATTTGGCGTGGAGCTGTACGATCTGAACCACCCGTATCAGGGAATCGTCCACGTGATGGGACCTGAGCAGGGTATTACGCTGCCGGGCATGACCATCGTCTGCGGCGACTCCCATACCGCGACGCACGGCGCGTTTGGCGCGCTGGCGTTCGGGATAGGCACCTCTGAAGTTGAACACGTTCTGGCGACACAGACCCTGAAACAGGGCCGCGCCAAAACCATGAAGATTGAGGTGAAGGGCAAAGCCGCACCGGGTATCACCGCGAAAGATATCGTGCTGGCGATTATCGGCAAAACCGGCAGCGCAGGCGGCACCGGTCACGTGGTTGAATTCTGCGGTGGCGCTATCCAGGCGCTGAGCATGGAAGGTCGTATGACCTTGTGCAATATGGCCATTGAGATGGGCGCCAAGGCAGGGCTGGTCGCACCGGACGAAACCACCTTCAACTATGTGAAGGGGCGTCTGCATGCCCCGAAAGCACAGGATTTTGACGACGCGGTCGCGTACTGGAAAACCCTGAAAACGGACGAGGGGGCAGTTTTTGATACCGTGGTGACGTTGCAGGCGGAAGAGATCGCCCCCCAGGTCACCTGGGGCACCAACCCGGGCCAGGTCATCTCCGTCAACGACAGCATTCCTGACCCGGCTTCCTTCGCCGATCCGGTCGAACGCGCCAGTGCGGAAAAAGCGCTGGCCTATATGGGGCTGAAACCCGGCGTACCGCTGACTGACGTGAGCATTGATAAGGTGTTCATCGGCTCCTGCACCAACTCCCGTATCGAAGATTTACGCGCGGCGGCTGAGATTGCTAAAGGCCGCAAAGTGGCGCCCGGTGTGCAGGCGCTGGTTGTGCCGGGTTCCGGTCCGGTGAAAGCCCAGGCGGAAGCGGAAGGTCTGGATAAGATTTTTATTGATGCAGGCTTCGAGTGGCGCCTGCCGGGCTGCTCGATGTGTCTGGCGATGAACAATGACCGCCTGAATCCGGGTGAGCGTTGCGCATCCACCAGCAACCGTAACTTCGAAGGCCGACAGGGCCGGGGTGGACGCACCCACCTGGTCAGCCCGGCAATGGCCGCCGCCGCGGCAGTTACCGGTCATTTCGCCGATATTCGCAGCCTGAAATAAGGAGACAATCATGGCAGAGAAATTTACCCAACATACGGGCCGTGTTGTCCCGCTGGACGCCGCGAACGTCGATACGGACGCGATCATTCCTAAGCAGTTTTTGCAGAAAGTGACGCGCACGGGCTTTGGCGCGCACCTGTTCAACGACTGGCGTTTCCTTGACGATAAAGGCGAAGTGCCCAACCCGGAGTTCGTCCTGAACTTTCCGGAATACAAAGGCGCGTCGATTCTGCTGGCGCGGGAAAACTTTGGCTGCGGATCGTCGCGTGAACACGCGCCCTGGGCGCTGACCGACTACGGCTTTAAGGTGGTTATCGCCCCGAGCTTCGCGGATATTTTCTACGGCAACAGCTTCAACAACCAGCTGCTGCCGGTGACGCTGAGCGACGAGCAGGTCGATGAACTGTTTGCGCTGGTGCAGGCGAATCCGGGGATTTCGTTTGAGGTGGATCTGGAAGCGGAAGTGGTGAAAGCCGGGGATAAAACCTATAGCTTCAGCATTGATGCGTTCCGTCGCCACTGCATGCTGAACGGTCTGGACAGCATTGGCCTGACGCTGCAACACGAAGAGGCTATCTCCGCCTACGAGAAAAAACAGCCTGCGTTTATGGGGTAGAAGCAATGGCCCGCAGGGCGCGGGCCATTGATAAGGGTGCGTTGAGGCGTAACCACTTTTAAGTGGCGGGGAAACCTCTCCCCGCCCATACCGCTAACGTTTTGCTTCGTAAGCCAACACTGCCGCCAGCTCTGTTTTCTCCTGTCTGAAATGCAGTTCGCACAGCGAGTCGCGCACCATCCAGGTGAAGATCAACAGCGTCGAACAGATCAGAAACAAACCTAACAGCAGAGTACGTTTTGGCATTCCAGCCTCCTTATTGCTTTTCGGCAATGAAGAGACTAACCTCGCAATGATCGTTGTGAAGTTTGTCTCCCCATCAGTTTTTTGATGTGGGACTCTCCACTGTTTGCCTCTTGCGAAAGCCTGAGGCAAACAGCCTCAAGCACCCGTCACGCACTCTATGCGCCTTCTTTGCACCTGTCAGAAAATCGTTTCATTTCGTGAAGCCGCCTTCCAGAATCAAACGTCTTTAACCCGGCACGTCAACACCAGCGTGACAATCGAAATCGCCGCAATCACCCAGTACACGGATGCATGGCCATAGCTTTGCGCCAGCGCCCCCTGAATTACACCCGCCAGGATCACGCCAGTCGAAATACTGTTGGTAAACAGCGTGGTCGCCGAGCCAGCGCGTCCAGGCATGAGATCCTGGAACCAGAGCATGCCTATCCCGGCGACAATCCCGATAAACACGGCATTAAACAGTTGCAGCGCCAGCAGCGCGTTGTGCGAGTGGAAGAAGATCAGCCCGATATAGAACATCACCCCGGCGGCAACCGCCACCACCATCATTTTGCGTTTTCCGAAGCGCTTGACGTAATATCCCGCCAGAATCATTGCCGGAATTTCCAGCCCGGCAGCGGTACCCATTAAGATCCCCGCAAGCTTGTCCGGCAGCCCCAGATCGCTGCTGATCCACAGCGGCATGTCGATGATGTACATGGTGTTGCAGGTCCACATCAGCGTGGAGGCGATAAACAACATGCGGACGTTTTTATCCTGCCAGCCGCTCACCTGCGTGATGGGCTTGTCCGACGCCTGCTCCACGCGCGCCACCGACGGCAGCGCAAAGGCAATCAGCGCCAGGCTGATGGCAAAAATCCCCGCGGCGATGGAGAACATAGCGGTGAAACCGTAGTTCAGCGCCAGCATGAACGCCAGCGGAGGGCCGATGACCCACGCGAGAGAGAGCTGGGCACGCATCACCGAACTGAACATCACCACTTCCCGCGCCGAGTTGTCGGCGTACTCCCGGGCCAGAGCGAACAGCTGCGGCATGGCGGTGTTTGCCAGAGAAGCCAGCAGCACGCCGCAGGTGATGAGGGTCAGGTAATGGCGGTTGAAGGCAAACAGCAGCGCGTTGCCCACGGCCATGGCGCAGCAAAAGAGGATCAGTTTGCGGCGATCGCCCTGGCTGTCGGATCGTTTCGCCAGCCACAGGCTGACGAGGATCCCGGCAATGGCGTTGACGGTATAGAACAGCCCCACCCAAAACGGCTGCGCCCCCACCTCACGGCTGAGAAACAGGCTCAGCGTCGGTGCCTGTAGCGCACCGGCCACGCCCATCATGAAGGCCACCAGCATAAAAGCGGCGTACACGCCGTTCAGGCGTCGCCCCATCGTCATCAACCAGAGCATGCGCAAGTCCTTGTGAAAGCGAATCGAATTTGGGTGAAATAGTAAACGAAAAAAGCCAGCAAAAACATTTTGCTGGCGGGTGATTAGCACCAATACTCAGTCACACATGATCGAGGCGAGTTAGCGAGAAGAGGTCGGTTTCGTAACGTCCCACTGCATCAGATCTTCCAGGATTCTCAGCCGCTGCTCTGCGCACTGGCGGGCCAGCCAGGACACTCCCTTTGTCGCTGAAAAATAGTGCTGATAAAACTGACGTGCGGTAGACCTCTTCATAATTTACCTCCTCGCTTCATCGGGAAGAATTATTGGCCTAATATAGGGATAAATAAATTGCTGGTTTTTTGTCAGGAGTTCCCCTTTTATGCCTTCCGGTCGTCTGCAACAACAATTCATCCGCCTGTGGCAGTGCTGCGAGGGGCAGTCGCAGGAGACCACGCTGAACGAACTGGCCGAGCTGCTTAACTGCTCCCGGCGTCATATGCGCACCCTTCTCAACACCATGCAGCAGCACGGCTGGCTCAGCTGGGAAGCGGAGGCGGGACGCGGCAAGCGCTCGCGCCTGACGTTCCTTTATACCGGCCTGGCGTTGCAGCAGCAGCGGGCGGAAGATTTGCTGGAGCAGGACCGCATCGATCAGCTGGTCCAGCTGGTGGGCGACAAAGCCGCCGTGCGCCAGATGCTGGTCTCGCACCTGGGACGCAGCTTTCGCCAGGGACGCCACATTCTGCGGGTGCTTTACTACCGCCCAATGAAAAATCTGCTGCCTGGTACGGCGCTGCGTCGCTCTGAAACCCACATGGCCCGGCAGATATTCAGCGGCCTGACGAAAATAAATGAGGAAAACGGGGAACTGGAAGCGGATATCGCGCACCACTGGCAGCAGCTTTCCCCGCTGCACTGGCGCTTCTTTTTACGCCCGGGCATTCATTTCCACCATGGACGCGAGCTGGAGATGCGTGACGTCATCGCTTCTTTAGAGCGCGCCCGCACGCTGCCGCTCTATTCGCATATCACGCGGATCCACTCCCCAACGGCCTGGACGCTGGATATTGAGCTATCGCAGCCGGACAACTGGCTTCCGTGGCTTCTTGGCTACGTGCCCTCGATGATCCTGCCTGCCGAGTGGCGATCCCTGAACAATTTTTCCAGCCAGCCGATTGGTACAGGCCCCTACTCCGTTACGCGCAATAACAGCAATCAGCTGAAGATCCGCGCCTTTGATGACTATTTTGGCTATCGGGCGCTGATCGACGAAGTGAACGTCTGGGTGTTACCGGATCTCAACGAAGAGCTGAGCGCAGGCCTCACCCTGGAAGGGCCAACAACCAGCGAAAAGGCGTTCGAGAGTCGCCTGGAAGAGGGCTGCTACTATCTGCTTTTTGACAGCCGCAGCCATCGCGGGGCGAATCACGACGTCCGCAAGTGGATCAGCCATATTCTGGCCCCCGCTAACCTGATTTATCACGCTGAAGAGCAATACCAGACCTGGTGGTTCCCGGCCTATGGCCTGCTTCCGCGCTGGCATCATGCACAGCCGGTCCGCAGCGAGAAACCTGCCGGACTGGAGACCATCACCCTCAGCTACTATCGCGATCACATTGAGCACCGGTTTATCGCGAGGATCATGAGTAAGCTGCTGGCAGCCGAGGGGGTGACGCTGGCGATACAGGAAGTGGACTATGATGAATGGCACCGTGGGGATGTGGTCAGCGATATCTGGCTCAACAGCGCGAACTTCACGCTGCCGCTGGATTTCTCGCTCTTTTCACACCTGTATGAAGTGCCTCTTATTCAGCACTGCATCAGCCGGGACTGGCAGCAGGACGCCGCAAGGTGGCGGGCAGGAGAGATGGATCTGGCCGCCTGGTGCCAGGAGCTGCTGGCCGGGCAGACGATCGTACCGTTAATTCACCACTGGCTGCTGATCCAGGGGCAGCGCAGCATGCGCGGCCTGCGGATGAACACACTGGGCTGGTTTGATTTTAAATCCGCGTGGTTTGCGCCGCCGGAGCCATAACGCTTTCGTAATATTCACCAAATCATTACAATAGCGCCGTTCTCAACGGGGTGCTGCATCACTGATGTGCGCTGAGATAATACCCGTCGAACCTGATCCGGATAACGCCGGCGAAGGGATTTGAGGCTGTTTCTCAAAATCCTTTGCCACTCAACCCTGAGGTGCAAAGTGTTAAAAAACGTTCTTCCTCTGCTGGCGCTGTTTGCGCTGCCTGTTTTTGCTAAGCCTGTTCTGACGGTCTATACCTACGACTCCTTCTCCGCCGACTGGGGCCCTGGCCCGGTGGTGAAAAAAGCCTTTGAAGCCGACTGCAACTGCGAGCTGAAGTTCGTGGCGCTGGAAGATGGCGTGTCGCTGCTCAACCGTCTGCGCATGGAAGGCAAAAACAGCAAGGCCGACGTGGTACTCGGGCTGGATAACAACCTGCTGGAAGCCGCCACGCAAACCAGACTGTTTGCCAAAAGCGGCGTAGCGGCAGATGCCGTCAACGTGCCGGGCGGCTGGAAAAACGACACCTTCGTTCCCTTCGATTACGGCTACTTTGCGTTCGTCTACGATAAAAACAAGCTGAAGAATCCGCCGAAGAGCCTGAAAGAGCTGGTCGAAAGCGACCAGAAATGGCGCGTGATTTATGAAGATCCGCGCACCAGCACGCCGGGCCTGGGGCTGCTGCTGTGGATGCAGAAAGTCTACGGCGACAAAACGCCGGAGGCGTGGCAGAAGCTGGCTGCGAAAACCGTTACGGTCACGAAAGGCTGGAGCGAAGCCTATGGCCTGTTCCTGAAAGGCGAAAGCGACCTGGTGCTGAGCTACACCACCTCTCCGGCCTACCACATTATTGCCGAGAAGAAAGATAACTACGCCGCCGCGAACTTTGCCGAAGGGCATTATCTCCAGGTGGAAGTGGCGGCGCGGACCGCTGCCAGCAAGCAGCCGGAACTGGCCGAAAAATTCCTGAAATTTATGGTCTCCCCGGCATTCCAGAACGCCATTCCGACGGGCAACTGGATGTACCCGGTCACCGACGCGGCGCTGCCGGCAGGCTTTGAGGAGCTGGACAAACCGCAGACCGCGCTGGAATTTACGCCGCAGCAGGTTGCCACTCAGCGCGCCGCATGGATAAGTGAATGGCAACGCGCCGTCAGCCGCTGATCCCCGGCTGGTTAGTGCCCGGACTGATTGCCGCCATACTGATGGTGATCGTCAGTCTGGGCGCGTTTCTCGCGCTGTGGTTTAACGCGCCAGAGAGCGATCTGCTCGCGCTCTGGCACGATAGCTATCTCTGGCACGTCATCCGTTTCTCCTTCTGGCAGGCATTTCTCTCCGCGCTGCTGTCAGTCATCCCGGCCATTTTCCTCGCCCGCGCCCTCTATCGCAGACGTTTCCCCGGCAGGCTGGCCCTGCTGCGCCTGTGTGCCATGACGCTGATCCTGCCCGTACTGGTGGCGGTGTTCGGGATTCTGAGCGTATACGGTCGCCAGGGCTGGCTGGCCTCCCTCTTCAACCTGCTTGGTCTGGAATGGACCTTCTCCCCTTACGGCCTGAAGGGCATTCTGCTGGCGCATATTTTTTTCAATATGCCGATGGCGACGCGCCTCTTTTTACAGGCGCTGGAGAACATTCCCGGCGAGCAGCGCCAGATTGCCGCCCAGCTTGGCATGCGCGGCTGGTCGTTCTTCCGTTTTGTCGAATGGCCGTGGCTGCGACGTCAGATCGCCCCGGTTGCCGCGCTGATCTTTATGCTCTGCTTCGCCAGCTTTGCCACCGTCCTTTCGCTCGGCGGCGGCCCGCAGGCCACCACCATTGAGCTGGCGATCTATCAGGCGTTAAGCTACGACTACGATCCGGGGCGCGCCGCGTTGCTGGCGATCGTGCAGATGGTGTGCTGCCTGGCGCTGGTGTTACTTAGCCAGCGGCTGAGCAAAGCGATCCCCGCAGGAAGCAATACCCTTTCCGGCTGGCGCGATCCGCTGGACAGCCTGCACAGCCGCATCTCGGACGTGATGCTGATCGCGCTGGCGCTCCTGCTTCTGCTGCCGCCGCTGCTGGCCGTGATCGCCGATGGCCTCAACAGGAATGTGGTGTCGGTACTGCAACAGCCGGTCCTGTGGCAGGCCACGTGGACCTCGTTGCGCATCGCGCTGGCAGCCGGGCTCCTGTGTGTGATCCTGACCATGATGCTGCTCTGGAGCAGCCGCGAGCTTTACGCGCGCCATGCCCGCAAAGCCGGACACGCGCTGGAACTGACGGGTATGCTGATCCTGGCGATGCCGGGCATCGTGCTGGCGACCGGCTTCTTTTTACTGTTTAACAGCACCATCGGCCTGCCGGAAAGCGCCGACGGCATCGTCATTTTTACCAACGCCTTAATGGCCATCCCGTATGCGCTGAAGGTGCTGGAAAACCCGATGCGGGATGTTAACAGCCGGTACAGCGCCCTGTGCCAGTCCCTAGGCATTATGGGCTGGCGGCGGCTGAAAGTGGTCGAACTGCGCGCCCTGAAGCGGCCACTCGCCCAGGCGATGGCCTTCGCCTGCGTGCTGTCGATTGGAGATTTTGGCGTGGTGGCCCTCTTTGGCAACGAGGATTTCCGCACGCTGCCGTTCTGGCTTTATCAGCAAATTGGCTCCTACCGCAGCCAGGACGGTGCCGTCACGGCGCTGCTCCTGTTACTGCTGTGCTTTGCCTTATTTACCGTTATCGAAAAACTTCCGGGGCGTGATGTTAAAACTGACTGATGTAACCTGGCTTTACGAGCACCTGCCCATGCGTTTTACCCTTTCCGTTCGTCAGGGGGAGCGAATTGCGGTGCTTGGCCCAAGCGGGGCCGGAAAAAGTACCCTGCTCAATTTGATTGCCGGTTTTTTGCAGCCTGCCAGCGGGTCGATCGTCATTGATAATGGCGAGTATACCTACGCTCCGCCGGCTAAGCGCCCGGTGTCGATGCTGTTTCAGGAAAACAATCTGTTTAATCACCTTACGGTGTGGCAGAACATCGCGCTGGGAATCGATCCGGGGTTAAAGCTCAACGCTGCGCAGCGTCAGAAGCTGGCGGCGATTGCCGAACAAATGGGCCTGTCCGCGTTGATTACCAGACTGCCCGGCGAGCTTTCCGGCGGCCAGCGTCAGCGCGTGGCGCTGGCACGTTGCCTGGTGCGCGAACAGCCGCTGCTGCTGCTCGACGAACCCTTCTCGGCCCTTGATCCGGCCCTGCGTCAGGAGATGCTCTCGCTGGTTGAGGAGGTTTGCCAGCGCCAGCAGATCACGATGCTGATGGTTTCGCACAGCATTGAAGATGCCGCACGCATCGCGCCGCGATCGGTAGTGATCGCGGAGGGACGGATTTTGTGGGATGGAGAAACAGAAGAACTTCTGAGTGGTAACGCGGGGGCATCTTCATTGTTGGGCATTCGTGCGGTCTGATGCCCTCACCCTGGCCCTCTCCCACGGGGAGAGGGAAAACACCTTAACGGCTCACCACCTTCAACAGGATCTCGCCGTACACCGGCATCAGCGGGTGACGAATCAGCGCGACCAGCGCCACCACCGCCACGCCCAGCGTCAGCGGGGCCAGCCAGAGCAGGCGCGTGCGCGGGAGATAGCGCGTCAGGCGATCGACGCTGGCTTTCGCGCTGCGCCATAGCCGCCAGCAGAGCCAGACCGCCAGCCACAGCAGCACCGCCGTTCCCAGCAGCAGCCATTTGAACTCACCGCTTTGCATACCGTCAGGGATATCAATGGCCGCGCCTGCCAGAATACCCGGCAGGAAGTAGAACGGCGGCCAGAAGACGCAGCCAATGATGTTCGGCACCACGAATTTCGCGACGGGCAGGTCCAGCATCCCGGCAACCATCGGCACCAGCGGACGCGTTGGGCCAACGAAGCGCCCCACGAGGATGGTGAACATGCTGTGCTGATGCAGCGCATGCTCGGTTTTATCCAGCAGCGCTTTGTTCTTTTTCATGAATGACCAGCGGTGCAGCGGCTTCTTAAAGCGCCAGCCCAGCCAGAAGGAGATCCAGTCCCCCAGCAAACAGCCGATAATCCCGGCCATCCACGCCTGCCAGAAATTGACCTCACCGCTGCCGATAAGCGCCCCAAGCCCCGCCATCATCACGGTGCCGGGCAGGATCAGCCCGACCAGCGCCAGCGATTCCAGAAACGCCACCAGCGCCACGGCGATGAGCGAATACATAACGGACTGGGTAATAAAATGTTCCAGCAATGCCTGCATAACTATTCCGGTCAGAAAACGAATCAGCGATTCTGCTTAGCGCCCTGCACCGCGTCAAGGCAACAATTGTCTGAATAGTTTACAGGGTGCTTTCTGAGTTCACCTGCATGTTTAGCTTTTTTTACCGATTATTCACATCCCGCGCGAAATTCACTGGGGCTGGCGCCCGTGCACTTCTTAAACACGCGAGAAAAATAGAGCTGATCTTCAAAGCCCACGTTACGTCCGACGGTGGCGATAGGCATTCGGGTGGTGCTGAGCAGCAGTTTCGCCTGGCTGATGCGCTGATCCTCACGCCAGCTGAGCACGCTCACGCCAAGCTGCTGGCGGAACAGGTGTGACAGGCGGGACGGCGAAAGACAGACGTGCTGGGCAACGCTGGCGATATCAAACTGGCTGTCGGCCAGATGGTCACTGATGTACTGACAGGCATCACGGACGCGGTTGTCCAGCGGCGGGTTAAGCGATTCGTTGATCGCCTCCATGCGGCGCAGCAGCACCTGCTCAAGCAGGTTGATCGCCAGCAGCTCGGCATAGCGCCCGCCCGCCTGCCCCGCCTCAATAATTTGTGCGAACAGCTCACGAAACTGCGCCAGATGCGCCTCATCCGGACGATAAAAACCGGTTTGCGCGAAAATAGCCGGCCATGAGAGCCACTCCTGCCAGTAGGCGCGCGGGCGGAAATAGACCCACTGGTGATACCATTCTTTGGCATCCGGGTGACGCCCGTAGTGGTGGATCTCCCCCGGCGGGAACAGCAGCATATCGCCCGGGCGGCAAACAAACTGCCGATCGCCGTTTTTGATCACCCCTTCCCCGCGTACGGTCAGGTTCAGAATATACCCTTTCATGCCGAGCGGTCGGTCGACGTAAAAATCGAGATACCCCTCGGCCTCAATTGGCGTCAGACCCGCCACCAGATGGGCGTTAAATGAGTATCCCGGCAGCAGGGGATCGTTTTGCGGTTCGGCCATAGATTCAGTTCTCCAAAGGGTCCTGAAGGAAACCATTTGTCCATATCGATAAAAGCAGTATAAAAATGGCCCGCGAAAAGATCCAAAAAGCATCACGCCTCTTTTACGTCCGCCATGTTTCAGCCTTTTCCCCTGATTTTTCTGCCGACACGGGCAGAGAAGCAGTAACAAAAGTGTCTATAAGTACGGCAGAAATGTCCACATTGAATATTTGCACGGCGTCACACTTTCCGTTGCTACAGCAATTTAGTCCATAAGATTAGCGGATCCTGCCTGACGATTTTTGTCCCCAGTCTCTAATGTTCTTCCATACCTGTTTCGGATGGAGCAACACCATGGCAATTGCAATTGGCCTCGATTTTGGCAGCGACTCGGTTCGCGCGCTGGCAGTGGACTGTACGACTGGCCAGGAGATAGCAACCAGCGTTGAGTGGTATCCGCGCTGGCAAGAGGGGCGCTACTGCGATGCGCCAAACAACCAGTTCCGTCACCACCCGCGCGATTACATTGAATCGATGGAAGCGGCGATCAAAACCGTGCTGGCTGAACTGACGGACGCCCAGCGGGCCGACGTCGTGGGGATTGGCGTCGACAGCACTGGCTCAACGCCGGCCCCTGTCGATGCCGAAGGCCGCGTGCTGGCGCTGCGCCCGGAGTTTGCCGACAACCCGAACGCCATGTTTGTGCTGTGGAAAGACCATACCGCCGTGGAAGAGGCGGAAGCCATCACCCGCTTATGCCATCAGCCGGGCAAGACCGACTACTCACGCTATATCGGCGGAATTTACTCCAGCGAGTGGTTCTGGGCCAAAATCCTGCACGTTACCCGCGCGGACGCTTCGGTCGCCCAGGCCGCGGCATCATGGATTGAGCTGTGCGACTGGGTGCCCGCCCTGCTCTCCGGCACCACTCGCCCGCAGGATATCCGCCGCGGACGCTGTAGCGCCGGACATAAATCCCTGTGGCATGAAGGCTGGGGCGGTCTTCCTCCGGCAGCGTTCTTCGATGAGCTTGACCCGATCATCAACAAAAACCTGACATACCCGCTCTTTACCGACACCTTCACCGCCGATATTCCGGTCGGCACGCTCTGCGAAGAGTGGGCGACGCGTCTCGGCCTGCCGCAAAATGTAACCATTTCCGGCGGCGCGTTCGACTGCCACATGGGCGCCGTGGGCGCGGGTGCACAGCCTAACACGCTGGTGAAAGTAATTGGCACCTCTACCTGCGACATCCTGACGGCAGATAAGGCCAGCGTCGGAGACCGCGCGGTAAAAGGCATCTGCGGCCAGGTTGACGGCAGCGTGGTGCCGGAGTTTATCGGCCTTGAAGCCGGACAGTCCGCGTTTGGTGATATCTACGCCTGGTTTGGCCGCGTGCTCGGCTGGCCGCTGGGTCAGCTGGCTGCCGCGCATCCTGAGCTGAAAACACAGATTATCGCGAGCAAAAAACAGCTCCTGCCGCAACTCACCGAAGCCTGGGCAAAAAATCCGTCTCTCGACCACCTTCCGGTGGTGCTGGACTGGTTCAACGGACGCCGCACGCCGTTCGCGAACCAGCGCCTGAAAGGGGTGATTACCGATCTCAACCTGGCGACCGACGCGCCCGCGCTGTTCGGCGGCCTGATTGCTGCCACCGCGTTCGGCGCGCGCGCCATTATGGAGTGCTTCACCGAACAGGGCATCGACGTGAACAACGTGATGGCGCTGGGCGGTATCGCCCGTAAAAACCCGGTGATTATGCAGGCCTGCTGCGACGTGCTGAACCGTCCGCTGCAAATAGTGGCCTCCGATCAGTGCTGTGCGCTGGGCGCCGCGATTTTCGCTGCCGTGGCCGCAGGCGTACATGCGGATATCCCGACCGCGCAACAGCATATGGCGAGCGCCGTCGAAAGTACGCTCCAGCCGCAGCCTCAGCAGGCACAACGCTTTGAACAGCTTTATCAGCGCTACCAGCAATGGGCAAAAAGCGCCGAACTTCACTATCTCCCTGTCGCCGCCCCGGCCAAAAGTACCGCGGACACTACGGCAACCCTGACACATTAAGGACACGATAATGACCATTTTTAATAATTATGAAGTGTGGTTTGTGATTGGCAGCCAGCATTTGTACGGGCCGGAAGCGTTGCAGCAGGTGACGAAACATGCGGAGCACGTTGTGAATGCCCTGAACGCGGAAGCCAAACTGCCGTGCAAACTGGTGCTGAAGCCGCTGGGTACGACGCCGGACGAAATCACCAACATCTGCCGCGATGCCAACTACGACGACAAATGCGCCGGCCTGGTGGTGTGGCTGCACACCTTCTCACCGGCCAAAATGTGGATCAACGGCCTGGCAATCCTCAATAAACCGCTGCTGCAATTCCACACTCAGTTCAATGCCTCCCTGCCGTGGGACAGCATCGACATGGACTTCATGAACCTGAACCAGACCGCGCACGGCGGCCGCGAGTTCGGCTTCATCGGCGCGCGCATGCGCCAGCAGCACGCCGTGGTGACCGGCCACTGGCAGGACGGCCAGGCACAACAACGCATTGGCTCCTGGATGCGTCAGGCGGTCTCTAAGCAGGACACCCGTCACCTGAAGGTGGTGCGTTTTGGCGACAACATGCGCGAAGTGGCGGTCACCGACGGTGACAAAGTGGCCGCGCAGATCAAGTTTGGCTTCTCCGTGAACACCTGGGCGGTGGGCGACCTGGTGCAGGTGGTGAATGACATCAGCGAGGGTGACGTTAACGCGCTGGTAGATGAATATGAAAGCAGCTACCGCCTGACGCCTGCGGCGCAAGTTAACGGCGACAAGCGCCAGAACGTGCTGGATGCCGCACGCATTGAGCTGGGCATGAAGCGTTTTCTGGAACAGGGCGGCTTCCACGCCTTTACCACTACATTTGAAGACCTGCACGGCCTGAAACAGCTGCCGGGTCTGGCAGTACAACGTCTGATGCAGCAGGGCTACGGCTTTGCGGGCGAAGGCGACTGGAAAACTGCCGCTCTGCTTCGCATCATGAAGGTGATGTCGACCGGTCTACAGGGCGGCACCTCCTTTATGGAGGACTATACCTACCACTTTGAGAACGGCAACGATCTTGTGCTCGGCTCGCACATGCTGGAAGTGTGTCCCTCCATCGCGGTTGAAGAGAAACCGATCCTTGACGTGCAGTACCTCGGCATTGGCGGCAAAGCGGATCCGGCCCGTCTTATCTTCAACACCCGTACCGGCCCGGCCATCAACGCCAGCCTGATCGACCTCGGCGACCGCTTCCGCCTGCTGGTGAACTGCGTCGATGCGGTTGAAACCCCGCACTCTCTGCCGAAGCTGCCGGTCGCCAATGCCTTGTGGAAAGCGCAGCCGGACCTGCCAACCGCGTCAGAGGCGTGGATCCTGGCGGGTGGCGCGCACCACACCGTCTTCAGCCATGCGCTTGACCTGAACGATATGCGTCAGTTTGCCGAGCTGCACGACATCGAGCTGACCGTGATTGATAACGACACCCGTCTGCCAGCCTTTAAAGACGCGCTGCGCTGGAACGAAGTCTATTACGGTTCAAAACGCTAAGTACGCAATGCCCGGTGGCACTGCGTTTACCGGGCCTACGCTCCTGTAGGCCGGATAAGCGAAGCGCCATCCGGCACTGGAGACAACCATGTTAGAAGATCTCAAACGTCAGGTACTTGAAGCTAACCTGGCGCTGCCAAAACATAACCTGGTGACCCTGACCTGGGGCAACGTCAGCGCCGTTGACCGGGAAAAAGGGGTATTCGTGATCAAGCCTTCGGGCGTGGATTACACGGTGATGACCGCAGAGGATATGGTCGTGGTCAGCATCGAAACGGGCGAAGTGGTCGAAGGCAACAAAAAGCCCTCATCCGATACGCCGACTCATCGCCTGCTGTATCAGTCCTTCCCGACCATCGGCGGCATCGTGCATACCCATTCGCGTCACGCGACCATCTGGGCGCAGGCGGGCCAGTCCATTCCGGCCACCGGCACCACCCACGCGGACTACTTTTACGGCACCATTCCCTGCACGCGTCTGATGACCGATGCGGAGATTAACGGTGAGTACGAATGGGAAACGGGTAATGTGATCGTCGAAACCTTTGAAAAACAGGGGATCGACGCGGCGCAGATGCCCGGCGTGCTGGTGCACTCCCACGGCCCGTTTGCCTGGGGGAAAAATGCGGAAGATGCGGTGCATAACGCGATAGTGCTGGAGGAAGTCGCCTACATGGGGATCTTCTGCCGCCAGCTGGCGCCGCAATTGCCGGATATGCAGCAAACCCTGCTGGATAAGCATTATCTGCGCAAGCACGGCGCGAAGGCGTACTACGGGCAGTAAATCATTGCCCGGTGGCGCTGCGCTTGCCGGGCCTACGGGTCCTGTAGGCCGGATAAGCGCAGCGCCATCCGGCAAAACAGGCACTGTATAAAACCCCAGCAAACACCCCTCAACCAGGCTATAATCAGGCCTGGTTTTGTTTTATGGGATCGCAGCGTGGCACAGGCGCAAGAAGGCTTTTTACTGACCCGACACTGGCGGGATACTCCTCAGGGCACCGAGGTTGCGTTCTGGCTGGCGACGGATAACGGCCCGCTGCACGTTACCCTGCCGCCTCAGGAGTCCGTGGCGTTTATCCCTGAAGGCCACGTCGAGAAGGTAAAGCAGCTGCTGCGCGGTGAAAACGGCTGGCGCCTCACGCCTCTTGAGCTAAAAGATTTCCACCGTCAGCCGGTGTATGGCCTTTACTGCCGCGCCCATCGCCAGCTGATGCGCTACGAAAAGCTGCTGCGCGAAGCGGGCGTAACGCTCTACGAAGCGGACATTCGCCCGCCGGAACGTTTTCTGATGGAGCGGTTTATTACCGCGCCCGTCTGGGTGGACGGCGCGGAAAAGAATGGCAGTCTCGTGAACGCGCGCCTCAAGCCTAACCCGAATTATCGCCCGCCGCTCAAGTGGGTCTCGCTGGATATCGAAACCACCCGCCACGGTGAACTGTATTGCATTGGCCTGGAAGGCTGCGGGCAGCGGGTTGTCTATATGCTCGGGCCACCGAACGGCGATGCATCCGCGCTGGATTTTCAGCTTGAGTACGTCAGCAGCCGCCCGCAGCTGCTGGAGAAGCTTAACCAGTGGTTTGCCGAGCACGATCCGGACGTGCTGATAGGCTGGAACGTCGTCCAGTTTGACCTGCGCGTGCTGCAAAAACATGCCGAACGTTACCGCATTCCCTTAATACTGGGACGCGGCAACAGCGAGCTGGAGTGGCGTGAGCACGGTTTCAAGAACGGCGTTTTCTTTGCCCAGGCCAATGGTCGCCTGATTCTCGACGGCATCGAGGCGCTGAAATCCGCCTTCTGGAACTTCTCGTCATTCTCCCTCGAAGCGGTCGCCCGGGAGCTGCTCGGCGAAGGGAAATCCATCGACAATCCCTGGGACAGAATGGACGAGATTGACCGGCGCTTTAACGAAGATAAGCCGGCGCTCGCCACCTATAACCTGAAGGACTGCGAGCTGGTGACGCAGATTTTCCACAAAACCGAGATCATGCCGTTCCTGCTGGAGCGCGCGACGGTGAACGGCCTGGCGGTCGACAGGCACGGCGGCTCGGTAGCCGCCTTTAGCCACCTCTATTTCCCACGAATGCACCGTGCGGGCTACGTTGCGCCCAACCTCGGGGACGTGCCGCCGCAGGCCAGCCCCGGCGGCTACGTGATGGATTCTCGGCCCGGGCTGTATGACTCGGTTCTGGTGCTGGACTATAAAAGCCTGTACCCGTCGATTATCCGCACCTTCCTCATTGACCCGGTAGGGCTGGTGGAGGGGATGGCGCAGCCAGATGATGAACACAGCACCGAAGGTTTTCTCGGGGCACGCTTCTCGCGCGAAAAACACTGCCTGCCGGAAATCGTGGGAAACATCTGGCACGGCCGCGACGAGGCGAAACGCCACGGCAACAAGCCGCTCTCACAGGCGCTAAAAATCATTATGAACGCCTTTTACGGCGTGCTGGGTACCAGCGCCTGCCGCTTCTTTGATCCGCGTCTGGCGTCGTCCATCACCATGCGCGGGCACGAGATTATGCGCCAGACCAAAGCACTGATTGAATCCCGGGGCTATGACGTCATTTATGGCGATACCGACTCCACCTTTGTCTGGCTGAAAGCTGCCCATTCGGAAGACGACGCCGCGCAAATCGGCAAAGATCTGGTCGCCTTTGTGAACGACTGGTGGCGCGAAACTTTGCAAAAAGAGCGGTTAACCAGCGCGTTAGAGCTGGAGTTTGAAACCCATTTCACCCGCTTTCTAATGCCAACCATTCGCGGAACCGACCAGGGCAGCAAGAAGCGCTACGCCGGGCTGATTCAGGAAGGTGAAGCGCAGCGGATGGTGTTTAAGGGGCTGGAGACGGTGCGCACCGACTGGACGCCGCTGGCACAGCAGTTCCAGCAGACGCTCTACCTGCGAATATTCCGCAATGAGCCTTATCAGGATTACGTGCGCGACACCATCGCCAGCCTGATGGCGGGTGAACTGGATGACCAGCTGGTGTATCGCAAACGCCTGCGCCGCCCGCTGGCGGAGTATCAGCGTAACGTTCCCCCTCACGTGCGCGCCGCGCGGCTGGCGGACGAAGAGAACGTTCGTCGGGGACGCGCACCGCAGTATCAGAACCGGGGGACCATAAAATACGTCTGGACGACGAACGGACCGGAACCCGTTGATTATCAACAGTCGCCTCTCGATTACGATCACTACCTCACCCGCCAGCTTCAGCCGGTTGCGGAGGGAATTTTACCGTTCATCGACGACGACTTTGCTACACTAGTGACAGGACAACTTGGGCTATTTTGACGCGTGACGAAACCGTTGCCATCCAGTACCATAGCGCCCTTTCCATTCCCGGACCCATTTTTCGATGACCGTCTTTTTTGACGGGGGTCGAACTATTGCCTGCAATTAAAGATTAGAGCCGAACAACTATGCCTTTTACACTTGGTCAACGCTGGATCAGCGATACAGAAAGCGAACTTGGATTAGGAACCGTCGTTGCCGTCGATGCGCGCATGGTTACCCTCCTTTTCCCTGCTACCGGTGAAAACCGCCTGTACGCTCGCAATGACTCCCCTGTTACCCGCGTAATGTTCAATCCGGGTGATACCGTGACCAGCCATGACGGCTGGCAGCTAAAGGTTGAAGACGTAAAAGAAGAGAATGGACTGCTCGCCTACATCGGAACGCGCCTTGATACCGACGAGACGAACGTCATCCTGCGTGAAGTGCTGCTCGACAGCAAACTGGTGTTCAGCAAGCCGCAGGACCGTCTGTTTGCCGGGCAAATCGACCGAATGGATCGCTTCTCCCTGCGCTACCGCGCGCGTAAGTTCCAGAGTGAACAGTACCGCATGCCGTGGAGCGGCCTGCGCGGTCAGCGTACCAGCCTGATCCCCCATCAGCTGAACATCGCCCATGACGTGGGCCGTCGCCATGCGCCTCGCGTGCTGCTGGCTGACGAAGTGGGCCTGGGTAAAACCATCGAAGCCGGCATGATCCTGCACCAGCAGCTGCTCTCTGGCGCTGCCGAGCGCGTGCTGATTGTGGTGCCGGAAACGCTGCAACACCAGTGGCTGGTCGAGATGCTGCGCCGCTTTAACCTGCGCTTCTCCCTGTTCGACGACGAGCGTTATGCCGAAGCCCAGCACGACGCGGACAACCCGTTTGAAACCGAACAGCTGGTCATTTGCTCCCTGGACTTCGTGCGCCGCAGCAAGCAGCGCCTGGAGCATCTGTGCGATGCTGAATGGGATCTGATGGTCGTCGACGAAGCACACCACCTCGTCTGGAGCGAAGATGCGCCAAGCCGTGAATACATGGCGATCGAGCAGCTTGCCGAGCGCGTACCGGGCGTTCTGCTCCTGACCGCAACGCCGGAGCAGCTGGGTCTTGAGAGCCACTTCGCCCGTCTGCGCCTGCTCGACCCGAACCGTTTCCACGATTTTGTGCAGTTTGTTGAAGAGCAGAAAAACTACCGTCCGGTAGCGGACGCCGTCGCGCTGCTGCTGGCAGGTAATCGTCTCTCTAATGATGAACTCAACACCCTGAGCGATCTGATTGGCGAGCAGGACATCGAGCCGCTGCTTCAGGCCGCGAACAGCGACAGTGATAACGCGGGATCCGCGCGTAAAGAGCTGATCGACATGCTGATGGACCGTCACGGCACCAGCCGCGTGCTGTTCCGCAACACCCGTAACGGCGTGAAGGGGTTCCCGAAACGCGAGCTGCACACCATCAAGCTGCCGCTGCCGACCCAGTATCAGACCGCGATTAAAGTCTCCGGCATCATGGGCACCCGTAAATCGGCGGAAGATCGCGCGCGCGACATGCTCTACCCGGAGCAGATTTATCAGGAATTTGAAGGCGACACCGGCACCTGGTGGAACTTCGATCCGCGCGTGGAGTGGCTGATGGGCTACCTGACCGCGCACCGTTCCCAGAAGGTGCTGGTGATCTGCGCCAAAGCCGCCACCGCGCTTCAGCTGGAACAGGTTCTGCGCGAGCGTGAAGGTATTCGCGCCGCCGTGTTCCACGAAGGCATGTCCATTGTCGAGCGCGACCGCGCTGCGGCCTGGTTTGGTGAAGAGGACAGCGGCGCACAGGTTCTGCTGTGCTCCGAAATCGGTTCTGAAGGCCGTAACTTCCAGTTTGCCAGCAATCTGGTGATGTTTGATCTGCCGTTTAACCCGGATCTGCTGGAGCAGCGTATCGGCCGTCTGGATCGTATCGGTCAGGCGCACGACATTCAGATCCACGTTCCGTATCTGGAGAAAACCGCTCAGTCCGTTCTGGTTCGCTGGTATCACGAAGGGCTGGATGCGTTTGAACATACCTGTCCGACGGGCCGCACCATTTATGACCAGGTGCATGGCGATCTGATCGGTTATCTCGCGGCGCCGGAAAATACCGACGGCTTTGATGAGCTGATCAAATCCTGCCGCGAGAAGCACGACGCGCTGAAAGCCCAGCTGGAGCAGGGGCGCGACCGCCTGCTGGAGATCCATTCCAACGGCGGTGAAAAAGCGCAGCAGCTTGCCGAAAGTATTGAAGAACAGGACGACGACACCAGCCTCATCAGCTTCTCCATGAACCTGTTCGACATCGTCGGCATTAACCAGGACGATCGCGGCGAGAACATGATCGTGCTGACCCCGTCCGATCACATGCTGGTGCCGGATTTCCCGGGCCTGCCGGAAGATGGCTGCACCATCACCTTTGAGCGTGATGTGGCGCTGTCCCGCGAAGACGCACAGTTCATCACCTGGGAGCACCCGCTGATCCGCAACGGTCTGGATCTGATCCTCTCCGGCGATACCGGCAGCAGCACCATCTCCCTGTTGAAGAACAAAGCGTTGCCCGTGGGCACGCTGCTGGTGGAGCTGATCTACGTTGTGGAAGCGCAGGCGCCGAAACAGCTTCAGCTTAACCGCTTCCTGCCGCCAACGCCGGTGCGTCTGCTGCTGGATAAAAACGGTACGAACCTGGCCGGCCAGGTGGAGTTTGAAAGCTTCAACCGCCAGTTGAGCGCGGTCAACCGCCATACCGGCAGCAAGCTGGTGAATGCGGTGCAGCAGGACGTGCATGCCATCCTGCAACTGGGTGAAGCCCAGGCCGAAAAAGCGGCCAGAGAGCTGATCGATGCGGCGCGCAGCGAAGCCGACGAGAAGCTGTCAGCTGAACTGTCGCGTCTGGAAGCGTTGAAAGCGGTGAACCCGAACATTCGTGACGATGAACTGGCCGCGATTGAGAGCAACCGTCAGCAGGTGCTGGAAAGCCTGAATCAGGCGGGATGGCGTCTCGACGCCCTGCGCCTTATCGTTGTGACGCATCAGTAAGCGGAGCGCAAGATGGTAATGGAGCCCTACGATCCCCCGATGGAACCGTGGCTGGTCATTCTGTATCAGGATGAGCACATTATGGTGGTCAACAAGCCAAGCGGCTTGTTGTCCGTGCCGGGCCGTCTGGATGAGCACAAGGACAGCGTGATGACGCGCATTCAGCGCGATTATCCGCAGGCCGAGTCTGTCCATCGTCTGGATATGGCCACCAGCGGCGTGATTGTGGTGGCGCTGAATAAACCCGCGGAGCGCGAGCTTAAGCGTCAGTTCCGCGAGCGCGAGCCGAAGAAGCAGTATGTCGCCCGCGTGTGGGGCCATCCGGCGCAGGCGGAAGGGCTGGTGGATTTACCGCTGATTTGCGACTGGCCGAACCGGCCAAAGCAGAAGGTGTGTTATGAAACCGGCAAGGCCGCGCAAACCGAGTATGAAGTGCTGGAGTACGCGCCGGATAACACCGCCCGCGTCCTGCTGAAGCCGATTACCGGGCGCTCCCACCAGCTGCGCGTGCATATGCTGGCGATGGGTCACCCCATTCTGGGAGACAGATTTTATGCGCCGCCGGAAGCGCTGGCGTTAGCGCCGCGCCTGCAACTGCATGCGCAGACGCTCACCATCACCCACCCTGCTTTCGGCAACACCATGACGTTTAAAGCCCCGGTGGACTTCTGAAAAAAAGGCCCGACGCTGTGTCGGGCCTTTTTTTATTTAAAACCTTTCTGCTCTTTAATCAGCTCGTAGGCTTTCTGGATTTCCTGCGCTTTCTGTTTCGCCATCTCCATCATCTCTGGCGGCAGGCCTTTCGCCACCAGCTTATCCGGATGGTGCTCGCTCATCAGCTTACGATACGCGCGTTTGATGGTCGTGACATCGTCAGACGGCTTCACGCCGAGGACGTTACAGGCATCTTCAAGCGTAGGGCCACGCTGCGCCTGCTGCCAGCCGCCGCCGGACGATTGCTGCTGATAACCGCCGCCAAAGTGCGCACCGCCCTGCATCATACGCAGGAACTGGTCGAACTGCATACGGGAAATGCCCAGCTCTTCGGCAATCACGTATAAGACGTCCCGTTCATTCGGATGCAGAGAGCCATCCGCGAAAGCGGCCTGGATTTGAATTTCCAGAAACATCCGAATTAAATCAAAGCGCCCGAAACAGATGCTACGGAACTGCCGCATTTTTTCTCGCAGCGGGTAGTTATCTGCTTTACCAATCCGGAACGCATTCTGCGCCGCGATGCGTGATTCGCCGTGCAGATTCATGCGATCCATAAAGACGCTGGCGACCTGAATGTCGGCTTCCGTTACGCGCCCTTTTGATTTGGTTAAATGCCCCATCACCTCAAAGGTGGTGGAGAAAAAGAGTGACTGGCGCTCGCGCTGGTTGGCAAACCAGGCCATTTTGCGGCTGCGTGCCTTATCAAACATATGACCGATAATGAGGCCAAGAACAACGCCCCAGAATCCGGCACCCATAATAATTGCGAACGCAACGCCGATTATTTTACCCCAATACTGCATATACTCCCCGAATGGTCATGTTCCTGGCCGACGCAACGCCATCATTACAGTGGTCGCGCCACGGTCAATTGAGGGACATCGCCTATAATTTGCATTATCATACTCGTCATTCGATAGCGAGCCTAACACTCTGGCGCGCAAACGGGCAGGATTAACGCTGGTACTGCGCTGATGAGTAAGATAGTCTCTGAGCGTTTGTAAGCCGTAGCCACTGATGACGGAACAATAAAATACAACGTATGAAAAAACGTATCCCCACCCTTCTGGCCACAATGATTGGCACCGCCCTGTATAGCCAACAGGGGCTCGCAGCCGATCTCGCCTCGCAGTGTATGCTTGGCGTCCCAAGTTACAATCGCCCACTGGTGAAAGGCGATACGAATGACTTACCCGTCACCATTAATGCCGACAGCGCAAAAGGTAATTATCCTGACAACGCGACCTTTACGGGCAATGTCGATATTAACCAGGGAAACAGCCGTCTGCTGGCTGACGAAGTGCAATTGCACCAGAAGCAACCGGAAGGTGCCCAGGCGCCTGTCCGTACGGTGGATGCGCTGGGTAATGTGCACTATGACGACAATCAGGTCATCCTGAAAGGTCCGAAAGCCTGGTCCAATCTGAATACGAAAGATACCAACGTCTGGGAAGGTGATTACCAGATGGTGGGTCGTCAGGGTCGCGGAACCGCAGACCTGATGAAGCAGCGCGGCGAAAACCGCTACACCATTCTTGAAAACGGTACGTTTACGTCCTGTTTGCCTGGGTCAAATACCTGGAGCGTCGTGGGCAGTGAAGTGATCCACGACCGTGAAGAACAGGTCGCCGAGATCTGGAACGCTCGCTTCAAGCTTGGCCCGGTGCCGATTTTCTATAGTCCTTACCTGCAATTGCCGGTGGGCGACAAACGTCGTTCGGGCTTCCTGATCCCGAACGCCAAGTACAGCACGTCGAACTACTTTGAGTTCTACCTGCCGTACTACTGGAACATTGCGCCCAACATGGACGCCACGATCACGCCGCACTATATCCACAAGCGCGGTAACATCATGTGGGAGAACGAGTTCCGCTATCTGACCAAGGCGGGCGCGGGTCTGATGGAATTTGATTATCTGCCATCAGATAAAGTGTTCCAGGACGAGCATCCTTCCGAAGGCGATAAGCACCGTTGGATGTACTACTGGAAGCACGCCGGGGTATTGGATCAGGTATGGCGCTTCAACATCGACTATACCAAGGTCAGCGATCCGTATTACTTCAACGACTTTGACTCTAAATACGGGTCCAGTACCGACGGTTACGCCACGCAGAAATTCAGCGTGGGCTACGCCATTGAGAACTTTGACGCCACCGTGTCGACCAAGCAGTTCCAGGTATTTGATACGCAATCGCGCAGTACCTACGGTGCAGAGCCGCAGCTGGACGTGAACTGGTATCAGAACGATGTGGGTCCTTTCGACACGCTCGTTTATGCTCAGGCGGTTCATTTCGTCAACACCAACTCGGATATGCCGGAATCAACGCGTCTGCATATCGAGCCAACGATCAATCTGCCATGGTCAAACGACTGGGCGAGCCTCAACACCGAAGCCAAGCTGATGGCCACCCACTACCAGCAGAAGAATCTGGACTGGTATAACAAACGCTATGGCACCGATCTTGAAGAGTCGGTAAACCGTACGCTTCCGCAGTTCAAAATGGACGGAAAGCTGATCTTCGAACGTGATATGGGTCTTCTCGCCGATGGATACACCCAGACGCTTGAGCCGCGTATGCAGTATCTCTACGTGCCTTATCGCGATCAGAGCAAAATTCAAAACTACGACTCGTCTTTCCTGCAATCAGACTACAGCGGCCTGTTCCGTGACCGTACCTACGGCGGCCTTGACCGTATTGCGTCTGCTAACCAGTTAACGACCGGCGTCACAACGCGCGTTTATGATGATGCTGCCGTTGAACGTTTTAACGTTTCTGTTGGTCAAATCTACTATTTCACCGAGTCTCGTACCGGTGATGACGACATTAACTGGGAGAAAGACAACAAAACGGGCTCACTGGTATGGGCAGGCGATACCTACTGGCGCATGACGGATCGTTGGGGTCTGCGCGGTGGTGTTCAGTACGATACACGACTGGACAATATCGCGACGGGCAGCGCTGCCATTGAGTATCGTCGTGATGAAGACCGCATGTTGCAGTTGACGTATCGTTACGCCAGCCCGGAGTATATCCAGGCGACGCTGCCTAACTATGCGAATACGGACCAATACAAAGACGGTATTTCACAGGTAGGTACTGCCGCGAGCTGGCCGATCGCCGATCGCTGGTCAGTCGTCGGGGCCTACTACTATGACACGAATGCCCAAAAACCTGCCGACCAGATGTTAGGTCTGCAATATAACTCCTGCTGTTACGCAATACGTGTCGGTTACGAACGCAAACTTAACGGCTGGGATACGCAAAACAGTCAGGGCAAATACGATAACGTGATTGGCTTTAATATCGAGTTGCGCGGCCTGAGTTCTAACTACGGTCTGGGCACGCAGCAGATGCTGCGCTCGAACATTCTGCCGTATCGTAGTTCATTGTAATGTGCTTGATTTACAACGTAATCCGCTTTGCGGTTAATTGAAATGGAAAAAGTATGAAGAACTGGAAAACGCTGCTACTCGGTGTCGCTATGGTTGCGAATACCAGCTTCGCGGCCCCACAGGTTGTCGATAAAGTCGCGGCTGTGGTTAACAACGGCGTCGTGCTTGAAAGTGACGTTGACGGTTTGATGAAATCTGTAAAGCTCAATTCGGGCGAAGCAGGTCAACAACTTCCGGATGACGCCACGCTGCGCCACCAGATCCTGGAACGTCTGATCATGGATCAGATTGTCCTGCAAATGGGCCAGAAAATGGGCGTGACGATCTCTGACGAGCAGCTCGATCAGGCGATCGCCAACATCGCAAAGCAGAACAACATTACCCCGGATCAGATGCGTAGCCGCCTGGCCTATGACGGCATCAGCTATGCCACCTACCGTAATCAGATCCGTAAAGAGATGCTGATTTCAGAAGTGCGTAATAATGAAGTCCGTCGCCGCGTCACCATCCTGCCTCAGGAAGTGGAAGCTCTGGCAAAACAGGTGGGTAATCAGAATGATGCCAGCACCGAGCTTAACCTGAGCCACATCCTGATCCCACTGCCGGAAAACCCAACCTCCGATCAGGCGGCTGAGGCAGAAAGCCAGGCGCGCGCTATCGTTGAGCAGGCGCGTAATGGCGATGACTTCGGCAAGCTGGCCATCACGTACTCTGCTGACCAGCAGGCGCTGAAAGGCGGCCAGATGGGCTGGGGACGTATTCAGGAGCTGCCATCCCTGTTTGCACAGGCGCTGAGCACGGCGAAGAAAGGCGACATCGTCGGTCCTATCCGTTCCGGTGTGGGCTTCCACATTCTGAAAGTGAACGATCTGCGCGGCCAGAGCCAGAACATTTCCGTCACCGAAGTTCACGCGCGTCATATCCTGCTTAAACCGTCTCCGATCATGACTGACGATCAGGCCCGTGCGAAGCTGGAACAGATCGCGGCAGACATCAAGAGCGGTAAAACCACCTTTGATAAAGCGGCAAAAGAGTTCTCTCAGGATCCTGGCTCTGCTAACCAGGGCGGTGACCTGGGTTGGGCGGCAGCCGATATTTACGATCCGGCTTTCCGCGATGCGTTAATGAAGCTGAACAAAGGCCAGATGAGCGCGCCAGTGCACTCCTCCTTCGGCTGGCATCTGATCCAGCTGATGGACACCCGCAACGTGGATAAAACCGACGCGGCACAGAAAGACCGAGCGTATCGTATGCTGTTCAACCGTAAGTTCTCTGAAGAAGCTGCAACCTGGATGCAGGAACAACGCGCCAGCGCTTACGTGAAGGTCCTGAGCAACTGATGAAGCCGCATCGTGTTGCGATCACTCCCGGCGAACCCGCCGGGATTGGGCCTGACCTTGTGGTTCAGCTCGCCCAGCGTAGCTGGCCAGTCGAGCTGGTTGTCTGCGCTGATGCAACACTGTTACAAGACCGGGCAGCCTTGCTCGGTCTGCCTTTAACGCTCATCCCATACGTTGAAGGCCAACAGCCCGCACCGCAGCAGGCTGGCACCCTCACCCTGCTCTCTGTTCCGCTTCGTGCACCTGTTGTCCCCGGTGAGTTACACACTGAAAACGGCCACTACGTTGTCGAGACGCTGGCGCGCGCCTGTGACGGGTGTCTGAAGGGCGAATTTGCCGCCCTGATCACCGGTCCGGTGCATAAAGGCGTAATCAACGACGCGGGCATTCCATTTACCGGGCATACCGAATTTTTCGAAGAGCGTTCGCACAGCCCGAAAGTGGTCATGATGCTGGCAACCGAAGAAATGCGCGTTGCGCTGGTTACGACTCACCTGCCCATCAAAGCCATTCCGGATGCCATTACGCCTGAACTCCTGCGTGAGATCATCGGCATTTTGCATCACGATCTGCAAACCAAATTCGGCATTCCGCAGCCGCATGTGCTGGTTTGTGGCCTGAATCCGCACGCGGGTGAGGGCGGACATATGGGCACCGAAGAGATCGACACCATCATTCCGGTACTTGAGGAGATGCGGGCGAAAGGGATGAACCTCAGCGGGCCATTGCCTGCCGACACCCTTTTCCAGCCCAAATACCTGGATAATGCTGACGCCGTGCTCGCGATGTACCACGATCAGGGTCTGCCCGTGCTAAAATACCAGGGCTTTGGCCGCGGGGTGAATATCACCCTCGGTTTACCCTTTATTCGAACGTCCGTTGACCACGGTACTGCGCTGGATCTGGCAGGCCAGGGAAAAGCGGATGTCGGCAGTTTTATTACGGCGCTTAATCTCGCCATCAAAATGATTGTTAATACTCAATGACTAATCGAGTCCATCAGGGCCACTTAGCCCGTAAACGCTTCGGGCAAAACTTTCTCAACGATCAGTTCGTGATCGACAGCATCGTCTCTGCCATTAATCCGCAGAAAGGCCAGGCCATGGTCGAAATCGGCCCGGGTCTTGCCGCGCTGACCGAGCCGGTAGGCGAACGCCTTGACGAACTGACCGTTATCGAACTTGACCGCGATCTGGCCGCGCGTCTGCAAACGCATCCGTTCCTCGGGCCGAAGCTGACGATTTATCAGCAAGATGCGATGACCATGAACTTCGGCGAACTGTCAGAAAAAATGGGCCAGCCGCTGCGCGTGTTCGGTAACCTGCCGTACAACATCTCCACCCCGCTGATGTTCCATCTGTTTAGCTATACTGATGCCATTGCCGACATGCACTTCATGCTGCAAAAAGAGGTCGTTAACCGTCTGGTTGCAGGGCCGAACAGTAAGGCGTATGGTCGTTTAAGCGTGATGGCGCAATATTACTGCAACGTGATCCCGGTATTAGAAGTACCGCCTACCGCGTTCACGCCGCCGCCAAAAGTGGATTCTGCGGTGGTACGCCTGGTGCCGCATAAAACGATGCCGTACCCGGTCAAAGACCTGCGCGTGCTGAGCCGTATTACCACTGAAGCCTTTAACCAGCGTCGTAAAACGATTCGTAACAGCCTTGGCAATCTGTTTACCGTTGACGTGTTAGCTGAGTTGGGTATCGACCCGGCAATGCGTGCGGAAAATATTTCCGTTGAGCAGTACTGCAAGCTGGCTAATTACATCAGCGACAATGCGCCGCCGAAGGAGAGCTAAGCCATGATTGATTCGCCCCGCGTCTGTGTTCAGGTTCAAAGCGTCTACATTGAGTCCCAATCCACACCGGATGAAGAACGTTTTGTCTTTGCTTATACCGTAACCATTCGCAATCTGGGGCGGATGCCCGTGCAGCTGCTCGGGCGCTACTGGCTTATCACCAACGGCAATGGCCGTGAAATTGAAGTCCAGGGTGAAGGTGTGGTCGGTGAACAACCTCATATCGCCCCTGGCGAAGAGTATCAGTACACCAGCGGCGCGGTAATTGAAACGCCGCTGGGCACCATGCAGGGCCATTACGAAATGGTCGATGCCGACGGTAATGCCTTCCGCATTGCCATTCCCGTATTCCGTCTCGCCGTACCTACACTTATTCATTAATCTAATGTCTACATATCTGATTGGCGACGTTCACGGTTGCTACGATGAACTGATCGCATTATTAAAACAGGTCGACTTTATTCCCGGGCAGGACACGCTCTGGCTCACAGGCGACTTAGTGGCGCGCGGTCCAGGCTCGCTGGACGTCCTCCGCTATGTCAAATCTCTGGGCGACAGCGTGCGGCTGGTGCTGGGCAACCACGATCTGCATTTGCTGGCCGTATACGCCGGGATCAGCCGTAATAAGCCGAAAGATCGTATTACCCCCCTGCTGGAAGCACCGGATGCCGACGAGTTGCTCAACTGGCTACGTCGCCAGCCGCTGCTCCAGATTGACGAAGAGAAAAAACTGGTGATGGCCCATGCCGGCATCACGCCTCAGTGGGATCTTGAGACGGCAAAAACCTGCGCGCGCGACGCGGAAGCGGTGCTGGCGAGCGACTCCTATCCGTTCTTCCTCGATGCGATGTACGGCGACATGCCGAACAACTGGAGTGATGACCTCAGCGGCCTGGCGCGACTGCGTTTTATCACCAATGCGTTTACGCGGATGCGCTACTGCTTCCCGAACGGGCAGCTGGATATGTATTGCAAAGATACGCCGGAAAATGCCCCTGCGCCGCTTAAGCCGTGGTTTGCCATTCCAGGCCCCGTGACGAATGAATACAGCGTGGTATTTGGCCACTGGGCCTCGCTGGAAGGGAAAGGTACGCCGGAAAATATCTATGCGCTGGATACCGGATGCTGCTGGGGTGGGGATTTAACCTGCTTACGCTGGGAAGATAAAACTTACTTTGTGCAGCCATCCAACCGACAGCTGGACTTAGGTGAGGGTGAAGCGGTCGCTTCCTGAGGACGTTTATCCTCTCCCACCGGGAGAGGATAAAACCGTTAACGACGTTCCAGAATTTCGAAGCAGTAGCTGTGTGAGTTTTGCGCATCCGCATCGTGAAACTCGCTGAACACGGACTCCCACTCATCCGGATCGTAATCCGGGAAATGCGTGTCCCCTTCCACTTCCGCATCAATGTGGGTCAGATACAGCTTCTGCGCTTTTGGCAGGAACTGCTCATAAACACGACCGCCGCCGATGACCATGATCTCTTCGGCATCACCGCAGGCGGCAATCGCTTCATCAACGGACTTAACCCACTGAACGCGATCGTCTGTGCCCGGCTGGCTACTGATCACAATATTCTTACGCCCTGGCAATGGACGACCAATCGACTCCCAGGTCAGGCGGCCCATCACTACCGGCTTGTTTAACGTCGTACGTTTAAACCATGCGAGATCGGCAGGCAGGTTCCACGGCATGGCGTTTTCCATGCCGATAACGCGGTCTACCGCCAGCGCTGCAATCAGACTGATCATTGAAAATTTCCCGGATGCAAAAAATTGCCGCCACTATACGGAAAGCTTAATCTTTCGTCGACTGGCGGCAGGGTAAAGAATTAGAAATTTTTTAATATTGCTGGCAACTCCACTTCACGCGGAGGGTTTACTCTCCGGTTCATCTTCCGGATTACCGGTATGTTTGCCCTCTTCCGTTCCTTGCCAGCCGTGGCGCTGAACCAGCGACAGGTGATTACGATCCTCGTTGATGATCTCCGTCAGCATGGTGCTGGTGCGTTTAAACACCGCTGCGCGTTCGGTTGCCGTACTGCTCGCCATCGCCACCATCTCTTCCACCATCTCATGATTAAAACGGCGGAACAGATCGGCACGCTCACGCGCTTCATACGCGCCAAGCCCCAGGCTTTCCAGCGCCATGCGGCCCGATTTGAGCGCCCCTTCGAAGGTTTCACGCTCCGGTGCCGCCACTCCCGCCTGACGCAGCTGGATGTAGTGATCCACGTCGCGCGCACGCGAGATAATCGTCAGGTTCGGGAAGTGCTCTTTGACCAGCTCAACCATCTGCATGCTGGTCTCAGGATCGTCGATGGCGTTAATCAACACCTCGGCCTTCGCCGCGCCGGCGGATTCCAGCAGGTCAACCCGGGTCGCATCGCCGTAAAACACCTTCATATCGAACTTACGCAACGTATCGACATGGTCGGGATCGTGATCGAGGATAACCATTTTCACACCGCTGGAGAGCAGTAAACGGCCAGTGATTTGCCCGAAGCGGCCAAACCCAGCGATGATTACGCGCGGCTGCTCTTCGTCGATCTCGTCGGCTTCTCGCTCCTGTTCGCTTCCCGCTTTTTCCAGACGCGTCAGCAGCACCAGCAGGATCGGCGTTGCGGCCATCGACAGCGCGACCGCCAGCGTCAGGGCTTTTGCCCATTCTGGATCGAGTACGTTGGCCATTTGCGCCGCGCCAAAGACCACGAACGCAAACTCACTCCCCTGCCCCAGCAGCACGGCAAACCAGCGGCGCTGCGGTTTTGGCACGTTTAACGGACGGGCAATCAGCCACAGCATGGTCATTTTTATAACCAGGAAGCCCACCAGCAGAATAATGATGCGCAGCGGATGGGTGACCAGCGTTCCGAAGTCGATAGACATCCCGACGCCGATGAAAAACAGCCCCAGCAGCAGCCCTTTAAACGGCTCGATATCGCTTTCCAGCGCGTGCCGATATTCGGAGCTTGCCAGTAAAACGCCCGCGAGGAAGGCACCCATCGCCATCGACAGCCCGGCCTCTTCCAGCAGCAATCCAAAACCAAACACCAGGAATAACGCAACGGCGCTGAACACTTCGCGCAGGCCAGAGCGCGCAACAAAGCGCAGCAGCGGACGCGTTACGTAGCGGCCCAGCAGGATCACCAGCGCCAGCGCGCCGACAACCTTCAGCGCCGAGAGGGCAAACGCTCCCAGCGTCGTTGACGCGCCGCTGGTTGCCAGCAGCGGGATCATCGCCACCAGCGGGATCGCGGCAATATCCTGGAACAGCAGAACGGAAAAGGCGCTGCGCCCCATTTGCGAGACCGTCAGGTTACGCTCGTTCATTGCCTGCATGGCAATCGCCGTCGAGGAGAGCGCCAGCGTCATGCCGATCAGCTCCGCGACTTTCCACTCCATGCCTAACAAAATGCAGAATCCGCCTAACAACAGGCCGCAGGCCAGCATTTGCAGAGCGCCTCCGCCAAATACCGAGGCGCGCAGCTTCCACAGCCGCTGCGGATCCAGCTCCAGACCAATCACAAACAGCATCAGCACCACGCCGATCTCTGCAAAATGCAGGATCGACTCGGCATCCGTCACCAGGCGGAAACCCCAGGGGCCAATGACACATCCTGCAATCAGATAGCCGAGGACCGATCCCAGCCCCAGACGCACCGCTACCGGCACAATTAATGCCGCCGCGCCGAGGTAAATCAGCGCCTGTATCAGCGTATGGCTATCCATTGTGCGCCTCCTGCCACTCGAGTAAACGTTGTTTGTAGTGACGAGCCTGCGCCTGCAAGGTTTCATCGTCGCAGACAAAGGTACAGTGCATTGCAAAAGGCGGAAGCCAGGTCAGGCCACAGTAAAGGGCGGTAGCCTGAAGCGGCTGCGCCAGCACCTCAAATCCCGGGAAAGCGCCAATCTCAAAGTGGCTTTCACCGCCGCCGGTGGTTACGGCCCACATCAGGCTTTTGCCCTGAAGCGCTTTGCCGTTGTGTCCGTATGCCCAACCGTGCGAGAAGACTTTGTCGATCCACAGTTTCAGCAGCGGTGGCGTGCTGTACCACTGCATCGGATGCTGCCAGACGATCAGATCGGCACGAGAGAGCGCCTCCTGTTCGGCGGCGATATCGATATTAAAATCGGGATAGAGTTGATAGAGGGAACGTATCTCTACGTTTTCGAGCGTCCTTGCCTGCTCAAGCATCCGCTTATTCGCGTGAGAGTGCTGCGGATAAGGGTGCGCATAAATTATCAGAATCATTGAGTAGCCTGTTGTTTTACTGCTTTCTTTTACCAGAAGAGTGTAGACAGTAATTCAACAGGCTAATAGTGAATATTATTGACGGGCTAACGTCAGAAAACTGAATTAGTTATCCAGTTCGCCCATGGATTTCACCTGGTCGCGGTTAATCTGTTCAGTCTGACCGGTTTCGGCGTTTTTGTACGACACCAGCCCGGTATCGTCATCCACCTGCGGTTTCCCGTCGGTGACAATCGTTTTGCCATCGGTGGTTTTTACGGCCTGATTGGACGAACAGCCCGCTACGGTGAACATTGCGGTGGCAGCCAGAACGGAAGCGATCAGTAGTTTATTTTGCATGGTGTTTTCCCCTGCTCTCAGTTGAATTTTCGTTATCGACCTAACCATTTTAGGCTAACTGACTGAAAGCGGATGAAAAACCAGAAGGTTCTTAAGATGGGTAAAGAAAACCGTAGGGCGGGTGAGCGAAGCGCCACCCGCCATTTGCCCGGCGGCGCTTCCGCTTGCCGGGCCTACGCAGATTATTTGCTAATCTGAGCGTGCATTTCCTGCACCGAAATCACCTTCTCGGTGGCGTCCGCATTCAGCGCCATGGCCGTCGCGAAACCGCCGTTCAGGGTGGTGTCGTAGTGCACTTTGTACTGGAGGGCGCTGCGGCGAATCAGCTTGGAGTCTTCAATCGCCTGGCGACCTGCGGTGGTGTTAATGATGTAGGTGTACTCGCCATTCTTGATGCGGTCCTGAATGTGCGGACGACCTTCATGCACTTTGTTCACCAGACGCGGGTTGATACCCGCTTCACCCAGCACAATCGCCGTACCGTGGGTTGCGTCCAGCTCGAAGCCCTGTTTCAGCAACTTGGCGGCCAGGTCAACCACGCGCTCTTTATCGCCTTCGCGAACGGAGAGCAGCGCACGGCCCGATTTTCTCATCGTAGAGCTGCTGCCCAGCTGCGCCTTGGCAAACGCTTCTGCGAAGGTACGGCCCACGCCCATCACTTCCCCGGTAGAGCGCATCTCTGGCCCTAACAGCGGGTCAACGCCCGGGAATTTGTTGAACGGCAGCACCACCTCTTTCACCGAGTAATACGGCGGGATGATTTCTTTGGTGACGCCCTGCTGCGCCAGCGTCTGGCCAGCCATCACGCGCGCCGCCACTTTCGCCAGCGGAATACCGGTTGCTTTAGAGACGAACGGTACGGTACGCGCCGCACGCGGGTTGACTTCAATCAGATAAACTTCGTTGTCTTTCACCGCGAACTGAACGTTCATCAGGCCACGAACCTGCAACTCAAAGGCCAGCTTCTGCACCTGCTGGCGCATCACGTCCTGAATTTCCTGGCTCAGCGTGTAGGCCGGCAGAGAACAGGCGGAGTCACCGGAGTGCACGCCTGCCTGCTCGATATGCTCCATGATGCCGCCAATCAGCACCATTTCGCCGTCGCAGATAGCATCCACGTCCACCTCAACCGCGTCGTCGAGGAAGCGGTCAAGCAGCACTGGCGCATCGTTGGAAACGCTCACCGCCGTCTGGAAGTAGCGGCGCAGGTCGGCTTCGTCGTAGACGATTTCCATCGCGCGGCCGCCCAGCACGTAGGACGGGCGCACCACCAGCGGGTAGCCAATCTCTTTCGCCTTCTCAACGGCCATTTCAATGGCGGTCACGGTGGCGTTCGCCGGCTGTTTCAGCTTGAGACGGTCAACCGCCTGCTGGAAACGCTCACGGTCTTCCGCGCGGTCAATCGCGTCCGGGCTGGTGCCGATAACCGGCACGCCTGCGGCTTCCAGCGCGCGTGCCAGCTTCAGCGGAGTCTGGCCGCCGTACTGCACGATCACGCCTTTTGGCTTCTCGATGCGCACGATTTCCAGCACGTCTTCCAGGGTTACCGGCTCGAAGTAGAGGCGGTCGGAGGTGTCGTAGTCGGTCGACACGGTTTCCGGGTTACAGTTGACCATGATGGTCTCGTAACCGTCTTCGCGCAGCGCCAGCGAGGCGTGTACGCAGCAGTAATCGAACTCGATGCCCTGGCCGATACGGTTTGGACCGCCGCCCAGCACCATGATCTTGTCGCGGTCAACGGACGGGTTCGCCTCGCACTCGTCTTCATAAGTGGAGTACATGTACGCGGTATCGGTCGAGAACTCTGCCGCACAGGTGTCCACACGCTTGTAAACCGGGTGCAGGTCATACTGGTCGCGCAGCTTGCGGATTTCCGCTTCACGCACGCCCGCCAGTTTAGCCAGACGCGCATCGGCGAAGCCTTTACGCTTCAGCATGCGCAGGAAGTCTGCGTCCAGGCCGTTGATGCCCAGCTCCGCCACTTTCTCTTCCAGACGCACCAGCTCTTCAATCTGCACCAGGAACCAGCGGTCGATGTTAGTCAGGTTAAATACGCCATCCACGGACAGGCCCGCGCGGAAGGCATCGGCGATGTACCAGATACGCTCTGCGCCCGCGTCTTTCAGCTCGCGGCGAATTTTGGTCAGCGCTTCAGGGTCGTCCAGGCTCACTTTCGGGTCAAAGCCGGTGGCGCCCACTTCCAGGCCGCGCAGCGCTTTTTGCAGGGATTCCTGCTGCGTGCGGCCAATCGCCATCACTTCACCCACAGATTTCATCTGGGTCGTCAGACGGTCGTTCGCGCCGGCGAATTTCTCGAAGTTGAAGCGTGGAATTTTGGTCACAACGTAGTCGATAGACGGCTCGAAGGAGGCTGGCGTGCGGCCACCGGTGATGTCGTTCATCAGCTCGTCGAGGGTATAACCCACCGCCAGCTTCGCCGCCACTTTCGCAATCGGGAAGCCGGTGGCTTTAGAGGCCAGCGCGGAGGAACGGGACACGCGCGGGTTCATTTCGATAACGATCAGACGACCGGTTTTCGGGTTCACCGAGAACTGCACGTTAGAGCCGCCGGTTTCCACGCCAATTTCACGCAGTACCGCCATCGAGGCGTTACGCATGATTTGATATTCTTTGTCGGTCAGCGTCTGGGCTGGCGCAACGGTGATGGAGTCGCCGGTGTGGATCCCCATCGCATCGAAGTTTTCGATGGAGCAGACGATGATGCAGTTGTCGTTTTTATCACGCACCACTTCCATCTCGTACTCTTTCCAGCCAATCAGCGATTCATCAATCAGCAGCTCTTTGGTTGGGGAGAGATCCAGGCCGCGCTCGCAAATCTCTTCAAACTCTTCGCGGTTGTAGGCGATACCGCCGCCGGTGCCGCCCATGGTGAAGGAAGGACGGATGATGCACGGATACCCCACTTCAGCCGCAACGGCCAGCGCTTCTTCCATATTGTGTGCGATACCGGAACGCGCGGTGTCGAGGCCGATTTTTTTCATCGCCACGTCGAAGCGGCGACGGTCTTCAGCTTTATCAATCGCGTCGGCGGTTGCACCGATCATGGTCACGCCGAACTCTTCCAGCACGCCCTGACGCTCCAGCTCCAGCGCGCAGTTCAGCGCCGTCTGGCCGCCCATGGTTGGCAGCACCGCGTCCGGACGCTCTTTCTCGATGATTTTGCGTACCACTTCCCAGTGAATTGGCTCGATGTAAGTCGCATCCGCCATTTCCGGGTCGGTCATGATGGTGGCCGGGTTAGAGTTCACCAGGATAACGCGGTAACCCTCTTCGCGCAGGGCTTTACATGCCTGCGCGCCGGAGTAGTCAAATTCACAGGCCTGGCCGATCACGATCGGGCCAGCGCCAAGGATCAGGATGCTTTTTATGTCTGTACGTTTTGGCATGGTCTTCTCAGCTCCTGATTATTTAGCGGTCTTACGGTATTGCTCGATAAGTTCGATGAAGTGATCGAACAGCGGCGCGGCATCGTGCGGGCCCGGGCTGGCTTCAGGGTGGCCCTGGAAGCTGAACGCAGGCTTATCGGTGCGATGGATACCCTGCAAGGTGCCATCGAACAGGGATTTGTGCGTCACGCGCAGGTTAGCGGGCATCGAGGCTTCGTCGACGGCAAAGCCGTGGTTCTGCGCGGTAATCATCACCGTGTTGTTGTCGATGTCTTTCACCGGGTGGTTCCCACCGTGGTGGCCAAACTTCATCTTCACGGTGTTCGCTCCGCTGGCCAGCGCCAGCAGCTGATGGCCGAGGCAGATGCCGAATACCGGGATATCGGTTTCGAGGAAGGACTTGATGGCGTCGATAGCGTAATCGCACGGCGCCGGGTCGCCTGGGCCGTTAGAAAGGAAGATGCCGTCCGGGTTCATCTTCAGCACGTCTTCAGCGGACGTTTGCGCCGGAACCACCGTCAGGCGGCAGCCGCGGTCAACCAGCATACGCAGGATGTTGCGCTTGGCACCAAAATCGTAGGCCACCACGTGGAACGGCAGTTCGTTCTCTTTTTTCGCTTCCGGCAGGTCGCCTTCCAGCGTCCAGCTCCCCTGCGTCCAGCTGTAGGCTTCCGCCGTGGTCACTTCTTTCGCCAGGTCCATACCGTTCAGGCCCGGGAAGGCTTTCGCTTTTTCCAGCGCCAGCGTCGCGTCGAGGTTATCCCCTGCGATGATGCAGCCGTTCTGTGCACCCTTCTCACGCAGCAGACGCGTCAGCTTGCGGGTATCGATATCGGCAATCGCCACAATGTTATGGCGCTTCAGGTAAGAAGAGAGGTCTTCGGTGTTGCGGAAGTTGCTGGCAATCAGCGGCAGGTCACGAATGACCATGCCTTGCGCATGTACCTGAGAGGATTCTTCGTCAGCCGCATTGGTGCCGACATTGCCGATATGAGGATAAGTAAGAGTAACGATTTGGCGAGAATAGGAAGGATCAGTGAGGATTTCTTGATAACCGGTCATTGAAGTATTGAAAACGACTTCCCCAACCGCCGAACCCGTTGCCCCTATGGCCCGACCGATAAACTGGGTTCCGTCTTCCAGAACCAATAGCGCTGACTTAATCAAAACACCCTCCAGAGAATATTCACTCACTTTATTTGCATATTAATTCATAACCACGTCATGAATCAATGCAAATGTGTTGCCAGCGGATTTTTGGCAAACGGCGGCATTCTGGGGATTTGGCATGTAAAAGTCAACTTAAAACGGGTATTTTGTTTATTCTTTTGCAGGACTGGCGGCTTGAATGGGATTTAAAGGGCAAAAAGATCAGGTAAATCATCCTGGGAAACGCTTGCGCGGCAGGTTTTTTGGAATTTTAGAGGCTGGAGTGATAAAAAGTGGACCAAATGGTCAAAATTTACATTCAATTCACAGAATAATGGCGTAAAACTCAGCTTTATAACCATTAAAAACCAAATTTCATCTAAAACAGGCAAAATAAGAGGGCAATAAATTATTGCCCTTTGCAATCAACACATTACGACTGCAATAACCACATCACGATGGGTAATAACGCTTATAAATTAGTGAGATCAAGCACATCTCGCATATCAAAAAGACCCTTTTCTTTCGATTTCAGCCACAACGCGGAGCGTACTGCGCCATTGGCGAACGTCATGCGGCTTGACGCTTTGTGCGTAATCTCAACGCGTTCGCCAATATCGGCGAACATCGCCGTGTGTTCGCCGACGATATCGCCCGCCCGGACGGTTGCGAAACCGATGGTGCCCGGCACGCGTTCTCCGGTATGCCCTTCACGGGAATAGACTGCGATGTCTTTTAAATCTTTATCCATTGCATAAGCAATCGCTTCGCCCATCGCCAGCGCCGTGCCTGATGGAGCATCAACTTTATGACGGTGGTGCGCTTCAATAATCTCAATGTCGGTGTAGTCGCCCATCACCTTCGCCGCCTTTTCCAGCAGCTTCAGCATGACGTTAACGCCTACGCTAAAGTTCGCGGCAAAGACAATCGCAATGTCGGTGGCGGCATCCTGAATGGCCTGTTTACCCGCATCATCGAAGCCAGTGGTGCCAATCACCATCCCCTTACCGTGCTGGCGGCAAAACGCCAGGTGAGTCAGCGTACCTTCCGGACGGGTAAAGTCGATGAACACGTCGAAGTCATCTTTCACCGCATCAAGGCTGCTCTGAACGGTAACGCCTGTCTTGCCCGCGCCGGCCAGTTCACCCGCATCGGATCCCAGCAGGGATGAACCTTCACGCTCCAGCGCCGCGCCGAGTGCCACGCCTTCCATTTGTATTGCCGCCTGAATCAGCTGGCGACCCATACGTCCACCCGCGCCCGCAATGGCGACACGGATCTGTGCATCATGCATAGTTATTCTCTTACGTTAAAATGATGTAAACCGTTTTCAGATTAACCAGCCTTCGTAAAGGCTGCCAACTGAAAACACCAATAATTAGAATTTAACGTGAAACCGACTCAGATATCAGTAAAAGACATGATTTTGTCGTCACGATAAAGTCCGGGGCAAAAAAAAGGCCAGCACAGGAGGTGCTGGCCTTTCATCAGAAAAGAAGTTATTCCACTTCGCGGGCGTCGATTCGCAGCTCTTTCGGCACTTCGAAGACGATATTCTCCTCGCGGCCTTCGAGCGGAACGGCTTCACCACCGCCCAGCTCTTGCAGGCGGGCAATGACGTTTTGCACGAGGATATCCGGCGCAGAAGCCCCTGCGGTGACGCCGACGCAGGCCGCGTTTTTAACCCACGCTTCCTGTATGTCCGTTGCGTCGTCGATTAAAAACGCCGCCTTGCCCATTCGCTGTGCCAGTTCGGCCAGACGGTTAGAGTTAGAGGAGTTTTTTGAACCGACCACCAGCACCACGTCCGCCTGTTCCGCCAGCGCGCGCACCGCTTCCTGACGGTTAGTGGTGGCGTAGCAGATATCATCCTTACGCGGCCCGACGATTTTCGGAAAGCGCTGGCGCAGGGCGTCAATCACGTCTGAGGTGTCGTCTACGGAGAGCGTGGTCTGGGTCATAAACGACAGACGCGCTTCGTTTTTCACGTTCAGCGTCAGGACATCTTCCGGCGACTCAACCAGATACATCCCCCCTTCCGGGTTGCTGTACTGGCCCATGGTACCCTCGACTTCCGGGTGACCGGCGTGACCAATCAGGATCGACTCTTCACCGCGACGGCTGGCGCGCGCCACTTCCATATGCACTTTGGTGACCAGCGGACAGGTGGCGTCGAAGACGGTCAGATCGCGGCTTTTGGCTTCGTTACGCACGGCCTGCGATACGCCGTGCGCGGAGAAGATCAGGATAGCGCCGTCCGGCACTTCGCTGATTTGCTCGATGAAAATCGCCCCGCGCTCGCGCAGGCTGTCGACCACGTAGCGGTTGTGTACCACTTCATGACGCACGTAAATCGGCGCGCCGTAAATTTCCAGCGCGTTTTCAACAATGCTGATAGCGCGGTCTACACCGGCGCAAAAACCGCGCGGGTTAGCCAACAGGATCTGCATTTCAGGCCTCCAGTGCCGGATCGATCTCCAGCACTTCTACATCAAAATGAACGGTACGCCCGGCTAGCGGATGGTTGAAGTCAACGGTGATGGAGTCCCCGTTGATTTCGCGGATCACGCCAGGCATTTCGCTGCCGTCCATAGCGGTAAAGAGCATAATCGCTCCGATTTCCGGCTCGCCCGCATCCATAAACTCACGGCGCGAGAAGTACTGAATCAGATCCGGGCTTGGCACGCCAAATGCCGCGTCCGGCTCCAGCGAAAACGCCTTTGTCTCGCCCTCTTTCAGACCCAGAAGCTGCTGCTCAAGGCCTTCAGACAGGGAGGTATCGCCCAGACGAAACAGCGCCGGTTTGCCGTTATTGCGGGTGGATTCAGCCGTGGAGCCGTCATCCAGCTTCAGCGTGAAGTGAACGAGTACCGCGCTGTTGCTCTGTACGGATTTAGACATGCAAATTGCTCGCTTGTTTTGCCCGGTGGCGCTGCGCTTACCGGGCCTACATTAACCGTAGACCGGGATCGCTAGCGTCACCCGGCTGGTTTGGTTACGCCTGCTCTTTCGCCGCCGGTTTAGGCAAGAAGCCTTCCAGCACGATTAACGCCGCACCGATGCAAATTGCGCTATCGGCGAGGTTAAAGGTCGCGAAGTGCCAGTTGCCGACGTAGAAGTCGATCATATCGACCACAAAGCCGTGCCACAGGCGGTCAAACAGGTTGCCCAGCGCGCCGCCAATGATCAGCGCGTAGGCGATGTTATTCAGCTTTTGCGTTGCTTTCGAACGGTACATCAGCACCGCCAGCACAACGCAGATACCCATTGCGATACCTGCGAAGAACCAGCGCTGCCAGCCACCGCTGTCGGCCAGGAAACTAAACGCCGCGCCGTAGTTGCGGGCGTAGTGCAGGTTAAGCGACGGGAACAGCGAGACCGTATCCCCCAGAGCAAAGTTCTGGAGGATCAGGAACTTGCTGCCCAGATCGATAATCAGCACCACCACCACCAGCCACAGCCAGCGCAGTCCTGTGGAACAGAGAGTTTTACTCATCAGGCAAACTTACGTTTTTCGCCGTCACCGGCGACGTTGCTTACACAGCGTCCGCAGATGTCTGCGTGTTCCGCCACCTGACCGACATCGGTAGTGTAATGCCAGCAACGCGGGCATTTCTCACCGTCGGCTTTGCTCAGTGCGACCTTCAGTCCTTTGAGCAGTTCGCTCTGCTGAGCATCAGCAGACGCGTCAGCATAATCCGCAACTTTCGCACCGGAGGTCAACAGGACAAATCGCAATTCATCGCCCAGCGCCGTCAGCTTCGCCGCCAGCTCCGGTTCGGCGTACAGGGTTACTGCCGCTTCCAGAGAGCCGCCGACTTTCTTGTCAGCACGCGCCTGCTCGATAACCTTGTTCACTTCGCCACGTACTTTCAGCAGCTCGTCCCAGAAGGCATCGTTCATCGCTTCGGTGCTGGAGAGATCGAACAGACCTTCGTACCACTCGCCGGTGAAGACATACTTCTCACGCTCGCCTGGCAGGTAACCCCAGATTTCATCGGCGGTGAAGGACATGATCGGCGCCATCCAGCGCACCAGCGCTTCTGCGATATGGTACAGCGCAGACTGACAGCTGCGGCGCGCCACGCTGTCCGCTTTCGCGGTGTACTGACGGTCTTTGATGATGTCGAGGTAGAACGAGCCCATCTCGATGGAGCAGAAGCGCATCAGGCGCTGCACCACTTCGTGGAAATCGTAAGACTCGTACGCTTTCAGGATGTCTTCCTGCGCCGCTTTCGCGCAGCCTACCGCCCAGCGATCGAGCACGACCATCTCTTCCGGCTTCACCATGTCTTTTACCGGATCGAACCCGTTGAGGTTCGCCAGCAGGAAGCGCGCGGTGTTACGGATACGACGATAGCTGTCGGCAGCACGTTTCAGGATCTCGTCAGACACCGCCATTTCGCCGGTGTAGTCGGTAGAGGCTACCCACAGACGCAGGATGTCCGCGCCCAGCTTGTTCATTACGTCCTGCGGCGAAACGGTGTTACCGATGGACTTGGACATCTTACGGCCCTGGCCATCCACGGTGAAGCCGTGGGTCAGTACCTGACGGTAAGGCGCTTTGCCCTTCATGGCGGTGGAGATCATCAGCGATGACATGAACCAGCCGCGGTGTTGGTCGGAGCCTTCGAGATACATGTCGGCAGCGTGACCGGCGAACTCAGGGCGCACGTCAACCACGGAGGCGTGGGTTGAACCGGAGTCGAACCACACGTCCAGGGTATCCGGCACTTTCTCGTAGTTATCCGCGTCCGCGCCCAGGATGTCGCGGGCGTCGAGATCCCACCACGCCTGAATGCCGTCAACTTCAACGCGCTTCGCCACTTCTTCCATCAGTTCCAGGGTATTCGGATGCAGTTCCTGCGTCTCTTTGTGCACGAACAGCGACATCGGCACGCCCCAGGTACGCTGGCGGGAGATACACCAGTCAGGACGGTTAGCCACCATGGATTCGATACGCGCCTGACCCCAGTCCGGGATCCACTGCACGCCCTTGATCTCTTTCAGGGACTGCTCGCGCAGGCCTTTCTGATCCATGCTGACGAACCACTGCGGCGTCGCACGGAAGATGATCGGCGTCTTGTGACGCCAGCAGCACGGATAGCTGTGCTGCATTTTTTCAACGTGCAGCAGCGCACCGCGCTCACGCAGCATCTCAACGATGATGTCGTTGGCTTTAAAGACGTTGATACCGTCCAGCGCCGGGTAGGTGCCAGGCAGGTAAGACCCGTCCGGGCCAACCGGGTTGGCGATTTCCAGACCGTATTTCAGGCTGATGTTGTAATCGTCAGGACCGTGACCGCCAGCGGTATGCACCGCACCGGTACCCGCGTCCAGCGTAACGTGGTCGCCCAGGATCGCCGGAACGTCGAAGTCCAGGAACGGGTGTTTGAAGCGCATCAGCTCCAGCGCGTCGCCTTTCACGGTGCCCAGCACGGTGTAGTTGGTGATGTTCGCGCGCTTCAGCACGCTTTCTACCAGATCTTTCGCCAGGATAACCGCGCGGCCGTCAACCTGCACCAGCGCGTATTCGAACTCGCCGGAGAGAGAGATTGCGCGGTTCGCCGGCAGGGTCCACGGGGTGGTGGTCCAGATCACCAGCGAGATCGGGCCGCTTACGCCAGGCAGACCGAATTTAGCTTTGATCGCATCCTGATCGACCGCTTCGAAAGCCACGTCGATAGAAGGAGACGTTTTGTCGTAATACTCCACTTCGGCTTCTGCCAGCGCAGAGCGGCAGTCCACGCACCAGTGCACCGGCTTAGCGCCTTTGTGCAGGTGACCGTTACCGATGATTTTGCCCAGCGCCCGGATGATGTTGGCTTCGGTTTTGAAGTCCATGGTCAGGTACGGGTGCGACCAGTCGCCCAGCACGCCCAGACGGATAAAGTCTGCGCGCTGGCCGTCAACCTGGGTGGCAGCATATTCGCGGCATTTCGCGCGGAACTCAGCGGCGGTGAACTTCTCGCCTGGCTTGCCGTACTCTTGCTCAACTTTCAGCTCGATTGGCAGGCCGTGGCAGTCCCAACCCGGAACGTAAGGCGAGTCATATCCCGCGAGTCCTTTGGACTTCACGATAATGTCTTTCAGAATCTTGTTTACAGAGTGACCAATATGAATGCTGCCATTCGCATATGGAGGGCCATCGTGCAGAATGAAGGTTTTTTTGCCTTTTTTGGCTGCACGAATGATGCCGTACAGGTCATCATCGGTCCAACGCGCCAGCATTCCCGGTTCGCGCTTGGCGAGATCGCCGCGCATCGGGAACCCTGTTTCCGGCAAATTCAGGGTTGATTTATAGTCACTCATCAGATTCTCGGTTCCGTATTTATCACGTAGGCAGTTAAGCCGGTTCTAAAGCCCAAAAAACTCGCGGGCCGTCAATTCATCTCGCGCGATTTGCGCCTTAAGCTCGTCCAGCGAAGCGAATCGCTGTTCATTGCGTATTTTTTTACGCAGTATCACATCTATATGGCGACCGTAGAGGTCCATTACAACGTCCAGCAGGTGTACTTCTAACTGTTGACGCACACCGGCAACCGTTGGACGCGTGCCAATGTTGGCGACGCCGTAGAAAGGCTTCTCGCCCAGTCCTGTCACTTCCACCGCATATACCCCTTTAACCGGGGAGACCTGACGACGCAGCGGTATGTTCGCCGTCGGGAAACCTATCGTGCGGCCCAGCGCATCGCCATGGACCACGCGACCTGAAATCGTGAACGGGTGGCCCAGCAGCGTTTCTGCCGTGTCCAGATCATCGTTCGCCAGCGCCTGGCGTACCGCCGTGCTGCTGACGCGTACGCCGCCCTCGCAGAAGGTCATCGTACTGGTGACGTCAAACCCGTACTCCAGACCAGCCTTCTGTAATAACAAGAAATCGCCCTGACGACCAGCGCCAAAGCGGAAATCATCCCCTACCGCGAGGAACTGCACGCCAAGCTGCCTGACCAGCAGATCGCTAACAAAGTTTTGTGCGGTCAGCGCGGCAAAGCGACGGTCGAAACGTACGCACAGGACGTAGTCCACGCCGGACTCCGCCAGATAGCGTAACTTCTCGCGCAGGCGGGTCAGCCGTGCGGGGGATTTCTCACCCGCAAACAGCTCCAGCGGCTGAGGCTCGAAAATCATCACCACGACGGGCAGGCCTCGCGCCTCGCCTTCTTTACGCAATCCCTGCAACAGCGCCTGATGCCCACGATGCACGCCGTCGAAATTACCAATGGTCAGCACGCACCCGCGCGGGGCTTGACTGAGATTATGTATGCCGCGTATCAGCTTCATGACTGGCTCAAAACAGTGAAAATCGCCAAAGTATACCTTGTACAGCGGTTAAGGTTAACCGGCGATTGTTCACGCGAAACAGAAAGCCGTATGATTTCATCACGCTGACCTTTCACAGCAAAAAAATCTGCCCGCGAACAGCGTTTTTTACGCCGAAAAGCTGTATTCACGAACGACAAGCTGGTAGAATCCTGCGCCATCACTACGTAACGTAGCGTCGCCACATTAACGGCGCTTATTTGCACAAATCCATTGACAAAAGAAGGTATAGAGGGCATATTCCTCGGCCTTTGAATTGTCCACATAGATCATATTTGGGAGTTGGACCTTGGCTAATATCAAATCAGCTAAGAAACGTGCCGTTCAGTCTGAAAAGGCTCGTAAGCACAATGCAAGCCGTCGCTCTATGATGCGTACTTTCATCAAGAAAGTATACGCAGCAATCGAAGCTGGCGACAAAGCTGCAGCGCAGAACGCATTTAACGAAATGCAACCAATCGTGGATCGTCAGGCTGCTAAAGGTCTGATCCACAAAAACAAAGCAGCGCGTCATAAAGCAAACCTGACCGCGCAGATCAACAAACTGGCTTAATCGCCACTTGTTGTTGCTTGTTTGAAAGAACCCGCTTAACGCGGGTTTTTTTATGTCTTCAGATTGCCGGTGGCGTAAACAGCGCCGAGTAGTCCCGGTTGCAGATACGCTGCACCGCCGGGTGCTGAATCATCCTTTCGGCGAATATGGCGTGATACTCTTCCATCACGTTTTCCACCCTGCCAATCTCAGTAATCTTGTCGTCTGAATAGAGATCGTGCGCGTACAGCGTCGGGGCAACGAAGATCGCATTATGCGCTTCGCCAAAGGCCTTCATCAGCGCGGCATCGTCAAACTCACCGAGGATTTCCACGTTCAACCCCTGGGAGTTAAACCAGTTCAGCAGCTTACGTCCGAGCATTGACCGTCTTCCCGGCACCAGCAAACGGCGCTCTTCCAGGCAGGCCGGAAACGGTTTTTCCGGTGGCGGATTGATGCACCAGAAGCTGACGCCGCATTCGCCAATTTTCACCGAGAACAAGCCTTCCTGCTGGGTGGAGTCGATGGGGCAATCCGAGATAATCATATCCAGCTTATGCTGGCTCAGCTGTTCCAGCAGCATCTCGTGGGTGGACTCAAAGCAGCGTAAATGAATCTGTTCATCTTCCACCACCGCCGCATCCAGCACGCCGCTTACCAGCCGTTTGGATAGCGCATCCGCCACGCCCACGTCAAAGAGCAGGTTAGACTCTTTGCGATAGTTAACGATATCCAGCATCTCCTGGCTCAGGGTGAACATCTTGTCCGCGTAACGGAACACCAGCTCACCCAGCTCGCTCGGCTCAATGCCACGCCCTTTCCGCTTAAAAAGCTTGCCCTGCAAGCGCTCTTCCAGGGCTTTGATTTGCCCGGTAATGGTCTGTGGCGTCAGGTAGAGCGCCTCAGCGGCTCCCACGACCGAGCCCTGCTTGTAGACATGCCAGAAGTAATAGAGATGGTTGTAGTTCAAATGAGACATCGCGTTTTCACTCCCTGATAGTTTATCGGGAGAAGGCTTCCCTCCTCCCGGTTTCCCGTTATGCCTGGACAGCCTGTCCGGACAACTTCACCTTCAACAAGGTATAGCCGATAACCGCGGCCAGCAGCGACCCGATAAGAATGCCGAGTTTCGCCCAGACGATAAGCTCAGGCGCGCTTGCGCCAAACGCCAGCGTCGAGATAAAGATCGACATGGTGAATCCAATACCGCACAGCACCCCGACGGCCATAATCTGACTAAAGGTGGTCCCGTTTGGCAATGACGCCAGCTTAAGCTTCAGCGCCAGCCAGCAGAACAGGCTGATGCCCAGCGGCTTACCGATAAACAGACCGGCGATAATACCCAGCGGCAGCACGGAGGTGAGGCCGTCCAAAGTCACCCCTTCTAGGGAAACGCCCGCATTAGCAAACGCAAACAGCGGCAGGATCATAAAGCCTACCCACGGGTGAAGCACGTGCTCTAACTGTCTGGCAGGCGATTTGCCGTCCTGCTCCTTCAGTGGGATAAAGAAACCAACGATGACGCCCGCCAGCGTGGCGTGCACGCCGGATTTCAGCACCGCCGTCCACAGCACCATTCCCACCAGGATATAAATGCCCGTGCGTCGGACGTTGAAGACGTTCAGCAACGCCAGCACCGCGATAGCCACGGCCGCCACGCTCAGCGACAGAACGGACAGATCGCTGGTGTAGAACAGCGCGATAATCACGATAGCGCCCAGGTCATCGATAATCGCCAGCGCCATCAGGAAAATTTTCAGTGCTACCGGGACGCGGCTACCGAGCAAGGCTAATACCCCGAGCGCAAACGCGATATCCGTTGCGGCCGGGATCGCCCAGCCGTCGCGCGCAACCGGATCCTGCCACGTGAACGCGAGGAAGAGCAGCGCCGGCACGATCATCCCGCCAATCGCCGCGATCGCAGGGAACGCCGCGCGCTGACGGCTGGCAAGCGAGCCGCTCACCAGCTCACGTTTGACCTCCAGGCCCACCAGCAGGAAAAATACCGCCATCAGCGCATCGTTGATCCACAGCAGCATGTTTTTGTTGATTTCCAGCGCCCCGACCTTCAGCTCGACGGGCGTTTCCAGAAATGCGTGATAGAGATCGCGCGTCATACCCATATTGGCGAGCAGCATGGCGGCCGCAGCAGCAATAATCAGGATGACGCCGCCGGATGCCTCACTGCTAAAGAAACGGTGTAGTAATTTCACGTTAATTCTCTCTTTTACAACAATACCTCGGTAAAACCATAATATCAGCGCAAACAGATCGGTAAAAACAGATTAATATTGGGTATGGATTCAGTTTAACCGAGCAATAACGCTGTAAAGAAAAAGCCCGGAATCGCTTCCGGGCTTTAAAGGATAGTAACCAGCTTGCGGGTTAGCGGGTTAAATCATCGAAGAATTTTTTGACGCCATCGAAGAAGCTTTTGGAGCGCGGGCTGTTTTTCTCACCCGTCGGGCCGCCAAAACTTTCCTGAAGCTCTTTCAGCAGCTGTTTCTGCTTGTCGTTCAGGCCAACTGGCGTTTCGACTACCACGCGGCATAGCAGGTCGCCCTGCGCGCCACCGCGAACGGATTTAACGCCTTTGCCGCGCATGCGGAACAGCTTGCCGGTCTGTGTTTCGCCCGGCACCTTCAGGTTCACGCGACCGTCCAGCGTCGGCACTTCGATTTCGCCGCCCAGCGCCGCCATCGCGAAGTTGATCGGCACTTCGCAGTACAGGTTGTTGCCTTCACGCTCGAAAATGGCGTGCTGCTTCACCTGAACCTGAACGTACAGATCGCCTGCCGGTGCGCCGTGCTCGCCCGCTTCGCCTTCGCCTGCCAGACGGATGCGGTCGCCCGTATCGACGCCTGCCGGGATCTTAACGGACAGGGTTTTGGTTTTCTCAACGCGACCGTGGCCGTGACACTTGTTGCACGGATCTTTGATCAGCGTACCGCGACCGTGACAGTGCGGACACGCCTGCTGCACCGCGAAGAAGCCCTGGCGCATCTGCACCTGACCGGAACCGTGACAGGTTGGACAGGTTTGTGGCTGAGTCCCCGCTTTCGCGCCGCTGCCGTGGCAAACGTCACACTCTTCCAGCGTCGGAATACGGATTTCTTTGGTGACGCCGCGAACCGCTTCCTCCAGCGTCAGCTCCATGTTGTAGCGCAGGTCTGCGCCGCGCGCCGCGCGCTGGCGACCACGACCGCCGCCGAAGATATCGCCGAATACATCACCAAAGATATCGCTGAAATCAGCGCCGCCGCCGAAGCCGCCGCCACCAAATCCACCGCCGCCCATGCCGCCCTGTTCAAAGGCCGCGTGACCATACTGGTCATAAGCCGCGCGTTTTTGCGCGTCGGTCAGGACTTCGTAGGCTTCTTTAATCTCTTTAAATTTGGCTTCAGCCTCTTTATCACCCTGATTGCGGTCTGGATGATATTTCATGGCCAGGCGCTTATACGCCTTTTTGATTTCACGCTCTTCCGCAGTTTTCGGAACGCCTAAAATCTCGTAATAGTCTTGCTTTGCCATTGGTTTTTTTAAGCCCCTTAACATGCGAGCACGGGCGTGGAGAATTCTCCTACGCCCGTGCCGATTAATTACCCTGCATCAGGGCGATTATTTTTTATCTTTCACTTCTTCGAACTCAGCGTCGACAACGTCGTCGTCTTTCGCGTTGTTCGCCGAAGCATCAGCGCCCGCCTGCTGCTGTGCGTGCTGCTGCTGAGCGATTTCCATCAGTTTCTGAGAAACCTGTGCCAGCTCCTGCATCTTCGCTTCAATGTCCGCTTTGTCTTCGCCTTTCAGAGACGTTTCCAGCGCGCTCAGTGCAGTTTCGATCGCAGTTTTGTCTTCCGCTGGCAGTTTATCGCCCGCTTCTTCAACCTGCTTACGGGTGCTGTGCAGCAGATGGTCACCCTGGTTACGGGTCTGAACCAGCTCTTCGAACTTACGGTCGGATTCCGCGTTAGCTTCGGCATCACGAACCATTTTTTCGATTTCCGCTTCGTTCAGGCCAGAAGATGCCTTGATGGTGATCTTCTGCTCTTTACCGCTGTTTTTGTCTTTCGCAGACACGTGCAGGATACCGTCAGCATCGATGTCGAAGGTAACTTCGATCTGTGGCATACCGCGTGGTGCCGGGCTGATACCGTCCAGGTTGAACTGACCCAGAGATTTGTTATCTGCCGCACGCTTACGCTCACCCTGAATCACATGGATGGTTACCGCAGACTGGTTGTCTTCAGCGGTAGAGAACACCTGGCTGTGTTTCGTCGGGATAGTGGTGTTTTTGTTGATGAGCGGAGTCATCACGCCACCCATGGTTTCGATACCCAGAGACAGCGGGGTAACGTCCAGCAGCAGTACGTCTTTCACTTCACCGGTCAATACACCGCCCTGAACCGCAGCACCGATAGCTACCGCTTCGTCCGGGTTCACGTCTTTACGTGGCTCTTTACCAAAGAATTCAGCCACTTTCTTCTGAACCATTGGCATACGGGTCTGACCACCTACCAGGATAACGTCCTGGATGTCAGACACGGACAGGCCAGCGTCCTGCAATGCAACTTTCAGTGGCTCGATAGAACGGTTCACCAGGTCTTCTACCAGGCTTTCCAGTTTCGCACGGGTCACTTTGATGTTCATGTGTTTAGGACCGGTCGCGTCTGCGGTGATGTACGGCAGGTTCACGTCGGTCTGCTGAGCGGAAGACAGTTCGATCTTCGCTTTCTCAGCGGCTTCTTTCAGGCGCTGCATCGCCAGCGGGTCGTTACGCAGGTCAATGCCCTGATCTTTCTTGAACTCGTCAACGAGGTAGTTGATCAGACGGGTATCGAAGTCTTCACCACCCAGGTGGGTATCACCGTTGGTTGCCAGAACTTCGAAGGTTTTTTCGCCGTCAACGTCGTCGATTTCGATAATAGAAATATCGAAAGTACCACCACCAAGGTCGTACACCGCGATAGTACGGTTGCCGACTTCTTTATCCAGACCGTAAGCCAGCGCCGCTGCGGTTGGTTCGTTGATGATACGTTTTACTTCCAGACCTGCGATACGGCCAGCATCTTTGGTTGCCTGACGCTGAGCATCGTTGAAGTAAGCAGGTACGGTGATAACAGCTTCAGTTACCGGTTCGCCCAGGTAATCTTCTGCGGTTTTCTTCATTTTCTTCAGCACTTCAGCAGAGATCTGCGGAGGTGCAGTTTTGGTGCCTTTCACATCAAGCCATGCATCGCCGTTATCGGCTGCGATGATTTTGTAAGGCATGATGGAAACGTCACGCTGAACTTCTTCGTCCTGGAAGCGGCGGCCAATCAGGCGTTTGATCGCAAACAGGGTATTTTGCGGGTTTGTCACTGCCTGACGTTTAGCCGGCTGACCAACCAGAGTTTCACCATCCTGGGTATAAGCAATGATAGAAGGCGTGGTGCGATCGCCCTCAGCGTTCTCCAGCACGCGTGCAGTAGTGCCATCCATAATCGCTACACAAGAGTTGGTAGTACCCAGGTCGATACCAATAATTTTACCCATCTAAACGTCTCCACTAAAAATTCAGTCAACATGTGGTTGTGTACCTGTAATAAGGGCAGAACGTGCTTTTTCAACTGCCCAGATTTGATTTTTTTCAGGTCCACACACTGCGGTTGCTTACAAGATGGGGTCGCAACGTCATCCATCAAGGGGGAGACATAAAAAATTTTTAATTTCACCCTGATGAGATCATAGACGGCGCCGATTACGACTATGTTTACGCCACCTTGACAAAAGTTTCACTGGCATCACAAAACGAACAATTGTTGATACCACTTAGACGATGACGCCCTCACCCCTGCTGATATTTGGTAAACATTAAGAGCAACTATTACTAACGGGGGAAAACTGCCTGACCAATCTGACTTTTCGTTATGGATATTTTTCATAGATGGCAAAACAAAACGGGAGAGATACTCCTGATGATTTTCAGCGGAGCATTAATACGATAGAACACCTTAGGCTTTGAGGCTTCGTTTTGTAACAAATTTGTCCACTTTTGAAAGTTTGGGTTATGTCATAAGCGGTGTAGCATGAGCAAATAACCATAGTAAATCCAGGGACAGATGATGAAAATGGTACTGCCAGTTAATGGCTATAGTTCGGCAACAGGGTTCATGGAGGCCTTAGAGGGCACTGAGGGAGATACTCACTGGCTGATGAAGAAGGCCGAACACTGGCATGGTGGAATCCATCTTTATGACAGTTTTGCGGCTAATGCTGTATTTAAACCCGGCAGCCATGGTCTGAAATGCATGACTGATGGTCAGGTGGTCGCCTGGCGATTAAATGATGATTACCAGACCGCTCCGTTTAAAAAGAAGATACTTAAATTCAGCACCACCTTTGTTCTCATCAAATCAACCTGTACCCCAGATAAAGACAGACCCGATAACTCACTGGACTTCTATACGCTGTGGATGCAAATAGCCCCGCTTTCTGAGTATGGTGTTACGGACACACCGACTGCCACCGTGACCGCCAGCGCATTGAAAATCCGTCAGGACAACACATTTTCAGGCTGGATGCGTAACGGAATGTCCCAGGGGATAAACGTTCCCCGCGATGCATTGCATCACTATGAAGCTCCACAGGACACGCATACTACATTACCGCGCGGTTCAGTCGTGGAGATTGAACAAGAGGCGATTTTTATTCTTAACGGCAAACCGGCTCCATTCATTTTCATTACTGTTGTGTCAGTCCCCGAAGGAGCTAAAACCGGATTATCTGTCGGAGAGTCTGGCTGGATTTCTGGGCTGGATAAGTTTGTTAAGAGGCAAGACATTACATTACCAGCGTGGATGCAGGAAGCCCGTAAACATGACGTATTCAATCAGGTCGTGACGGTATCCGGGGAAGATGCACTTCCGATTAAGGCCGGGGATGTTATAGGTCACCTTAGCCTGAAAGAACAACCGTATGGCAATCCTCAGTATTTTTGTCATCTGGAATTATTCAGCCAGGATGCACGAATGAAGGATTTTCTGACAAATAAGGCTGGCGTAACGAGAGGAGTCGCAGAACTGCACACTCTGGCGGATAAAATGCGCTGGCAGCATCGTGACAGAGATAATTCCTTTGTCGTGGCTGGTGTCGGCGGTGACCCTTCGCCAACAACAGCAGAGCGTTACACTCCCGAAACTCAGTGCCGCCGACTGGAGGCCGACGGAAAAACCTGGTATTACATTCCCGGCGAGCTGGCATGGATGGCGGCGGAAGATGTGGAAAGAGCAAATCAATTTGATCTTGAAAAAAGAGGATTTATACCTCTGGAACAGGAGGACGCCCCACAGAGCATTTTCCAGACCCCGAGAGAAAGCTGGCTACGACAAACGTTCGGACGACTTGAAGAATTAGCCAGGGGAGAAACACGGGATATGTATTCCTCCAGCTACACCGAAAAGTATCAGAAGTTGCTTAAACAGATGGATTCAAACCAGGATGGTGTAATCGATGCTGGTGAACTGTGGCGGTTTCTGCACAACCGTCAGCCACATATCCGGTATCAGGTACAGCGCCTGGTGGTGAAGCACCACAGCGAATGGCTTAAAGATGGCACATCAGCTCTTTGGCAGGCAGCGCTTGATGAGCAGGCAAAGAAATATCCTGATCTGGCACTATTCAACCGTGACTTCATCAATAAACTGGTGTGGATGAAGGACGTACCAGAGATCCGTAGCAGTGAGGCTCTGTGGCATATGCATCCGGTGGTGTTCCTTGATGCGCTAAAAATGCAGTCTCGAAGAGGTGTAATCAGACCCCGAAATGTCCAAGACTTTCTGGACATGGCTTCGGATTCAGCAGAACAAGCCGCTGCTAAATGGGGAGTACCAGCTTCCGTGTTACTCGCACAATCAGCTTTGGAATCCGGCTGGGGGAAACATGTCAAAAAAAATGCATACTTTGGCATTAAAGGCAAATCACCAACTGGAAACAGTACGTCATTTGGCACAACAGAAGTCATCGACGGCAAGGTAATTCATATTAAAGATACTTTTCGTGCATACGCAGATTACGCGGAGTCGGCTGATGACTACGGTCGTTTTTTGAACGAAAACAAACGATATAAACCCGCATTCATTCACACGACTGAGCCAAACCAATTCATCACTGAAATAGCTAAAGCTGGCTATGCAACTGATCCTGATTATGCACCAAAACTTATCCGTCTTATGGAGCGATATGATTTATATGAATTTGATAAATAAAATATTTTTTATATCTTCAGTTTGTTACAGCCTCTCTGCGCTTGGCTCGGAAAAAGATGAAATGGTGCTAAAGGCATATGATGCTATCCATGATAACCGCCTAACGTCAGTCAAGGGTGAGTGCCTGGAATTTGATGTTGATGATAGTAATGATGGTTATATTCTAATCCCTATTCGCGAGAATCATTCAAAGCCACAATGCGGCGGCGATACTGGAACATCAGCAAAATTATTTGACCTACGCATAAGGAAATTTGATGGTCGAATTTACACAAACCAAGGAAGTGATCCAGATGATTTTAGAGCATTGCCTTCCCCGAATTCAAAATGCAGTGACGCTAATAAAATGGCAGTTGCAATGCAGGAAAAAACACCGCTTGAAGATTTAATCTATGTTATTAAAAATGCTGGGAGAACATATATTTACAGCGCACCAGATGAAAGCTGTAAGATTAAAGATCTCTTTTTAGTGCAAGGGGACTTGGTCAACGCTAATGCCGATTATAACGGGTTTTCCTCAATCATCTATTTCAAAAGAAATGGAGCTTCTGTGTCCGGTTGGATTCATTCTGACACTCTTACCCCCACAAAGACAGGTATTGGTACAAAAAAACAGTAACGAGGGAGCCGCAATGAGAAAATACCTACCCTTGGTCTTACTGATTTTAAGCAATCATGCCTTAGCCAAGGAGTTAAGGTGTGGCTGGTTACAAAGCCCCAGTCCAGCCAATCAGTGGCTCACCGATCGAGACGGTACATGTGATATTTCTTTGCAAGGGGATAATTCTTCACCAGAAGTAGAAAATCCAAAAAATTTCTTTATGATCAATATGTTACAATCAGTGGAGATTACGAATATGGATGCGCCTGTATCAGGGTTGATGTGAACACCAAAGCGAAAAAATCACTCAAATATACAGTTCCAAAGTACTCCCACTTGAGTGCTGTCAAATCAGATAAAAAAATCTCCCCCTTCCCTAAACATTTAAGCACACGCGAAGGCATTCCCTCGGCGAGTATTAATTTTTGCGCTTAAAACCTCCCCTTCCAAGCATCCGTCGCTTACTAACGAAAGCCTGATGATTTTATGATTGCTAAACCTAGCTTTAACAAACATATGAACAGGTCGTGGCCATCATGACGCCCTGTCTGGTTTGGCGGCAGAGGCTTTTAAAATACAATTACAAAAACTAAGGAATAACTTGAGAAATTGTCTAACTTAGCAGGTAAAAATTTTTTATTTCACCCTATCCAGATCATAGACGCAGCATCTCGCGCCCATTATGATGCCGCGCCCTGTCAGGTAGAACTGACGCGGGTTTAACCATTTCACCATTTTAATGATGATTTTTTTGAGGACTTATGGGCAACACTAAGTTGGCTAATCCGGCTCCGCTGGGCCTGATGGGTTTTGGCATGACCACCATTCTGCTGAACCTGCACAACATCGGGATGTTCCCGATGGACGGCGTAATCCTGGCGATGGGCATTTTTTACGGCGGTATCGCACAAATCTTTGCAGGCCTGCTGGAATATAAGAAAGGCAATACCTTCGGCTTAACCGCCTTTACCTCTTACGGTTCGTTCTGGCTGACGCTGGTCGCAATTCTGCTGATGCCTAAAATGGGCCTGGCGGATGCGGCAAACGCCCACTTCCTGGGTGTGTACCTGGGACTGTGGGGCGTCTTCACCCTGTTCATGTTCTTCGGCACCCTGAAGGCGAACCGCGCACTGCAATTCGTCTTCCTGAGCCTGACCGTGCTGTTCGCCCTGCTGGCAATGGGTCACCTGGCGGATAACGAAGGCATCGTTCACGTTGCCGGCTGGGTTGGTCTGGTGTGCGGCGCAAGCGCTATCTACCTGGCAATGGGTGAAGTGCTGAACGAGCAGTTCGGCCGCACCGTATTACCGATTGGTGAAAAACACTGATCCCTCTGTCGTGCCCGCATCGCGGGCACGATAACCCCCAGACTGACGAAGCCATATCCCCAATACCAGCCCCATCAGCGATAACGCCAGCACGTACCACGCTGGTGCGAGCGGCGACACGCCCATCAACACCGTAACCACTATTGGCGTTAGCCCACCGAAAATGGCATACGAGACGTTATAAGAGAACGAGATCCCGGTGAAGCGTACCTCCGGCGGAAAGGCGCGGACCATCACGTACGGTACGGCGCCAACGACCCCCACGCACAGCCCAACGATGCCGTACAGCAGGAACAGCTGTTCAGGATGGGTGCCCGCCAGATGATAAAAAGCCCAGCTCGACGCGGCCAGCAGCAGGCTGCCAACGATAAAGGTCACGCTGGCGCCAAAACGATCCGCCGCCAGCCCGGCGGCCAGACAGCCAAAGCAGAGCATAATCGTCGCGATGCTGTTCGCCTGCAACGTTACCGCAGGCGCAAAACCGTACTGCTTTTGCAGCCAGACCGGCGACATCAAAATGACCACCACGATACCCGCAGACAGCAGCCAGGTGAGCAGCATCGACACCACCACCGCTTTTTTATGCCGCACCACCACCGTTTTCACCGGCAGTTCTTGTGCCAGCGTCTTCCGCTGCTGCATTTCCAGAAATATTGGCGTCTCCTGCAACCAGCGACGCAGGTACATCGCCACCAGCCCGAACGCTCCCCCCAGCAGGAAAGGAATACGCCAGCCCCAGTCGTAAACGGTCTGCTGCGTCATGCTGGTATTGATGAGGGTTGCCACCACGGAGCCAAGCAGAATGCCAACCGTTAGCCCGGCCGTCAGCGTTCCGCACGCAATGCCGATGCGCCGCGCCGGGACGTGCTCGGCGACAAACACCCACGCGCCCGGCACTTCTCCACCAATGGCCGCGCCCTGGAGCACGCGCATCAGCAGCAGCAATAACGGAGCGATAATGCCCATCGATGCATAGGTCGGCAAGAGGCCAATGGCCAGCGTCGGCACGGCCATCAGCAGGATACTGAGGGTAAACATCTTCTTGCGCCCGACCAGATCGCCAAAGTGCGCCATGACGATGCCGCCCAGCGGACGCGCCAGATACCCGGCAGCAAAAATGCCGAAGGTTTGCACCTGGCGCAGCCATTCCGGAATATCCGCCGGGAAGAACAGCGCACCCACGACGGCGGCGAAGAAAACGAAGATGATGAAGTCGTAAAACTCCAGCGCGCCGCCTAAGGCAGCGAGCGTGAGGGTTTTGTAGTCCTGTCGATTCAGAGGTCGGGCGTTATGTGACATAGCGAACCATTGTGCGTGTGTTGTGGATTTATTTTTACAGCAATCGTAAAGAAAAAATTACTATATCGTAAATCCATTTACACGCTACTGCCGCTGGCCCGAATGTCACATTTTAATCAACTTCAGGAGATTGTCTCGCGGCGGGCGCTTTTCGGACGAAATGCTGCTACCACGTTGTCGTCAGTTTCAACGTACGGCCCGTCAAGCAGCTGTATACAATACGGTACACTTGCAAAGATACCGTGGACGATGACGCTACCGTCCTCGGCCTTTAAGCCTTCCAGCGTCTCTTTGATCGACTTCGGCTGCCCCGGCAGGTTCAGGATCAGCGCCTGTTTGCGGATCACACCGACCTGACGGGAAAGAATGGCCGTCGGAACAAAGTGTAGACTGATCTGGCGCATCTGTTCACCGAAGCCCGGCATTTCCCGCTCGGCGATAGCCAGCGTCGCGTCAGGCGTCACGTCGCGGCGCGCGGGGCCGGTTCCGCCCGTCGTCAACACCAGGTGGCAGCTCATCTCATCCACCAGCTCGCACAGGGTCTGCTCGATGATCGGCTGCTCGTCCGGGATCAGGCGAGTCTGGATCTCAAACGGGGTAGTCAGCGCGCTGCCCAGCCATTCTTCCAGAGCAGGGATGCCTTTATCCTGATAAACACCGCTGGAGGCGCGGTCAGAAATCGACACTAAGCCGATGCGTAAGGTATTCATATCCATTCCATTCAAAAAGTACTGATTAATGGGAATGATACACGCAGAGAGAAAATTCAGACAGAGGCGGGGGAAAGACGCGTGACCGGGAGCCCGGTCACGCAGAATGATTACAGCAGGTCGCCGATCATTTTTTCCAGTTTTTCCTGGTCGATAGCAAACTTACGGATACCGTCCGCCAGCTTGTCTACTGCCATTGGATCCTGGTTATGCTGCCACAGGAACTCGGATTCCGTGATGCGCTCCGGGCGCGCTTTCACTTCACCGGTGTAAGACAGTTTACGCTCGATAGCGCCTTCGCTTTCTGCCAGCTCTTTCAGCAGCGCAGGGGCGATGGTCAGGCGGTCACAGCCGGCCAGCTCGATAATTTCACCGACGTTACGGAAGCTTGCGCCCATCACAACGGTCTCATAGCCGTGCTGTTTGTAGTATTCGTAGATTTCCGTCACGGAAATCACGCCTGGATCTTCAGACGCCGCGTACTCTTTCTTGTCGGTGTTGGCTTTGTACCAGTCCAGAATACGGCCCACGAACGGAGAAATCAGGTATACGCCAGCTTCGGCACAGGCACGCGCCTGCGCGAAGGAGAACAGCAGAGTCAGGTTACAGTTGATCCCTTCTTTTTCCAGCTGCTCGGCGGCGCGAATGCCCTGCCAGGTAGAGGCCAGTTTGATCAGGATACGGTCGTTGCTGATGCCCGCATCGTTGTACAGTTTGATCAGGCGTTTTGCTTTGGCGATAGAGGCTTCGGTGTCGTAGGACAGGCGAGCATCAACTTCAGTTGAGATACGGCCAGGAACCAGTTTCAGAATTTCCAGACCGATGTTCACCGCCAGTTTGTCGGTAGCATCCACAACCTGCTGCGCGCGGTCATTGCTCTGCGCTTTCGCCCAGGTCACCGCTTCGTCGATCAGTTTGCGATACTCAGGGATCTGCGCAGCGTTAAGGATCAGAGAAGGGTTGGTTGTAGCATCCTGCGGCTGGTACAGCTTCATTGCCGCAATATCTCCGGTGTCAGCGACGACAGTGGTGAACTGACGAAGGGAGGTCAATTTATCCGTCATGATAGTGTTTCTCTTTTAACGTTCCCTGGATAATTCACACTACCGACAGCCTGCCAGCAGCGGAAAAATGACAGGTTTACTTGTTAGGGGGATGTAACCGGTCTGCCCTGATGATAACACGAGTGAGAGGCAGCGCAACCGCAGACAGTGCGCTTAGGCAGAGTATGATAAACTCACAATATTAACAGGCTGCTAAGTAACAGCATGCACAATCAGTGGTAGCGCTTACATATTCACTTTGGCATCAACAAGAGGGACGTTAGTGCCTGATTTCTTTTTCTTTATCAACGAAGTCCTCTGGGGTTCGATCATGATTTACCTGCTTTCAGGGGCAGGTATCTGGTTTACGTGGCGCAGCGGGCTGATTCAGTTTCGCTATATCCGCAAATTTGGCAGAAGTCTGAAAAACAGCGTCACCCCGCAGCCGGGCGGCTTGACGTCGTTTCAGGCGCTCTGTACCAGCCTCGCCGCACGCATCGGCAGCGGTAACCTGGCCGGTGTTGCGCTGGCGATCGGCGCGGGCGGTCCGGGCGCCGTGTTCTGGATGTGGGTAACGGCGATTATCGGCATGGCCACCGCCTTTGCCGAGTGCTCGCTGGCCCAGCTCTACAAAGAAAAAGACAGCAAAGGCCAGTTTCGCGGCGGACCTGCCTGGTATATGGCTCGCGGGCTGGGAATGCGCTGGATGGGCGTTCTGTTCTCGATCTTTTTGCTGGTGGCGTATGGCCTGATTTTCAACACCGTTCAGGCAAATTCCGTCGCCCACGCGCTGCGCTTTGCCTTCAATTGTCCGGAGTGGCTGACGGGCGGCGCGCTTGCCCTTCTCACCCTGCTGACCATAGTGACCGGTCTTAAAGGGGTTGCCCGACTGATGCAGTGGCTGGTTCCCCTGATGGCGCTGCTGTGGGTGTCCACCAGCCTGTTGGTATGCGCGATACATATCGACGAGGTGCCGAACGTCATCGCCACCATTTTCAAAAGCGCGTTTGGCTGGCGCGAAGCGGCGTCCGGCGCGCTGGGTTACACCGTTAGCCAGGCCCTCACTGCCGGGTTTCAGCGGGGGATGTTCTCCAACGAAGCGGGAATGGGCTCCACGCCAAATGCCGCCGCCGCGGCCGCATCCTGGCCCCCGCATCCCGCCGCGCAGGGCATTGTGCAGATGATTGGCGTCTTCACGGACACCATTGTTATCTGCTCCGCCAGTGCGATGATAATGCTGCTGGCCGGCGCCGTTGAACATCCATCCGGCAGTACGGCAGGCATTCATTGGGTACAACAGGCGCTGGTCTCACTCGTTGGCGGCTGGGGCGCCGGTCTGGTCGCCCTTGTCGTGGGGTTTTTTGCCTTCAGCTCCATTGCGGTGAACTATATCTATGCCGAAAACAACCTTGTCTTCCTGAACGTCGATTCGCGTCTGGCCCGCAACGTCCTTCGCGCGGCTGTGCTGGGGATGGTGTTCGTCGGCTCCCTGCTCAGCATGCCGATGGTCTGGCAAATAGCGGACGTCATTATGGCGCTGATGGCCATCACTAACCTGACGGCCATTTTGCTGCTTTCACCGGTTGTGGCGCTGATCGCGCGGGATTATCTGCGTCAGCGCAAGCTTGGCGTGCCGCCCGTCTTTGACGCCTCACGCTATCCCGAAATCGAGTCACAAATTGCCCCTGGCACCTGGGATGATTTGCCGCGGCAATAACAGCTATCGATCAAATCAGGGCGATTTTTTGTTAAAGTCGCTCTAAATTTCCTGCAAGGACTGGATATGCTGATTCTGATTTCACCTGCAAAAACGCTTGACTACCAGAGCCCGCTCGCCACTGAGCGTTATACCCAGCCGGAACTGCTGGACTACTCGCAACAGCTGATCCACGAGGCGCGTAAACTGTCGGCTCCGCAGATCGCCTCGCTGATGAGCATCAGCGATAAACTCGCCGACCTGAACGCCACCCGTTTTCACGAGTGGCAGCCTGACTTCACGCCCGACAACGCGCGCCAGGCGCTGCTGGCCTTTAAAGGTGACGTCTACACTGGCCTGCAAGCAGAAACGTTTAGCGAAGCCGATTTCGATTTTGCCCAGCAGCATCTGCGCATGCTGTCCGGCCTGTATGGCGTACTTCGCCCGCTGGATCTGATGCAGCCGTATCGTCTGGAGATGGGTATTCGCCTGGAAAACGCCAAAGGCAAAGATCTGTACCACTTCTGGGGCGATGTGATCACCGACAAGCTTAACGCGGCGCTGCAAGCCCAGGGGGATAACGTGGTGATCAACCTGGCCTCCGATGAGTACTTCAAATCGGTGAAGCCGAAAAAGCTGAACGCGGACATTATCAAGCCGGTGTTTCTCGACGAGAAGAACGGCAAATTTAAAGTGATCAGCTTCTACGCCAAAAAAGCGCGCGGTCTGATGAGCCGATTCATCATTCAAAACCGCCTGACAAAGCCGGAGCAGCTCACCGCTTTTAACAGCGAAGGGTATTTCTTCGACGAGGCATCGTCAGGCAAAAATGAACTGGTGTTTAAGCGTCACGAGCAATAAAAGACAACCCCGCCAGCTGGCGGGGTTTGTGTTAATGGTGTTTCCTGTCCGGGCCCGGACGATGATCGTCATGACGGTGGCGATCGTGACGATCGCGATGTTCATCGTGCGGACGCCAGTGGTTGTCGCGCCAGTCATAGTGCGCTTTCCACCAGTCATGGTCGCGCCAGCGGCCGCCATCCCAGTAGTGTCCGTTATTATCCCGATCGCCAATTTGCAGCTTTACAGCAGGCACGAGGGTTATCTCAGCGGCCTGCACCGCCATGGGAGCGACCAGCATCAGTGAGAGCGCGATGAGTGCAGGTTTCAGTGTAGACATAGGTGACTCCTTATTCTTCTTGCCCAGCGTGGGCCGATGTAAGGAGAGTACGTGATGGGAACGGCGGATGTTATTCTCTGCAATCCTAAACGCTAAGTGGCCGCATTTATTGGGAATTTCTGCTTTTTTCCTGCTGTTTTTCTCCTTAATTTCTCCATAAAAAAGCCGGGTGGCGGCTGCGCCTTACCCGGCCTACGGACCGGAGCTCTCGTTGCCGGGTGGCGCTGCGCTTACCCGGCCTACGATTGGGTTCGTTGGGGTCGTTGTGGATCTTGTAGGCCCGGTAAGGCGTAGCCGCCACCGGGCAAGAGAATCACGCTCGGGCCATCATCAGCTTACGCAGTGCTGCAAAATCTGCCGGCAGCTCATGGGACAGCAGCGGCAGATCAGCGCGCTCGGCCAGCTCTTTTGGCAGCGGCAGCGTTTCACCCAGGATCGCTTCCACGCTCTCCTTAAACTTCGCCGGATGAGCGGTTCCGAGGAACAGGCCATACTCGCCCGGCTGAAGCGCGTCGCGCAGCGCACGGTAAGCAATCGCCGCGTGCGGCTCAGAGGTATAGCCCACGGCTTTCAGCTCACGCATGGTCGCTTTGGTGGTTTCATCCGTCACCGCAGCGTAGCCGAGGTCGCCCAGACGCCAGACCTTACGGCGGAACAGCTCTTCCACACGCGGCCAGTTGTTAGGCTGTGACACATCCATCGCATTGGAGAGCGTGGCCTGCGTCGCGTTCGGCGCCCATTTCCCGTCTTTCAGGTAGCGCGGCACGGTGTCGTTGGCGTTAGTGGCGGCAATAAAGCGCTTCACCGGCAGACCGAGTGATTTCGCCAGCAGGCCCGCCGTCAGGTCGCCGAAGTTGCCGCTTGGCACGGAAACCACCAGCTGATTGCGCGCGTCCTGCGGCAGCTGCGCCACCGCTTCGAAGTAGTAGCAGATCTGCGCCAGCAAACGGCTGATGTTGATTGAGTTGGCGGAGTTCAGACCCAGCGCCACCTTCAGCTCTTCGTCGTCGAAGGCCTGCTTCACCAGCGCCTGACAGGCATCGAAATCGCCGTCGATCGCCACGGTTTCAATGTTGCCCCCAAGGGTGCAGAACAGTTTTTCCTGAAGCGGACTGATTTTGCCCTTCGGATAGAGGATCACCACGCGGACGTTTTTCAGGCCGTAGAACGCATGGGCCACCGCCGCACCGGTATCGCCGGAGGTCGCGGTCAGAATCGTCACCGGTTTGTCGCCGCTGATGTGAGTAAGCATCTGCGCCATAAAGCGGCCGCCGAAGTCTTTAAACGCCAGCGTCGGGCCGTGGAACAGCTCAAGACAGCCGACGTCCGGCTCAACCTGCTGAACCGGAGCCGGGAAAGCAAACGCCGCACGCACGCGCTCTTCCAGCAGCTCCTGCGGGATTTCATCGCCGATAAACGCAGACAGAATTTTGGTGCTGCGGGTGACAAAGTCCTGCTTCAGCAGCTCATCGATTTCGGTCAGCTGGAATTCCGGCAGGTCGTGCGGGAAGAACAGCCCCTGATTTTTGCCCAGCCCCTGCGTGACCGCCTGCGCGAAGCTGACCTGCTCGTTATGATCTTTAAGGTTGTAGAGTTTCATTCGTTATCCCAGTACTCGTGCGCCAGCCGTGTCCAGACGGCAAATATGAACAAAGCCTTCCTGATTTTGCAGGTAGTGTTTAGAGAGCCAGTCCGCCACGCGCTGCGCGGTGTCTGGTTTGTCGCACAGGGCGAACAGCGTCGGGCCGGAGCCGGAGATGCCGCATGCCTGCGCGCCGATATCCATTGAAGCCTGTCGCGCCTCGTTAAAGCCAGGAAGCAGCTTCGTGCGGTACGGCTCGGCAATCACGTCTTTCATGAGTTTCGCCGCCAGCTGCGGCTGGCGGGTGTAGCAGGCGTGAATAAAGCCCGCCAGGTGACGCCCGTGAGCGATACAGTCCTGACGACGATACTGCGCCGGCAGGATCGCGCGCGCTTCCGCGGTCGAGACCTTAATGCCAGGATAGGCCAGCACCCACAGCCACTCGTCAAACCCGGGCACCTGCTGGCTGATGATGCCATTTTCTTCAATCATCAGCTGCATGCCGCCGAGGAAGCACGGTGCCACGTTATCATAGTGAATACTGCCGGAGATGCGCCCTTCCAGCTCGCCCATCAGCGCCAGCAGACGGCTGTTGTTCAGCGGCTTGCCGCAGTGCTCGTTCATCGCCACCAGCGCGGCGACTACCGAACACGCGCTGGAGCCCAGTCCCGAGCCAATCGGCATGCTTTTTTCCAGCGTCATGGCGACCGGCACGTTTTTGCCGATCTCCTGACAGAAGCGTTCCCAGCACTGATAAACAATATTCTCGCGTGGTTCAGGCGGCAGCTTACTGGCGAAACGGCCCACGTTAGTCAGGCTGAAGCGCTCTGCCGCCTCAACCGTTACCGTATCACCCAGCAGCGAACCGTCCACCGGCGTCACCGCCGCGCCCAGCACGTCAAATCCGACGCTCATATTGGCGCTGGAAGCCGGGGCATATACTTTAACCATCTTAAACTCCTAACTTCCATGACAGGGTACGCAGCAGATCGGCAAACACGCCCGCCGCCGTCACATCATTCCCTGCGCCATAGCCGCGAAGCACCAGCGGCAGTGGCTGATAATAGTGGCTGTAGAACGCCAGGGCATTCTCGCCGTTTTTCACCTTGTACAGCGGATCGTTGCCATCCACTTCGGCAATCTTCACCCGGCAGACGCCATCCTCTTCAATGTTGCCAACATAGCGCAATACCTTACCTTCATCACGGGCTTTCGCCACGCGTGCGGCAAAGGCATCGTCAAGCTGAGGTAAATTCGCCATAAAGGCGCTGACGTCGCCACTGTCATCAAATTCTGCTGGCAGCACCGGCTCAATCACGATATCCGAAAGCTCCAGCTCGCGGCCCGTTTCGCGCACCAGGATCAGCAGCTTGCGCGCCACGTCCATCCCGGAGAGATCGTCGCGCGGGTCCGGCTCGGTGTAGCCCAGCTCGCGCGCGGCACGGGTGGCTTCCGAGAGGCTCATGCCTTCATCCAGCTTGCCGAAGATAAACGACAGGGAGCCGGAGAGGATGCCGGAGAAGCGCTGCAATTCGTCGCCCGCGTTCAGCAGGTTTTGCAGGTTCTCAATGACCGGCAGGCCCGCGCCCACGTTAGTGTCGTACAGGAACTTGCGGCGCGACTTGCTCGCCGCCAGACGCAGCTGGTGATAGTAATCCATCGACGAGGTGTTGGCCTTTTTGTTCGGCGTCACCACGTGGAAACCTTCGCGCAGGAAGTCCGCGTACTGGTCGGCCACGGCCTGGTTCGAGGTACAGTCAACGATCACCGGGTTGAGCAGATGATACTCTTTCACCAGGCGGATCAGGCGGCCCAGGTTGAACGGCTCTTTCGCCTCTTCCAGCTCCGCCTGCCAGTTTTCCAGGTTCAGACCGTGGACGTTAGTGAGCAGCGCTTTCGAATTCGCAATTCCGCAGACGCGCAGATCGATGTGCTTTTTCTTGAGCCACTCCTGCTGGCGCTTCACCTGCTCCAGCAGCGCACCGCCGACGCCGCCGACGCCAATCAGGAACAGCTCGATGACCTGATCGGTGTTGAACAGCATCTGGTGAACCACGCGCACGCCGGTGGTCGCATCGTCGTTATCGACTACAACTGAAATTGAACGCTCGGACGAGCCCTGCGCAATCGCCACGATGTTGATATTGGCACGCGCCAGCGCGGCAAAGAATTTGGCAGAGATACCACGCAGGGTGCGCATGCCGTCGCCAACGACGGAGATCACCGCCAGACGCTCCTGAATAGAGAGCGGCTCCAGCAGCTCCTCTTTCAGCTCCAGATAGAACTCTTCCTCCAGCGCGCGACGGGCGCGCAGGCAATCGCCCTGCGGTACGCAGAAGCTGATGCTGTATTCGGAAGAGGACTGGGTGATCAGCACCACCGAGATCCCGTTGCGGGACATGGCGGCAAACACGCGTGCAGCCATGCCGACCATCCCCTTCATACCCGGGCCGGAGACGCTGAACATCGCCATGTTATTCAGGTTCGAAATGCCTTTCACCGGCAGGTCATCTTCATTCGCGCTGGCGCCAATCAGCGTGCCCGGCGCTTGCGGGTTACCGGTGTTTTTAATCAGGCATGGGATCTGGAACTGGGCAATCGGGGAGATGGTGCGCGGGTGAAGTACTTTGGCGCCGAAGTAGGAAAGCTCCATCGCTTCCTGATACGACATGGACTTCAGCAGCCTGGCGTCCGGCACCTGGCGCGGATCGCAGGTATAAACGCCGTCGACGTCAGTCCAGATCTCACAGCAGTCTGCGCGCAGGCACGCGGCCAGCACGGCAGCGGAGTAGTCAGAGCCGTTACGGCCCAGCACGACTAATTCGCCCTTCTCGTTCCCGGCGGTAAAGCCCGCCATCAGGATCATATGGTCAGAGGGGATTTTGCTCGCGGCGATACGGCGGGTTGATTCGGCAATATCCACGGTGGATTCGAGGTAGTGGCCCACCGCCAGCAGTTTTTCAACCGGGTCGATGACCGTCACGCGGTGACCGCGCGCTTCCAGCACGCCCGCCATGATGGCGATGGAGAGTTTTTCACCCCGGCAAATCAGCGCCGCGTTGATGCTGTCCGGGCACTGACCCAGCAGGCTGATACCGTGAAGGACATGTTTAATCTGGGCAAATTCGAGTTCAACGGTGGTTTTCAGCTGCGCCAGCGGGAAGCCCGGCTGGGCATCTGCCAGCCCCTGAAGCAGCTCGGTGAAGATACGCTCAGCGTCGCTGATGTTCGGAAGTGCATCCTGACCACCAATGGTTTTTTCAATCATCGCCACCAGGTGGTTCGTGATTTTGGCCGGGGCAGAGAGCACGGTGGCAACCTGCCCCTGCCTGGCGTTGCTTTCCAGGATATCGGCAACGCGCAGAAAACGCTCCGCATTTGCCACTGACGTACCGCCGAACTTCAACACTCGCATGGTTCTACCTCATTTCCTTTAGCCGAAAAAAAAGCCCGCACTGTTCAGGTGCGGGCTTTTTTCTGTTTTTCCTGTACGCGTCAGCCCGCATCGTTACCTGTGGTAATGATGGTGGTTGTAGTAATGGTGGTGATGCTGATGCGTTTCATGGATGTTGTGTACTCTGTCATTATTATCTGTCTGTGCTCTATTCTTTTAGGGTTAAAGGATCGGGCACCTTAAGTCAATGAATTTTTACTTTGATCACAATTCGGGACATTCTCACGTCCCGCTGCGAGCAGATTTATTTTCATCCGAATACCCCATATGCAACCCCAGTTATCAGCGAGATCGGCCATATTAAAAACTTATGACAGCATTTTACTCGGCTAATTTTTTTTCAATATCATGGAGCAATCGGTGCAGCATTGCCGTGTCGCGCTGTTCAAGACGTCCCAGGCGCTGCTGCAACCAGTCCACCATTTTCCGATCGTCAGCCACGCCCAGCTGCATAAGCAGTTTGTCAGCGCGAACGCGCAGGGCCGCCAGCTGGTTTTCATCCGTTGCCGTCACCGGTGGCTGAGAAATTTGTATTAAGGATGCTAATTGATAGCAGTAAACCATCACCGCCTGGCCCAGATTAAGTGACGGATAATCCGCCACCATCGGCGCGCCCGTCAGCACGTCAGCCAGCTCCAGCTCTTCATTCGTCAGCCCCGAATCTTCGCGCCCAAACACCAGCGCCGCTTTCTCCAGCCACTGGCTTTTTTCTTCCAGCATGGGCACCAGTTCAGCAGGCGTGGCGTAATAGTGAAACTTCGCCCGGCTGCGCGCGGTGGTCGCGACGGTAAAGGAAATATCGTGCAGGGCGTCAGCGAGCGTCGCGTAAGTGGTTATATTATCGAGAATATCACCCGAACCGTGCGCCACCCACCGTGCGGCAGGCTCCAGATGCGCCGTGCTGTCTACAATACGCAAATCGGTAAAACCCATGGTCTTCATGGCACGCGCCGCAGCGCCAATATTTTCAGCTCTTGCTGGTGCCACCAGCACAATCGACAGATGCATTTATGCTCTCTTTTTAATCAGTTAGCAGGTAAAAATGTGATTCACTTCAACATATTACGCAGCACGAATTTACAATTTTGCAACACAAATCACCGAAATAGCGTTTCATAACAATTAAAAAAAGCTAAACTATTTTGTGACTGAACAATCAGTTAGAATGTTAACAGAAGTATATTATCCTTATGTTTTGTAATGATAATGACTATATGAATACTCTTTTCTGATTGGATTCGTATCGTTTATCAATCAATGTCCGCAACTAGTTGGTTTATTGAAAAATTGTGACAAAGGCTAGCATTCAGCTACGATGATTTCATCAAACTGTTAACGTGCTACAATTGAACTTGATATATGTCAACGAAGCGTAGTTTTATTGGGTGTCCGGTGTCACTTAGCCTGTTATGTTGCTGTTAAAATGGTTAGGATGACAGCCGTTTTTGACACTGTCGGGTCCAGAGGGAAAGTACCCACGACCAAGCTAATGATGTTGTTGACGTTGATGGAAAGTGCATCAAGAACGCAATTACGTACTTTAGTCACGTTAGGCCGATCATGTTAATTTGCGACATGCATCAGGCAGGTCAGGGACTTTTGTACTTCCTGTTTCGATTTAGTTGGCAATTTAGGTAGCAAACATGCAGACCCCGCACATTCTTATCGTTGAAGACGAGTTGGTAACACGCAACACGTTAAAGAGCATTTTCGAAGCAGAAGGCTACGATGTCTTTGAAGCGACCGATGGCGCAGAGATGCATCAGATCCTTTCTGAAAATGATATCAACCTGGTGATTATGGATATCAACCTGCCGGGCAAAAACGGCCTTCTTCTGGCGCGCGAGTTGCGTGAACAGGCGAACGTCGCGTTGATGTTCCTGACAGGCCGTGACAACGAGGTTGATAAAATTCTTGGTCTGGAAATCGGCGCGGACGACTACATCACCAAGCCGTTTAACCCACGCGAGTTAACCATTCGTGCACGCAACCTGCTGTCCCGCACCATGAATCTGGGTACGGTCAGTGAAGAGCGTCGTAGCGTCGACAGCTACAAATTCAACGGCTGGGAACTTGATATCAATAGCCGTTCGCTGATTAGCCCGAACGGTGAGCAGTATAAACTGCCGCGCAGTGAATTCCGCGCGATGCTGCACTTCTGCGAAAACCCGGGCAAGATCCAGTCCCGTGCAGAACTGCTGAAGAAAATGACCGGTCGTGAGTTGAAGCCACACGATCGTACCGTTGACGTTACCATCCGTCGTATTCGTAAACATTTCGAATCTACGCCTGATACGCCGGAAATCATCGCCACGATCCATGGTGAAGGCTATCGTTTCTGCGGTGACCTACAGGAATAATCCGTCACGTCACGCAGTAAAAAACGGCGCATTTGCGCCGTTTTTTTTATCAATGCCACGGCATAATGGGCACCGCGCTGATCGCGTTTTTCGGTGAGCCTTCCACGACTTTGTCGGAATAAGCCAGATAAGCTAACGTGTTGCGTTTCGCATCGTAGAAACGCACCACCTGTAGCTTTTTGAACACCAGCGAGGTCCGTTTCTGGAATACGACGTCGCCCTGAGCTTTGCCGTTTTTGATTTTGTCGCTCAATTCAACCGGGCCGACCTGCTGGCAGGAAATGGCCGCGTCAGACGTATCCTCAGCCAGCCCCAGCCCGCCTTTAATCCCGCCCGTCTTTGCCCGGCTGACGTAGCAGGTGACGTTTTTAACATCCGGATCGTCAAAGGCCTCCACCACAATTTTGTGGTCCGGCCCAAACATTTTAAACACGGTATCCACAGAGCCCACCTGTTCAGCCTGCGCTGCGCTTCCCGCCATGAGTACCAACGCTGTAAAGAGTAAAGCCTTGTATTTCATATTGTTACCATTCATAAAAAATTACGCTGAGCGATTATTCAACACGTTAGCTAAAAATGTAGCAAGATCACAGGATTAGAATATATCCGCACATAAACCCCCACAAAAAGCATTTATGCGCAAAAAAAACACTGAATGCTAAAACGTCAAAAAATGCTATTATCCGCTAACCTGTAAACAGGCACCTGCGGCAGTTTTAAGGATGAGGATAGTATATGGATCAGGCTGGAATTATTCGCGACCTGCTCACCTGGCTGGAAGGTCATCTCGACCAGCCATTGTCACTGGATAATGTGGCGGCAAAAGCAGGCTATTCCAAGTGGCATCTGCAAAGGATGTTCAAGGATGTCACCGGTCATGCTATCGGTGCCTATATTCGTGCACGTCGGTTATCAAAGTCTGCTGTTGCGTTGCGCCTGACCGCGCGACCCATCCTCGATATTGCCCTGCAATATCGCTTCGATTCACAGCAAACCTTTACCCGCGCCTTTAAGAAACAGTTCTCGTTAACGCCTGCGCTTTATCGCCGCTCGCCTGACTGGAGCTCCTTTGGTATGCGTCCGCCGCTGCGTCTGGGCGAATTTGCGATGCCAAAATATGAAATCATCACCCTGCCGGAAACGCACCTGGTCGGCACCACCCAGAGCTACTCCTGTTCCCTGGAGCAGATCTCCGAGTTCCGCCATCAGATGCGCGTTCAGTTCTGGCGCGAATTTTTAAGCCACGCGCCGGCGATCCCGCCGATTCTGTATGGCCTGAACGAAACGCATCCAAGCCAGGAAAAAGACGACGAGCAGGAGGTGTTTTATACCACGGCGCTCACGCCTGACATGGCGAACGGGTACATTCATGGCTCGCAGCCTGTCGTGCTGGAAGGCGGCGAATATGTAATGTTCTCATACGAAGGGTTAGGAACGGGCGTTCAGGAGTTCATCCTGACCGTTTACGGGACCTGCATGCCGATGCTGAATCTGAATCGCCGTAAAGGTCAGGACATTGAGCGCTACTATCCGGCACAGGATGCTAAACCGGAAGAAGGCCCTATCAATCTGCGTATGGAATTCCTGATTCCGGTACGTCGTTAACGCTGTAATTCGTCCAGTGCAGGGGCATCAAGATGCGAAATGTCCCCTGCCGTTTCAACCACCCACCCCGATGCCAGCCAGGCGCTTTCCTGATAGTCGATACGGGAAATGGAACAGTTGCGCAGACGTAAACGGCGCTCGGCGTAAGCCGGCAGACCCAGAATGGTGCTCACCAGGCAACCCAGCGCGATACCGTGGCTCACCAGCAGCGGACGGCTACCTGCCGGAAGCTTCAGGCACTCGGCCAGCGCGGCATGCATACGCACGCTCAGCTCCTGCATGGATTCACCCTCCGGGATGCGGCCATCTTCGGTACCGTTCACCAGCATGCGACGCCAGCCTTCTTCGGTTTCCGTCAGCGTATCGATGGGACGTTTTTCCAGCACGCCCATATCCAGCTCGCGCAGGCGCGGTTCGAGGGTGACGTCACAGCCACAGGCATCGGCGATGATGCGTGCCGTCTGCTGCGTGCGGCCTAAATCACTGGAGATAACGTGAGTGATGCCCAGCGTTCTGGCGCGCTCCGCCACCTGCCACGCTTGTTGCACACCCTTGTCGGTGAGAGGACTGTCTGACTGCCCTTGAATACGTCGCTCGGCGTTCCACTGCGTTTCACCGTGGCGAACAAGGTATACCTGTAACATGCTTTTTTTCCGTTATACTGCGATGAATTTTTTAATCGAGCTTAATTATGCACCATGTTGTCTCTGCTACCACCAATCCTGCCAAAATTCAGGCAATTCTAAGGGCATTTGAAGAGATCTTCGGCGAAGGATCCTGCCATATGGACGCCGTCGGCGTCGAGAGTGGCGTGCCGGAACAGCCGTTTGGCAGCGAGGAAACGCGCGCTGGCGCACGAAATCGCGTGGCGAATGCAAAAGCCGCCGCACCCGACGCTGACTTCTGGGTCGCGATTGAAGCGGGCATCGACGAAGGAGCAACCTTTAGCTGGGTTGTCATCGAAAGCCGCGAGCAGCGCGGCGAAGCGCGTTCAGCCACCCTGCCGCTGCCGGAGGTCATTCTGGAAAAAGTCCGCGCAGGTGAAGCGCTCGGGCCGGTGATGTCACAGTACACCGGCATTGATGAAATTGGGCGTAAAGAAGGGGCGATTGGCGTCTTTACCGCCGGCAAGCTCACCCGTTCGAGCGTTTATCACCAGGCGGTGATCCTGGCGCTGAGCCCGTTTCATAACGCGATTTATCGTTAAGTTTGTAGGCCGGATAAGGCGAAGCCGTCATCCGGCGTTTTTCAGCAATACCGCTTCCAGCCACTGGCGCAGCTCAACCGGCGCAGACTTCAGGCTGTTCGATCCACGGGTGATAGTCGCGATGCCCGCGCCCAGCTCGTTTTTCAGCTCGCGCTGGCTCATCTCACCGCGTAATAGCTCTTCAATAATCCGCACGCGCGTGCCCAGCGCCTCACGCTCGTCCGGCGTAAGCATCAGCTGCATGAGGGGTAGGTGCAAATCCTGCTCGTAAGACTGTCGAAGCAGCTCCACAAAACGAAGCCACTCCTGATGACGCTGTTCGGCCATGGCCGAGGAATACGGGGAATGCTGGGTCATGTTATGCTGCCTCTTGTACTCATTAACGAGTACAGCATAACACAACCCACGCCGATCAGTAACGTCTCTGCCACTCAGCATCGCTCATCAGGGCATCTTTCTCCCCCATGAAGTGCCGATAGTAGGCGTCATACGCCAGCACGTTCTTCACGTATCCGCGCGTTTCCGAGAACGGAATGCTTTCAACGAACGCCACGGCGTCGAGTCGCCCTGCGCTGTTGCCGAGCCACGTCCGCACGCGCCCAGGCCCTGCGTTGTACGCCGCTGACGCGAAGATGCGGTTATTACCGAACTGCTGATAGACGTACTGCAAGTAGCTGGTACCGATATTGATGTTGGTATCCGGATCCAGCAGCTGGGACGGGCTGCTGTACCCCGGGATATTAAACATCTTCACCGTGTGCGTCGCGGTGCCCGGCATAATCTGCATCAGGCCGCTGGCCCCCACCGGAGAACGCACTTTCGGGTTCCAGGCGCTCTCCTGGCGCGCGATCGCCATCGCGTAGCTCTGCGGGATATCTTTGTCGCGGGTGTAGCGCTCAAAGAGATCGTTGTACGCCAGCGGGAAACGCTCCTCAAGATGATCCCACAGCTTGCCGGCGATCGTCGCCTGTACGCTCAGATCCCACCAGCGATTATCAAACGCGTAGCGGGCAAGCTGCGCCTTCTCATCGACGGTACGGCTGGTCACCAGATTGGCCCACTCGCTGCGCGCGGTATTATCCAGATTCCAGTACATCAGCTCACGCACGCGGGCCATTTCTGGCCCCTGGGTCAGCGCCGGGTTCGCGTTGGCGGGCGCTTTGTCGATCTTCAGCGTGTACTCCTCACCCAGACGCTGTGCCGCCGCCATCGGGTAGAAGCCGCGCTGCTGCATCAGGGAGTGGAGGATCGCTTTGGCTTCGTCTTCACGGCCACGCTCCAGCAGCAGGTCCGCCTGCCAGTAACGCCACTCATCTTTCTCTTTGGCATCCATCGGCAGACGCGCCAGCCAGGTATTGAGGCCGCGGCGGTCGCCCGTGCCCAGCGCCATGCGCACGCGGCGCTCCACCAGCGAAACGGAGTTTGAACGCATCACCGCATCGTCACGCCAGCGCGCCTGTTCGTCGGTGACATCCGTGCCCATCAGTCGCCACGCCACAATGTCGCGCAGCTCCTGGGTTTGATCGTCATTAAGCTGCTGGGCCTGCACCAGCTGCGGGATCATCAGCCGCGCGTTTTCCACATCGTCACGCGCCACGCTGGCAAAGGCCACCGCCGCCATTTGACGGGTAAAATCGGTCGCGCCGGTGGTACGCGCAAACGTCAGCACGGTGTTGGGATCGTTTGCCAGACCGATAACGGCAGACGCAATGGTCTGATAATCCGCTGGCATCTGGCCCGCCAGCACGTTGACCAGCCGGGTGTTTCCGGCCTTCATTGCCAGGCGAATGCGTTCCAGGTAAGCGAGCGGATCCTGCTTGCCCGAGGCGCGCCAGGCGCTGAAAAGCGGGTCACAGGCGTTTGGCTGGCTTTTGCCCGTCAACCACAAATCTTTCGCCCCGGCCCAGGCTTCCTCCTGCTGGCCGGTCGCCCATTTCGCATAATAGTAATTACACTGCGCTTCCGTCGCACCCGGTTTATCAGGGCTGAAGGCCAGCAGGCCGCGCCAGTCTTCACGACGGGCCAGCTCGTTCACGAACCGGGATTTCAGGGTGCGCGCAGGCGGCAGGGTCGGGTTCGCCTGAATGAAGTTATTCACGGTGACGGTCGGTTGATTCATGAGATCGTCCGTGATCTGGCGATACTCAAGGTACGGATACAGCGGATAATCCTTCAGCGTCGGCATCAGCGCCTGCACGGTATCCATCTGCTTGTTGTCCCATGCCTGTTTAATCTGGGCATAGCGGTTACGTTGTTCATCCAGTGAATCGGCATGCACCGCCTGGCTTACCGCCATTACGCATACGCTGGCAGCCAGCAGACGCCAGACCACCCGTTTGGCTTTTTCCACAAGCTCTTCCTCATTGTTTTTCGTTAGTTGCAGCGTCTTGCCACGTCAAAGTTACCTCAACTTATGCTAACCAGGCATCCCACAACGCGCCACGTCGTGGACACTTTTTTACCTTTCTTGCGCGTTTTAACACTCCCGACGTTCCTGGCTGGGATTAGGGCGTGAAAAAGGCTACACTTCGAGGCTGAAATTCATTCTCATCACGATAAAAGAGGCGAAGTCCAACGTGGCTCAATTCGTTTATACCATGCATCGTGTCGGCAAAGTTGTCCCGCCGAAACGTCATATTCTTAAAAATATCTCGCTGAGCTTCTTCCCGGGCGCAAAAATTGGTGTTCTGGGTCTCAACGGTGCCGGTAAGTCCACCCTGCTGCGCATCATGGCCGGCATCGATACAGACATCGAAGGTGAAGCCCGTCCGCAGCCTGGCATCAAGATCGGCTACCTGCCGCAGGAACCTCAGCTGAACCCGGAGCACACCGTGCGTGAATCCGTTGAAGAAGCGGTGTCCGAAGTGGTTAACGCGCTGAAAGGTCTGGATGAAGTGTATGCCAAATACGCCGAGCCGGATGCGGACTTCGACAAACTGGCCGCTCAGCAGGGCAAATATGAAGAGATTATCCAGGCGCACGACGGTCACAACCTGAACGTGCAGCTGGAGCGCGCGGCCGATGCCCTGCGTCTGCCGGACTGGGATGCAAAAATCGCTAACCTCTCCGGTGGTGAGCGCCGCCGCGTGGCGCTGTGCCGCCTGCTGCTGGAAAAACCAGACATGCTGCTGCTCGACGAACCAACCAACCACCTGGATGCCGAATCCGTGGCCTGGCTGGAGCGCTTCCTGCACGACTTCGAAGGTACCGTAGTGGCAATTACCCACGACCGTTACTTCCTCGACAACGTGGCAGGCTGGATCCTGGAGCTGGACCGCGGTGAAGGGATTCCGTGGGAAGGCAACTACTCTTCCTGGCTGGAGCAGAAAGATCAGCGTCTGGCGCAGGAAGCTTCTCAGGAAGCGGCGCGCCGTAAGTCTATTGAGAAAGAGCTGGAGTGGGTTCGTCAGGGCGCGAAAGGCCGTCAGTCCAAGGGCAAAGCCCGTCTGGCGCGCTTCGAAGAGCTGAACAACACCGAATACCAGAAGCGTAACGAAACCAACGAACTGTTTATCCCGCCTGGAGCACGTCTGGGGGATAAAGTGGTTGAAGTGACCAACCTGCGTAAGTCATACGGCGACCGCCTGCTGATCGACGATCTGACCTTCTCCGTACCGAAAGGTGCGATTGTGGGCATTATCGGTCCGAACGGCGCGGGTAAATCCACCCTGTTCCGCATGATGTCCGGTCAGGAGCAGCCTGACAGCGGCTCTATCACCCTGGGTGAGACCGTGAAGCTGGCGTCCGTTGACCAGTTCCGCGACGCGATGGACAACAGCAAAACCGTGTGGGAAGAAGTGTCCGGCGGGCTGGATATCATGCGTATCGGCAATACCGAGATGCCAAGCCGCGCCTATGTTGGCCGCTTTAACTTCAAGGGCACCGACCAGGGCAAACGCGTGGGCGAGCTGTCCGGCGGTGAGCGTGGTCGTCTGCACCTGGCGAAACTGCTTCAGGTTGGCGGCAACGTTCTGCTGCTCGATGAACCGACCAACGACCTGGACATCGAAACCCTGCGCGCGCTGGAAAACGCCCTGCTGGAGTTCCCGGGCTGCGCCATGGTTATCTCGCACGACCGCTGGTTCCTTGACCGTATCGCGACCCACATCCTGGACTACCAGGACGAAGGTAAAGTGGAGTTCTTCGAAGGTAACTTCACCGAATACGAAGAGTACAAGAAACGCACGCTGGGCGCTGACGCGCTGGAGCCGAAGCGTATTAAGTACAAGCGTATTGCTAAGTAAGTGCCAAAAAAAGCCGGGTGGCGCTCACGCTTACCCGGCCTACGGTTCTGCTCTGTTTGTAGGCCGGGTAAGGCGAAGCCGCCACCCGGCTTTTTTATTTGCCCACGTAATACCGCTTCACCTCGTCAAACTCCATCGCAAACTCGATATAGCTCATCAGCGCGGGCGAATTGAGCTTACGGCTCGGATAGGCCAGCCACAGATCGTTTCCCTCAACGCTCCACTCCGGCAGCACTTTCACCAGCGCGCCTCTCTCGATTTTGTCTTCCAGCAGGAATGCGGGTAACAGCGTGATCCCCGCCCCGGCAATCGCGCACTCGCGGGCGTACACCAGGTTATCCGTCAGATGGGCGTTATCCGGCAGAAAGCGATAATCCTCGCTCTCGCTCTGCAACAACCACTCAGCCCAGGATTTATGGGTAATACAACGGTGATCCACCAGCTGTCGGGGATGGGTTAACGGCTCCCGGCGCGCCAGATAGTCGGGCGATGCCAGCATGTAGCGTGGACAGTGCCCTATCATGCGGCCGATCAGGGAAGAGTCCTGAGGTTTCCCGGTTCGCAGGGCAACGTCGAAACCCGACTCCACCAGATCGAGGACATCATCTGAAATTGAAACATCGAGCGAAACGTCAGGATAGCGAAGCTGGAACTCGGCATTCATATGCGCCAGCAGGGTCGCGCCAATCCCCGCCGGACACGTAATACGCAGCCGTCCGCTGGGGTTTTCGCGCAGGCGCTGAATGGCATACTCCGCCCGCTCGCTGGCCGCCAGCATCTCGCGACAGTGCACCAGATAGTGCTCGCCCGCGAACGTCAGGCTGATCCTGCGCGTGGTGCGATTCAGCAGACGGATCCCCACCTGCTGTTCAAGCTGGCTGATGCGCTGGCTGACGCTGGATTTCGGCAGCTCAGCTTTCAGCGCCGCCGCGGTAAAGCTGCCCATTTCTGCCACCAGCGCAAACAGCGCCATATCCTGAAGCTGTTTAAACATGATTGTTCATCCCGTGCGAACGGTGAGCTCTGGATTGTCCATTTTATCACGCAGTTGACCCCTTACCAGACTAGCCTCAACAAGACGCATTTCATCTAGGAGCACAGGTCAGTGAAATGATTGCGCCGCAGGGGTATATGCGTGGGGAGGTAGTGGTTGAGTTCTGAGTGGATAATTCCCCTCACCCTAACCCTGCTCCCCCATCATCTCTTTCACCAGCTCGACGCAGCGCAGGAAACGGGTGTCGTAGTCCGACTCTTCAACATGCACAAACTCAACGTTGTTTTCGTTAAGCATCTCAACCAGCATGGTCTGGAACTCGCGCCTGTCTACCGAGCTGCCCAGGCTGCGCATGCCGTCGGCCACCCACGGCGTGTTGTTTTCCAGCAGGATCACCAGGTCAAAGCGATATTCGTCAATCAGCGCCTGCACAAACGGGTGCTCGCGTCCTTCGTACTTTTTACAGAACGCCTGCGTGGTGACGAAATCAGTATCAATAAACGCGACTTTGTTGGCGTATTTCACCGCAAAATCAATGTACTGGGCGTGTCCCAGCGCAATTTTGTCGTAGTCGGAATACTGCAATGCCATCTCGTCACCGCCGAGGTGTGAGAAGACATAATCGCGTCCGTACTCCCACGCGCTGGTGGTGTTAAAGATATTTGCCAGCTTATTGACCAGCGTCGATTTGCCGCTCGACTCGCCGCCAAGGATCGCCACCGTACGCACGAAGAACGGCTTCACCTCGGTCGGGATGTAGTCCCAGTAACGGAACGGGTTCTCACGGATCTGCGCCCCGCTGATGTTCATAAAGGTGCGTTTAGGATCGATCAGCACCGTCTCGATGCCCAGATGCTCGCGGAACTGCGGCGCGTCGGACTCTTCAGAGGTGTAGATCCAGTTAGGCGTAATGCCCTTCTCTTCCATAAACGCTTTGACGCCGTTGCTCCACACGTCCCAGCCGTGCGGATACGGCTCCATGCCCTCTTCATTAAAGGCATGAATGCGAATATTTTTCTGATACTTAAACGTCTGAAGCAGCCAGCGCAGGCGGTCCGGCACCGTGGGCTGCTGCGACATGGCGCTGTCTTCAAACAGCTGGCGATCGCGGGTTTCGTCGTAACCCATGATGATATGCAGCTCGTCGACCTGGCTACAGGCGCGCTGGATCAGATAGATATGACCGGTATGCAGCGGGTAGAACTTGCCGAACACCACGCCTATATTCTTTTGCATCCGCGGAAATTCAAGCCCCAGAAAACGGTGCAACGCTTCAAGCTTCTGCGCGCTGGGGCTTTTGATTTTGGCGTTCAGCAGTTGGCTCAGGTAGCCCTTGGTCATGCCGCTGGCGTCCGCCACCTGCTGCAACGTGCAGCCCTTCTGGCGGATCGCGGTCTTGATGTAGTCAAAGGATGACATAAATTACGGTGCCTCCTGCAAAATCGAATACGTAATTATAAGTCGTCAAAGACATTTAACGCATCTGCGAGTTTTTTAACGCCAAAAACCTGCATCCCTTCCGGGATTTTTTTCGGCACGTTGGCGGCCGGAACAATCGCGCGGCGGAAGCCGTGTTTTGCCGCTTCGGAGATACGCTCCTGTCCGCTCGGCACCGGGCGGATTTCGCCCGCCAGCCCCACTTCGCCAAACACCACCAGATCCTGCGGGAGTGGCCTGTCGCGCAGGCTGGAGACCATCGCCAGCAGCAGCGCCAGGTCCGCGCTGGTTTCGGTCACCTTCACGCCACCCACCACGTTGACGAACACATCCTGATCCGCCATTTGCAGGCCGCCGTGACGGTGCAGCACCGCCAGCAGGATCGCCAGGCGGTTCTGTTCCAGACCGACCGCCACGCGCCGTGGGTTGCCCATCATCGAATGATCCACCAGCGCCTGAATTTCGACGAGCAGCGGACGCGTCCCCTCCCACAGCACCATCACCGAACTCCCGGACGTAATCTCGTCGCCACGGCTCAGGAAGATGGCCGACGGATTGCTGACTTCGCGAAGCCCCTGCTCGGTCATGGCAAAAACGCCCAGCTCATTCACCGCGCCGAAGCGGTTTTTGTGGCTGCGCAGGGTACGGAAGCGGGAGTCCGCATCGCCGTCGAGCATCACCGAGCAGTCGATACAGTGCTCCAGCACCTTCGGCCCCGCCAGCGAGCCGTCTTTGGTGACGTGACCGACCATCACAATCGCCACGCCGCGCGTTTTGGCAAAGCGCGTTAAATACGCAGCCGTTTCACGCACCTGCGCCACGCTGCCCGGCGAGGACTGAATGTCCGCCATGTGCATCACCTGGATGGAGTCGATCACCATCAGCTTCGGCTGCTCTTCTTCGGCGATCATGCAGATCTGCTCGATGCTGGTTTCCGACAGCATATTCAGGTTACCGATCGGCAGTCCGAGACGGTGAGCGCGCATCGCCACCTGCTGGAGGGATTCTTCACCCGTCACGTACAGGGTTTTCATCTGTTCGGCGAGCTTGCAGAGCGTTTGCAGCAGCAGGGTCGATTTGCCCGCGCCCGGGTTACCGCCGATCAGAATAGCGCTGCCCGGCACCACGCCGCCGCCGAGCACGCGGTCAAATTCTTTGAATCCGGTTGAGAAGCGCGGCAGCGCCTCAAGGCTGATATCCGAAAGTTTTTGTACCTTCGACACGCCTGCATTGCCCGCATAGCCGCTCAGCCGTTCATTGCGGGCCACGCTCGGCGAAGCCGCCACACCACGCACTTCGGTGATGGTGTTCCAGGCATGACAGGCGCTGCATTGCCCCTGCCAGCGCGGATAATCCGCACCACATTCATTACAGACAAATGCGCGTTTTGGAGCTTTCGCCACGGTTTACCTCGTTATTTCTGTGCGGCCTGCGTGCCGGGTGGCGCTTACGCTTACCCGGCCTACAACGCAGACCGTTATTTCTGGTTGATGCTGCCGGAGAGAATGCAGAACACCCCCATCAGGTCAGCGTGACGGATAGTGACTTCCGTCTTTTCATTCACTTTTGGCTTGGCGTGGTAGGCAATACCCAGACCGGCAGCTTTGATCATCGGCAGATCGTTCGCGCCATCGCCGATGGCGACGGTCTGCTCGACCGGAACGTCATATTTTTCCGCCAGACGCGTCAGCGTACTGGCTTTGTACTGCGCATCCACGATGTCGCCGATGACCTGTCCGGTCAGCTTGCCGTCCATGATCTCCAGCTCGTTTGCCACCACGGTGGTCAGACGCAGCTTGTCACGCAGGTAATCGGCAAAGAAGGTGAACCCGCCGGAGGCAATCGCCACTTTCCAGCCGAGCGTCTCCAGCTTGAGCACCAGCTGCGTCAGCCCCGGCATCAGGGGCAGTTCATCGCGCACCTGACGCAAAATGTTCGCATCGGCTCCCTTCAGGGTCGCCACGCGTTGTCTCAGGCTGGCGGTGAAATCCAGCTCGCCGCGCATCGCGCGCTCGGTGACGTCCGCCACCAGCTCGCCGCTGCCCGCCAGTTTAGCGATCTCGTCGATACATTCGATCTGAATGGCGGTAGAGTCCATGTCCATCACCAGCAGGCCCGGCGTTTTCAGGTGCGGGATCTTGCCGAGCGGGGCAACGTCCAGCCCGGCATCGTGCGCCAGGCGCGTGGCGCGCTGCGTCAGGGAACCCGCGAGGCGAATGACCTGATAATCTTCCACGCACCAGGCCGCAACGATGACCATCGCTGCGCCCAGTTTGGTTTGATACTGGGTCAGGCGTTGCTTATCCAGGCCGCGTCCGTACAGCAGCCAGCCGCTACGGCCAGCGTGGTAATCGAGGGGCATCACCTCATCGCCACTTAACGAGAGCGGCAATCCTGGCCATAAAGAGACATCCGTTGGCAGGTCGCACCAGGTAATGTTCGGCATTGAAGCTCCTGTAATTTCGTTCGCGCCGGAAGGTTCCAGAGGGAAAATAACGCATGAGGCTACCCTGTAACCATCACTTCTGGCAACATTAAGCCGTAAATTTTCAGCAGGTGGAATATGGCTCGCGCAAAACTGAAATTCCGGCTTCATCGCGCCGTGATTGTCCTTATCTGTCTCGCCCTGTTAGTGGCGCTGATGCAGGGGGCATCCTGGTTTAGCCAGAATCACCAACGGCAACGTAACCCGCAGTTTGAAGAGCTGGCCCGCACGCTGGCGCGCCAGGTGACGCTTAACGTCGCGCCGTCTATGCGTACCGAAACGCCGGACGACAAGCGGATAGCCCAGGTATTGCGCCAGCTCACGGAAAACAGCCGTATTCTGGACGCAGGCGTGTACGATGAACAGGGCGACCTGATTGCCCGCGCGGGTGAGCATGTCGACGTGCGCGACAGGCTGGCGCTGGACGGCAAAAAAGCCGGCGGTTATTTCAATCAGCAAATCGTCGAACCTATTGAGGGCAAAAATGGTCCGCTCGGCTATTTACGCCTGACGCTCGATACCCACACCCTGCCAACCGAAGCCAAACAGGTGGATAACACCACCAATATTTTGCGCCTGATGCTGCTCCTCTCGCTGGCGATTGGCGTGGTACTGGCGCGTACGCTGCTGCAAGGCAAACGTACCCGCTGGCAGCAGTCGCCGTTCCTGCTAACCGCCAGCAAGCCGGTTCCCGAAGAGGAAGAGAGCGAGAAGAAAGAATAGTGATAAAGTAGGCAGATGATTCGGAAAAGGAACTCTGCCATGACGACGTTACGCCTGCTTATCTCTGACTCTTACGATCCCTGGTTTAATCTCGCGGTGGAAGAGTGCATCTTCCGCCAGATGCCCGCCACTCAGCGCGTGCTGTTTCTCTGGCGCAACGCCGATACGGTCGTCATTGGCCGCGCGCAAAACCCGTGGAAAGAGTGTAACACCCGCCGTATGGAAGAGGACAACGTCCGCCTTGCGCGCCGCAGCAGCGGCGGCGGCGCGGTGTTTCACGATCTGGGCAATACCTGCTTTACCTTTATGGCGGGCAAGCCTGAATACGATAAAACCATCTCGACCGCCATTGTCCTCAACGCGCTCAACGCGCTCGGCGTGAAGGCCGAAGCCTCCGGACGTAACGATCTGGTCGTGAAAACGCCCGAGGGCGACCGGAAAGTGTCAGGCTCCGCCTACCGCGAAACCCTGGATCGCGGATTCCACCACGGTACCCTCCTGCTGAACGCCGACCTGAGCCGTCTGGCGAACTACCTCAACCCGGACAAGAAAAAGCTCCAGGCGAAAGGGATCACCTCCGTACGCGGTCGCGTGACGAATCTGGTGGAACTGCTGCCGGGCATTACCCACGAGCAAATTTGCGATGCGATTCGTGAAGCCTTCTTTGAGCATTACGGCGAGCGCGTGGAGGCGGAAGTGATCTCCCCCGATAAGACCCCCGACCTGCCCAACTTCGCTGAAACCTTTGCCCGCCAGAGCAGCTGGGAGTGGAACTTCGGCCAGGCACCGGCGTTTTCACACCTGCTGGACGAGCGCTTCACCTGGGGCGGCGTGGAGCTGCACTTTGACGTGGAAAAAGGCCATATCACCCGTACGCAGGTGTTTACCGATAGCCTGAATCCGGCACCGCTGGAGGCGCTGGCGGCACGGTTGCAGGGCTGTTTGTATCGGGCGGATATGCTGCAACAGGAGTGTGACGCGTTACTCGTTGATTTTCCGGAACAGGAACAAGAGTTGCGGGACTTATCGGCGTGGATTGCGCAGGCAGTACGCTAGTAAAAAAGCCCGCTGGCGCTGCGCTTAGCGGGCCTGGAAAACCGTAGGCCGGGTCAGGCGAAGCCGCCACCCGGCACAACAGCTTTTACTCTTTATCGCCCAGCAGAACGGATTCCAGCGCGATTTTGATCATGTCGTTGAAGGTGGTCTGACGCTCGGCAGCGGTGGTCTGCTCGTGGGTACGGATGTGGTCAGACACGGTGCAGATGGTCAGCGCTTTCGCACCAAACTCAGCCGCCACGCCGTAGATACCGGCCGCTTCCATTTCCACGCCCAGGATGCCGTATTTTTCCATCACGTCGAACATGTCGCCTTCTGGCGAGTAGAACAGATCGGCAGAGAACAGGTTACCCACGCGCGCGTCAACGCCCAGTGCTTTTGCCGCGTCAACCGCGTTACGCACCATGTCGAAGTCGGCGATTGCCGCAAAATCGTGATCCTTAAAGCGGATGCGGTTAACTTTAGAGTCGGTACACGCGCCCATGCCGATCACCACGTCACGCAGCTTAACGTCCATACGCACCGCACCGCAGGAGCCAACGCGGATGATTTTCTTCACGCCGAAATCGGTGATCAGCTCTTTGGTGTAGATGGAGCAGGACGGGATACCCATACCGTGGCCCATTACGGAGATCTTGCGGCCTTTATAGGTACCGGTGAAGCCCAGCATGCCGCGCACGTTGTTCACTTCACGCACGTCTTCGAGGAAAGTTTCTGCAATGTGCTTCGCGCGCAGCGGGTCGCCAGGCATCAATACGACGTCAGCGAAATCACCCATTTCTGCATTAATGTGAGGAGTTGCCATCTTCAGTTCCTTTTCATTTGTTTTTTTGCCCGGTGGCGCTTCGCTTACCGGGCCTACGGTTTTGTAGGCCGGGTAAGGCGCAGCCGCCACCCGGCAATGACATCAGAACATAGCCTTGCCATATTCCATGTCAGACGTACCAAAGTATTTCGCAATCGTCTGGCCGATGTCCGCGAAGGTTTCACGGTGCCCCAGCGAACCCGGTTTTACTTTCGGGCCGTACACCAGCACCGGAATATGCTCGCGGGTGTGGTCGGTACCGGTCCAGGTTGGGTCACAGCCGTGGTCGGCGGTCAGGATCAGAATATCATCTTCCCCCACCAGCTCCATCAGCTCTGGCAGACGGCGGTCGAACAGCTCCAGCCCTGCCGCGTAACCGGCTACATCGCGACGGTGGCCCCAGGAGGAGTCGAAGTCCACGAAGTTGGTGAAGACAATGGTCTTATCGCCCGCCTCTTTCATCTCTTTGATGGTAGCGTCGAACAGCGCATCCAGACCGGTCGCTTTGACCTTTTTGGTAATGCCGCAGTTGGCGTAAATGTCCGCGATTTTACCCACGGAAACCACCTGACCGCCTTTCTCGTCGACGAGCTTTTGCAGCACGGTAGGTGCCGGTGGCTCAACGGCCAGGTCGTGACGGTTACCGGTACGCTGGAAGTTACCCGCTTTGTCGCCGATAAACGGACGTGCGATCACGCGGCCAATGTTGTAGCCGCCTTCGGTCAGCTCTTCACGGGCGATTTCGCACAGCTCGTAGAGTTTATCCAGGCCAAACGTCTCTTCGTGGCAGGCAATCTGGAACACGGAGTCAGCAGAGGTGTAGAAAATCGGCTTGCCGGTTTTCATGTGCTCTTCGCCGAGCTGATCCAGAATCACGGTACCGGAAGAGTGGCAGTTACCGAGGTAGCCCGGCAGGTTGGCGCGCTTCACCAGCTTATCGAGCAGCTCCTGCGGGAAGCTGTTCTCGTGATCGGAGAAGTAACCCCAGTCGAACAGCACCGGCACACCGGCGATTTCCCAGTGGCCGGACGGGGTATCTTTCCCGGAAGAGAGCTCGTGCGCCCAGGCGTAGGCGCCCACGACTTCCGCGTTACCGTCCATACCGGCTGCGATTTTACCGGTAGAGCCTTCATGCGCTTTTACCAGCCCGAGGCGGGTCAGATTTGGCAGGTTCAGAGGGCCTTTACGACCGTTATCCGCTTCGCCTTTTGCACAGGCTTCCGCGATGTGACCCAGGGTATCGGAACCCACGTCACCAAAACGTTCTGCATCTTCGGTTGCGCCGATGCCGAATGAGTCCAGCACCATAATAAATGCACGTTTCATAATTGTTCTCCGTACTTAGTGCTTCATAAAAATGCGATCAGATCAGTATACCGCTATTCGGTGATACGACGATAGACCGTCGGTGTGGTTTCCGGTGCTTTATCGTCAAGAGATATTGCCGCTTTCACCGCTTTCGCCGCGTCCTGCCAGCTGGCTTCGTCCTTCGCGTGGATCACCGCCAGCGGACGTTGACCGTCAACGCTGTCGCCCAGACGGGCCATATCGGTAAAGCCGACGCTGTAATCAATGGTGTCCGATGCCTGGCGACGACCGCCGCCCATAGACACGACAGCCATGCCGAGCGCGCGGGTGTCCATGGCGGAGACAAAACCTTCGCTGTCCGCGTAGACCGCCTTGCTGAGCATCGCGGTTGGCAGGTATTTCGCGTAGTTTTCCACGAAGTCGGTCGGGCCTTTCTGCGCCGCCACCATACGGCCAAAGATCTCCGCCGCTTTGCCGTTGTCCAGCACCGCCTGAAGCTTCGCGCGGGCTTCCGCATCGTCTTTGGCCAGCTTGCCGGAAATCAGCATCTCCACGCACAGCGCCATGGTGACGTCGAACAGGCGCGGGTTGCGGTATTCACCCGTCAGGAACTGCACGGCCTCGCGCACTTCAACCGCGTTACCGGCGCTGGAGGCCAGCACCTGGTTCATGTCCGTAAGCAGCGCGGTGGTGCGCACGCCTGCGCCGTTGGAGACGCCAACGATCGCTTCGGCAAGCTGAGCAGAGAGTTCATAGGTCGGCATAAACGCGCCGCTGCCCACCTTCACGTCCATCACCAGCGCGTCCAGCCCTTCCGCCAGTTTTTTGGCAAGGATAGAGGCGGTGATCAGCGGGATGGAGTCTACGGTGGCGGTAATATCGCGCGTCGCGTAAAAACGCTTGTCTGCCGGCGCAAGAGAGCTGGTCTGGCCGATAATCGCCACGCCAACGTCTTTAATAATCTCGCGGAAGCGATTGTCATCCGGGAAGATATCGAAGCCCGGAATGGCTTCCAGTTTGTCGAGCGTACCGCCGGTGTGGCCCAGGCCGCGCCCGGAGATCATGGGAACGTAACCGCCGCAGGCTGCCACCATAGGGCCGAGCATCAGCGAAGTCACATCCCCCACGCCGCCGGTGGAATGTTTGTCCACAATCGGGCCGTTAAGGTTAAGGCTTTTCCAGTCCAGAACGGTTCCTGAATCTCGCATCGCCATGGTCAGCGACACGCGCTCAGGCATCGACATATCGTGGAAGAAAATGGTCATCGCCAGAGCAGCAATCTGCCCTTCTGAGACGGTGTTGTCACGAATGCCGTTGATGAAGAAGCGGATCTCTTCGTCGCTTAAAGCAAGACCATCACGTTTTTTACGAATAATTTCTTGTGCGAGAAACACGGTAACCTCCATGCGGAATCGGGGGAGTTGTGGCGGGTACACTTACCCGCCCTACGATCCTGTGGGCCGGATAAGCGAAGCGTCATCCGGCATTGTCTGGCAATCAGTAGCTGCTTGCGCTCTTACCGTCGCCGTGACCCAGCGCTTTCAGCAGGCTGGCCAGCAGGCTGGACGCGCCGAAACGGTAGTGACGGGAATCCGCCCAGTCGGCACCAAACAGTTCGTCGGCAATCGCCAGGAACTGCTGCGCGTCTTCGGCAGTACGTACGCCGCCCGCAGGTTTGAAGCCAACGGTTTTGGATACGCCCATATCGCGAATGACTTCCATCATGATGCGCGCGCTTTCCGGCGTGGCGTTGACGGGCACTTTACCGGTAGAGGTTTTGATGAAATCTGCGCCAGCGTTGATGGAAATTTCAGATGCTTTACGAATCAGCGCTTCTTCTTTCAGCTCGCCGGTTTCGATGATCACTTTCAGCAGCACGTTTGCCGCCGCACAGGCGTCTTTACAGGCTTTCACCAGGTCAAAGCCAACCTGCTCATTGCCGGCAATCAGCGCACGGTACGGGAACACCACGTCAACTTCGTCTGCGCCGTAGGCAATCGCCGCGCGGGTTTCCGCCAGCGCAATCTCAATGTCGTCATTGCCGTGCGGGAAGTTAGTCACGGTTGCAATGCGCACGTCCGGCGTGCCCTGCTCTTTCAGCGTTTTGCGGGCAATCGGGATAAAGCGCGGGTAGATACAAACGGCGGCGGTGTTACCCACTGGCGTTTTCGCCTGATGGCACAGGGCGATGACTTTTTCATTGGTGTCGTCATCGTTCAGGGTGGTCAGGTCCATCAGCTTCAACGCGCGCAGGCTGCTTGCAGTTAAATCGGTCATAACATTCTCCAACGGCAGTGCCGTATCAATTTTACCTTGCGGGTCTGTGAGTATTCTAACATTCACCCGCCTCTACACTTCGACATTCATCACAGTTAATGAAAACTGTGTGCAAATTTGCATTACTGTAATGAGATCTTCTTCAAACTTTCATGCGCCAACCGCCGACTAAAGCAGCGATACCCCCTGTCGGATCAAAAGCGCCAACGGGCTGGCTTTCTACAATTCGTTCACCATCCGCAGAACCCTCAAGGAAGTTGAACATGCCCGACGCCCTGCAACAACGATGCCAGCACATTGTGACAAGCCCGGTGTTAACCCCGGAACAAAAACGTCATTTTCTGGCGCTGGAAGCGGAAAACAATCTGCCCTATCCCGCTCTGCCAGAGGCGGCACGCGCCGCGCTGGATGAGGGATTTATCTGCGACATGTTCGAAGGCCATGCGCCTTACAAACCGCGCTACGTGCTGCCGGACTACGCTAAATTCCTGGCTAACGGTTCAGAATGGCTGGAGCTGGAAGGGGCGAACGATCTGGATGATGCCCTCTCGCTGCTCACTATCCTTTACCACCACGTTCCGTCCGTCACGTCCATGCCGGTCTATCTGGGCCAGCTCGATGAAATCCTCAGTCCTTATGTTAAAATTCTAACACAGGATGAAATCGATAGCCGAATAAAACGTTTTTGGCGCTATCTGGACCGCACCCTGCCAGACGCCTTTATGCATGCCAATATCGGCCCGGCGGATACGCCCGTCACCCGCGCCATTCTGCGCGCAGATGCTGAACTGAAGCAGGTTGCGCCGAATCTGACCTTTATCTACGACCCGGACGTTACCCCCGACGATTTGCTGCTGAGCGTGGCGAAAAACATTTGTGAGTGCAGCAAGCCGCATATTTCCAACGGTCCGGTGAATGATAAAATTTTCACAAAAGGTCGCTATGGCGTGGTGAGCTGTTACAACTCCCTGCCGCTCGCAGGCGGTGGCAGCACGCTGGTGCGCCTTAACCTGAAAGCGATTGCGGAGCACAGCCACTCCCCGGAAGACTTTTTCACCCGTACCCTGCCGCACTACTGTCAGCAGCAAATCGCAATAATCGACGCGCGCTGCGATTTTTTATATGAGCAGTCCGGCTTCTTTGAGAATAGCTTCCTGGTAAAAGAGGGGCTGATTGATGCCGATCGTTTTGTGCCGATGTTTGGTATGTACGGCCTGGCCGAAGCGGTGAACGTACTGTGCGAGAAAGCAGGCATAGCGGGACGGTACGGTAAAAGCGAGCAGGCCAATGCGCTGGGCTACCGCATCAGTGAACAGCTTGCGGCGTTTGTTGAAAACACGCCGGTGAAACACGGCTGGCAGCATCGCGCAATGCTGCATGCGCAGTCAGGGATCAGTTCTGATTCGGGCACCACGCCGGGGGCGCGTCTGCCGTACGGTGACGAGCCGGATCCCATCAGCCACCTGCTCGCCGTAGCGCCACACCATAAACACTATCACTCGGGAATCAGCGATATTCTCACCCTGGATGAGACGGTCAAACGCAATCCTCAGGCGGTGGTGCAGCTGTGCCTGGGGGCGTTCAATGCCGGTATGCGTGAATTCACCGCGAATGTGGCGGGAAACGACCTGGTGCGCGTGACCGGGTATATGGTTCGCTTGTCGGATATGGAGAAATACCGGGAAGCGGGTTCGAGAACGAACACCACGTGGCTGGGCGAAGAGGCCGCACGCAATACCCGTATTCTGGAACGTCAGCCGCGCGTGATTAGCCATGAACAGCAGATGCGCTTTAGTTAGTCAGGTCATCCCCTTCTCCTGCGTGGACGGGCCGGGCAGCCGCCTGGCGTTGTTCCTTCAGGGCTGTAACCTGCGCTGCAAAACCTGCCACAATCCGTGGACGATAGGGCGCTGCAACGACTGCGGCGACTGTGTTCCTCACTGCCCTCATGACGCGCTGACTCTTCAGGCCGGGCGCGTCTGGTGGCAGGAAAGTCACTGTCAGCAGTGCGACACCTGTCTGCACCTGTGTCCACAGCAGGCGACGCCGATGGCGCAGCGCTACAGCGTCGAGGAGATCCTCGCCCGGGTCCGCACGTCCGCGCCTTTTATTGAGGGCGTGACCGTCAGCGGGGGTGAAGCCACCACACAGCTGCCGTTTGTGGTGGCGCTGTTCACCGCGATCAAAGCCGATCCGTCCCTGCGCCATCTGACGTGCCTGGTAGACAGCAACGGTATGTTAAGCGAAACCGGCTGGCAAAAGCTGTTACCGGTGTTTGACGGCGCGATGGTGGATCTGAAAGCCTGGGGCAATGAGCATCACCGTTTTCTGACCGGGCGCGAAAATTCGCTGATCAAGCAGAGCATACGCTGGCTGGCCGAGCGTCATCGCCTGACGGAGCTGCGCCTGCTGGCGATCCCCGATCGGTGTGATTATCTGCAACATCTGCCATCGCTGACCGCTTTTATCCACGCGTTGGGGAACGTTCCGGTGCGGATCAACGCGTTTCATGCCCATGGAGTTTACAGGGAGGCGGCGCAATGGCGGAGCGCCACGCCGGAGGACGTCGAGCCGCTGGCGCGGGCGCTGGAACAGCAGCACATTACGGTGATCCGCCCGGCCCTTTATCTATAGCGTGATGCCAAAGACCGCGCGGGTATTTTCCAGCAGCGCGCCGGCAATCACCTCTTCAGGCTCCTGACGCAGTTCACACAGCACGTCAAAAACGCGCGCCGCCTGCTCCGGGCGGTTGGGCTGGCCCTGAAAACCATTCAGCGGCATGTCAGGCGCATCCGTTTCCAGCAGGAGCGAAGACAGGGGGAGTTGCGCCATCACGTCGCGGGTTTTGCTGGCTCGCGGATAGGTGATGGTGCCGCCGACGCCAATCTTATAGCCCAGCCCGATAAAACGCTGCGCCTGCTGAAGGCTGCCGGCGAAACCGTGGACCACGCCCGTGCGCGGCAAATCGATGCGCTTCAGGTGCATCGCCAGTTTGTCATGGGTACGTCTGGAGTGGAGGATCACCGGCAGATCGTGGCGCTTTGCCAGCCGGAGCTGCGCATCCAGGATCGTCTGCTGGCGTTCAAACTGCGGATCTTCACGATAGAGATCGAGGCCGATCTCCCCGATGGCAACCAGCTTCTTATCCGCGTTTTGCAGCGAGGCATCCAGCCTGTCGATATGTTCATCAAGATGGTGCTCAATCACGATCGGATGCAGACCCAGCGCGGCGTACAGCGCATCGTGAACGCGGGCAAGTTCCAGGACGTTCTCAAACCTCGCCGCCTCAATAGCCGGGACAATAATGGCCCTCACGCCGGCCTGACCCGCGCGCGCGATACTTGCGGCTTCCTCACCGCTAAACGGGGGGAAATCAAAGTGGCAATGGGTATCGATAAAGCAGTGCGTCACGCCAGATCCTCGTTATCGAGTAAACCATCGTTGGCCTGTGGCGCGTCCACCAGCGGCATCGCCACCGCGTCATTGGCCACAACGGCGGGCGGCAATATGATGCTTTTATGCCGATGAAGAGGCGGTTGCTCGGCCAGCATTTTCCCGACGGTCGCCAGGAAGTAACGCCCGCACAGCCGCCCCGTTTTGTAGTCCATACGCAACGCAGGCAGCCGGCTGCCCAGCGCCATGCTCAGCAGCGGCTTAGGCGGATAAATTTCAAAGATGCGCAGCTTGCCCGGGGGTTTTTCAATAAAGCGCTGCATCGCGCCGTAGGTCGTTTCATGCTGCTTTGCGATATTTACCAGCGGTTGCAGGCTGCTGTCGCCCAGCCAGCGTTCCATACGCTTAAACCACTGTGGGGTGTAATACATCTGCGAAGGCACCGTGCGGATCACCACAATGGTGTTCGCCCCGCGCCGCGCCGCCTCCTGTACCGGCACCGCGTCGCTGATACCGCCATCAAGATAGCTGATCCCCTCCAGCAGCGCGCCGGTGCGGTAGAAACCGGGGATCGCGCTGGAGGCGCGGATGATATCCAGCCAGTTCTCTTTCTCCGGCGAAAAGTAACCCGGTGAATAGTCATCGCCGCGGCTGGCGCACATCCAGAACTCTTTTCCGGTATCGAACTGTCGTGACGCGGTATCCATGGCCAGCGGCATCTGGCTGGAGGTGGCATCCAGCAGCCAGTCGAGATCGATCAGGTTCCCGCCGCGCACGAAGCGTACCGGGTTGAAGAACGCTTTGGAGGTGGTGTAGCGCATAATCACTTTGCGCGCATAGCCGGGCTGGTTACAGACGTAGGCAGAGAGATTCTGCGCCCCGGCAGAGGTGCCGAAATAGAGATCGAACGGGTTAAACTCAGCGCGCATAAATTCGTCCAGCACGCCTGCTGTGAAAATACCGCGCTGTCCGCCCCCTTCACAGACCAGCGCAAGCTGGCCTGCATGGAATGGTTTTAACGTCAGCGGCGCAATATTGCCGATCGTCACGGGAATTCGCTGCCCCACCTCTGCCTTCCTGTTTTCATTATTATGTTCAGACACAGTAACGCAGATCCCTGCCGGTTCTCAAACGAGAAAAAGCCAGTCACGAGGACTGGCTTGAGTTTGTTTAATGAATATTGCGTTTGCTACGGGCGACGTCGACCCGTAAACAGGCTCACCAGGAACAGAATAATACCGACGACGAAGACAATTTTCGCTGCCCATGCCGCGGTACCCGCCAGTCCACCAAAGCCCAATGCGGCGGCAATTAACGCGATAACCAGAAATATAATGCCCCAACGAAACATAAGCCTCTCCTTTACCATAGTTAATGTCGGCCGCTAAACGTGAGCGCTCAGGCCACTCACCGGCGTTTTTCCAGAGTCGTTTTTATTTCGCCCGCGGCGTTAAGCCAGACGGGCGAGTGGTGCTGCTTTACTTCGTTTTCAGATCGTTTTTAACGTTTTTCACACCATCAATCGCTTTCGCAATTGATTCAGCACGATCGCTTTGTGCCTGGTTCTCAACCGTACCGGACAGCTGAACCACACCATCGGTGGTTTCAACTTTCACCATACGGGACGGCACGATGTCATCTGCTAACAGTTTAGCTTTGATTTCGCTGGTAGTTGCTGCATCTCCGGCATAACCCTTCACCGAAGACTCTTTGCTGTCACGTACGTGCAGTTTGTCGCTGACGGAGCTTACGCCCTCAACGCCTTTGGCCACTTTAACGGCCTCTTCGGCCTGGGTCTGGCTTTCAACGAAACCGCTCAGGGTGACAACCTTGTTGTCGGTTTTAACAGAAATATCGGTGCTCTTAATGGATTCATGATCCACCAGTGCGGCTTTCACTTTTGCTGTGATAGAGCTGTCATCCATGAAATTACCGACTTTATTCATAGAGCTATCGATTTTTTCCCCTGCGGTATTGGCGGTATTTTGCGCTTTATCCATGGTGCTGGTTTCTGCCAGAGCAGAACCGCTTACCAGGACACTACCCAACGTTACAGCCAGCAGAGTTTTAGAAATCTTCAGTCTTGTCATATTCATCGATTTATTCCTGTGTTTTGCCCGTTATTTGGGCGACATACTTCCCTAAATCTTGGTTTTATATATTGCGAATTAACACACGGGCGAAATGGAGAACCAGTGGACATGCATTGAACAGTTAATTCATCCATGCCCGGTGCTAAACACTGAGTTAAATATAGATCACAATTACGGGGGTGCATTCAGAATTGGGGAAAAAACGAACGAATAGCGAAAAATTGCGTTGAATTAAGAACATTCCGCAAGGGTTTAATAACACAGGAATTAAAGAAGAGCACGGCGGCTGCCGTGCTCTGAGAGGGAATTAATGCTCGCGCGTTTTGCGGAACTGAACGTCAGGATAACGTTCCTGCGTCAGGTTCAGGTTCACCATGGTCGGGGCGATATAGGTCAGATTATCGCCGCCATCCAGCGCCAGCTGAACTTCGTTCTTACGCTTAAATTCTTCGAATTTCTTCACGTCTGAACACTCAACCCAGCGCGCGGTCGCCACGTTCACCGATTCGTAAATCGCTTCCACGTTGTACTCGCTCTTAAGACGGGCAACCACCACGTCAAACTGAAGCACACCCACCGCGCCCACGATCAGATCGTTGTTGGCGATTGGGCGGAACACCTGTACAGCCCCCTCTTCGGAAAGCTGAACCAGGCCTTTCAGCAGCTGCTTCTGCTTCAGCGGATCGCGCAGGCGAATGCGGCGGAACAGTTCCGGCGCGAAGTTCGGGATACCGGTGAACTTCATCATTTCGCCCTGCGTGAAGGTATCGCCAATCTGAATTGTACCGTGGTTGTGCAGACCAATGATATCGCCCGGATAGGCTTCTTCCACGTGCGAACGGTCGCCCGCCATGAAGGTCAGCGCGTCGGAGATCACTACGTCTTTGCCGATACGCACCTGACGCAGCTTCATGCCCTTCTCGTATTTACCGGACACTACGCGCATAAAGGCGACGCGGTCGCGGTGTTTCGGATCCATGTTGGCCTGAATTTTAAAGACGAAGCCAGAGAACTTCTCTTCCTTCGCTTCGACTTCACGGGTATCGGTTTTACGCGGCATCGGCTGCGGGGCCCACTCAACCAGACCGTCGAGCATATGGTCAACGCCGAAGTTGCCGAGGGCGGTACCGAAGAAGACCGGGGTAATTTCGCCGCTCAGGAACAGCTCTCTGTCGAACTCGTGAGAGGCGCCTTGCACCAGCTCCAGCTCATCGCGCAGCTGGGCGGCCAGCTCTTCACCGACGGCGGCGTCCAGCTCCGGGTTGTCCAGACCTTTTACGATGCGGACTTCCTGAATGGTGTGGCCCTTACCGGTCTGGTACAGGTAGGTTTCGTCTTTATAGAGGTGATAAACCCCTTTGAACAGCTTGCCGCAGCCAATCGGCCAGGTGATGGGCGCGCAGGCGATCTTCAGCTCGTTTTCCACTTCATCCATCAGCTCCATCGGGTCACGGATGTCACGGTCGAGTTTGTTCATAAAGGTGAGGATCGGCGTATCGCGCAGACGGGTCACTTCCATCAGCTTGCGGGTACGATCTTCAACACCTTTCGCGGCGTCGATCACCATCAGGCAGCAGTCCACCGCCGTCAGGGTACGATAGGTATCTTCGGAGAAGTCTTCGTGCCCTGGGGTGTCCAGCAGGTTCACCAGGCAATCGTGATACGGGAACTGCATCACGGAGGTGGTAATCGAAATACCACGCTGCTTTTCCATCTCCATCCAGTCAGATTTTGCATGCTGGCTGGATCCACGGCCTTTAACGGTACCCGCGGTCTGGATCGCCTGTCCGAACAGCAACACCTTTTCGGTGATGGTCGTTTTACCGGCATCCGGGTGCGAGATAATGGCAAAAGTGCGGCGTTTGGCCACCTCTTGCAGATAAGGAGACAACGTCATAATCAATTCTTCTTAGGTAGGCGCGGCAGCAGGCCGCGCATCATGGAATACGAAAAATGCGGCTATTTTACCCATCAACAGGGGGCAGGCAATCATTGTTTACACAGGAGCTGCTCCAGTTCGTTCAATGACGTGACGGTCCAGGTCGGCTTGATGCCTTCCGGCAGCTCGCGACCATGCGCGTTCAGCCAGACGGTCGACAGACCCGATCTCATACCACCCAGAATATCAGATTCTGCGGTATCGCCCACCATTAGCACGCGATCGCGGTCAGGATTGCCAGCCTGCGCCAGCGCATAATCGAAAATACGCGGATCCGGCTTCGGTACGCCCACCTGCTCGGAGATCACCAGCGCGTCGAAATGATCGCGCAGGCCGGTACGCTCAAGGCGGATCTGCTGAAGCGCGGTAAAACCGTTGGTGATGATCCCAAGCTTCACCTTTCCTTTCAGCGAATCCAAAAGGGAAACGGCGCCGGGCAGCGGCGCGCAGATATCCGCCATCGCATTCAGGAACGCCTCGTTCAGCACACCTGGACTGACTTTTAACCGCTCCGCCCAGGCGTCAAAACGCTGATGCTGAAGCTGTAACGCAGTGATGGCTCCGTTCTGGTAGTCCACCCACAGCGGTTTATTCACCGCCTGATAGTCCTGAAAATCTTCAGCGGTGAAGGTCACGCTATAGTCGAGAAACATCCGCTGTAGGCCGCCGAACGAGTCAAACGTAAACAGCGTTTCGTCGGCATCAAAGAAAATCCAGTCCCATTTCATCGTTACAACCTTATTTTCGTTATCCAATCGGCAGAGCCATGATAATGGCGTCTTCACGTCCCTCTGCGGTGGGGTAGTAGTTACGGCGGATGGTCGCCTCGTTAAAGCCTAAGCTTTCATAAAGTGCGATGGCGGCGACATTAGACGCGCGCACCTCCAGCCACAGAGTGAAAACGTCACGGTTTTCCAGCTCACGAATGAGGTGCTCAAGCAGTTCTCTGCCCAGCCCGCGGCGTTGGTAAGCGGGATCGACCGCGATATTAAACAGCGTCGCTTCGTCCAGAACAACCTGCGTAATGGCAAACGCGGCCAGGGTGCCGCCCACGTCCAGGCGGAGATTTAAATAGCGTTCGCCCTGATTGCTGGCAAACGTCTTTTCGCTCCACGGAAAGGCATGGGCGCGGGTTTCAATCGCGAACGCGGTGGTCAGGTCAGCCGTCGTGAGGGAAGAAATCGTGTTCATATTCGCAAATTTGTTGCCATAGCGCGCTACGCGCCTTTGGGTTGGCTTTCAGTTCGTCCAGCGCTGGCGAGCTGATCTGGCTGCCTTCAAGGGGTAGCTCATCCACCGCCCCGATTCGCCAGCTGTTACAGCGGCTGTCAGGGGGAAGCATCGCGACGCTTTCGGGCGCCAGCTGTAATACCTGATCGTTTGTCACCTTCAGGCTGCGAAGGACATCTTCAATCAGGGGTTCATTCAGGGCAGGCGGCGCGTCTGCCACCATCACCAGGCGGACATGCGCAGGGATGGAGATGGCTATTTCGCCCCGCAACGCCGTCGGGCGACGCAAAGCCCACTGGGTGATGCCCAGCTGCTGCAACTGCCAGTCTCGTCGGGATGTCATAGCGAAAACTCCTGTCTCTCAGGCGCGCAAATATAGCAAATGTGTCGAAACTGCGCCATCTACCTACTATAATCCCCGCCTGAGTTTATTGAGGAACAATTCATGTCTGCATTTACCCCGGCAAGTGAAGTCTTGCTGCGTCACAGTGATGATTTCGAAGAAAGCCGTATTCTGTTTGCCGGAGATATGCAGGATGACCTGCCCGCACGTTTCGACTGTGCTGAAAGCCGTGCCCACACCCAGTACTACCACCACTGGCAGGTGCTGAGCCGCCAGATGGGCGAGCGCGCGCGCTTTAGCCTGGTGGCGGAGCAGAGCGATATTGCTGACTGCGATACGTTCATTTACTACTGGCCGAAGAACAAACCGGAAGCCCAGTTCCAGCTGATGAACCTGCTTTCTCTGCTGCCGGTCGGCTGCGATATTTTCGTCGTCGGTGAGAACCGCAGCGGAGTGCGTAGCGCAGAGCAAATGCTCGAAGCCTACGCACCGCTGACGAAAATCGACAGCGCCCGTCGCTGCGGCCTGTATCATGGCCGTCTGGAAAAACAGACAACCTTTGATGCCAACGCCTTCTGGGACGAGTATCAGCTCGACGGCCTCACCATCAAAACGCTGCCGGGCGTATTCAGCCGTGACGCGCTCGATACGGGCAGCAAGCTGCTGCTGTCCACCCTGACGCCGCACACCAAAGGCAAGGTGCTGGACGTTGGCTGTGGCGCGGGCGTGCTGTCAACGGTTCTCGCCAGCCACTCGCCGAAGGTGCGTTTAACCCTGTGTGACGTGAGCGCTCCGGCGGTGGAAGCCAGCCGCGCCACGCTTGCGGCGAACGGTATCGAAGGCGACGTTATTGCCAGCAACGTCTTCTCCGACGTGACCGGTCGCTTTGATATGATCATCTCTAACCCGCCGTTCCACGACGGGATGGAAACCAGCCTCGAAGCGGCGCAAACCCTGATCCGTGGCGCAACCCGTCACCTTAACAGCGGCGGCGAGCTGCGTATCGTGGCAAACGCCTTCCTGGCCTATCCGAAAGTGCTGGATGAAACCTTTGGCTTCCACGAGGTGATCGCCCAGACGGGCCGCTTTAAGGTGTATCGCACCGTAATGACGCGCCAGGCGAAAAAGTAATCCCCGCCTTTGTCCGGCGATGGCTGACGCTGCCATCGCCCATTTTTGCAGCAATCAAAACAACGTGCGCAATTTTCTATTGACGTAAAGCTGAAAACATCTAGAATGCGCCTCCGTGGTTACGATACTTTTACAGTGTCGATGGTATGCGAAGGTGGCGGAATTGGTAGACGCGCTAGCTTCAGGTGTTAGTGTCCTTACGGACGTGGGGGTTCAAGTCCCCCCCCTCGCACCAATTATCTTACATCCTCCCGGCAGTACCTCTCGTTTTTCCCGGCTATTTCAGACTCATCAAAATCACCAGTATTCCACTGACCAGCGCAACGCAAGACGGCAGCAGCACGTAATGCCGAAGCTGTTTATGCCAGATCATCGCCGACGTCACCAGCAGCCCTGAAACAATGATCGCCTTCCAGACGTCAATGGAGAGATCGGCAAACGTCAGGCCGCCAAGGATGACACCAGGCAGTAAAATCTCCCACCCACTTCCCAGCGCTTTGCTCAACATGGTTTATCCTCTCACACTGATAATGATAACCAATATCATATGATAATAATTATCACCTGTCAGCATGCGCGGGCACAAATTGCTTCTACATTCGCTTTCCCATAATGACAGAGAATGTGTAAGGTGATAAATTGCACACCTGTTAACTTTCTATAAAGTTTTTCTGATAATAAGAATTCAATTTCCTTGCATCCATAACGAATAAATAACGCCTGGCGCATTGTTTTAATTGAGTTTTAATAAAAACGCACGCATATGACATCACAATCCTGGCTGTCTTTGGTCAACAAGAAATATCAGTTATCTTTACGTTTATTTTTATTTCTGAATGCCGCCTCAGCGCTGTTCTCGATAACAAACCCGCTCTATTCCGTGCGCGTGTTATCGGTGCCCCTGGTTGCCGTATTGACTATCAGCACCGGCTTACTCATCTGGCACTGGAAAAACAACGCGCGGAAAATAAATATTCCCGCGGTTTCCGCGATTTTCGGCTTTTTATGGGCCTGGCAGATCGTCTCTAAATTTTTAGTTATCACGCACGATCGCGCGCCGTTTTTAATGATGGCGCTTTTAACGGTGCTTTTTATAGGGGCTCTGGCGTTTGCCAGTAATATCAAAGCATTTACGCTACATTCATTACCCGCGTTTATTATCTGCCTGTGGTTAAGCCCTGCCGAAAACTGGCTGAGAATGACCTATTTCTTCGCGCTGCCTATGGTCGCCATTGGCATTCATCACGTGATCCAGCGGCGCAACGACCGTTTCGCTCAGGAGCTGCTCTCCGAGCTGCTGGAGGAGCGCGAAACCCTGACCGATCTCAGCATGATGGATCCGCTGACCGGCTTGTATAACCGTCGTGGGCTGCAAAGCCGGCTGGAGAATCTCCCCACGCCCGACGGCGGCGAGCACTTCGTGCTGCTGATGGATATCGACCATTTCAAAGCCTATAACGACCATTACGGCCATATGATGGGCGATCAGGCGTTGATCCGCGTCTCGGCAGCGATCCGCGATGCCGTGCGTTCACGCGACGTGGTCGCCCGGTTTGGCGGGGAAGAATTTATGGTTCTGTTGAGTAACATTCCGCTGGAGCAAGCACGCCAGACGGCAGAACGCATACGCCAGAAAGTTTACGATCTTAAAATCCCCCATATGTTCAACGAAAGCGTCGCCACTAACGTGACCATCAGCATTGGCATTGCCATGTACGAAGGTGAAGACGTTGAGGGTGCGCTGGCGAAAGCCGATAAAGCCCTCTATGAAGCCAAGCACATGGGACGCAACAGCATTCTGATGAGCGAAGAGCTGCATACCGCCTGACCCCCCTCACAGAGCCAGGATAAATCTCTTGCGCTCGGTTTTATCTATAGTTAGGATTGGCAATCATTATCATTTAGATTTGTAATCCACACTATGGCGACTCGTACTGCACACATCGTTGAGCCCCTGCTCTGGCGCGCTCCACTCTCCGCCGGGGAGACGACGCTTGCGGACGCCATTCGGGAAAAAATCGCCGTTACGCGCGCCCATCTGCTGGATTTCATCAAGCTGGATGAAGCCCCCCCGCATCATGCTTTGACGCTGTCCCAGTGGCAGCGTCCTGCCGAGCTGCGCTCTCTGCTGGCGGCCTATTCCGATCATATCTACCGTAATCAGCCTACGCTTGCGCGGGAAAACAAACCGCTGCTTTCCCTCTGGGCTCAGTGGTACATCGGGCTGATGGTGCCGCCGATCATGCTGGCGTTGTTGACCCAGGAAACCATGCTCGATCTCTCTTCGGAGCATTTCCACGTCGAATTTCATGAGACCGGGCGTGCCGCCTGTTTCTGGATTGACGTGCATGAGGATCGCAGCGCAATGCACCTGTCTGCGCAGGCGCGTATGGAATCGCTGATTACGCGCGCGCTGGTTCCGGTGGTGGATGCCCTGGAAGCGACGGGAGAGATTAACGGCAAACTGATCTGGAGTAATACCGGATATCTTATCCACTGGTATTTGACGGAGATGAAGCCGCTGCTCGGCGACGAAAAAGTGGATGCGCTGCGTCAGAGCTGTTTCTTTGCCAAACAGCTTTCAGATGGACGGGATAACCCTCTTTACCGCACCGTCGTTCCGCGTGAGGGACTTCTGGTGCGTCGTACCTGCTGTCAGCGCTACCGTCTGCCGGACGTGCAGCAGTGCGGCGATTGCACGCTTAAGTAGTCTGGCCCGAACTTGATGCCCTCACCCACGGGGAGAGGCAACAAACACTAAAAACGGCAACCTGCGTTGCCGTTTTGCTTTTACCTACGCTATCTGCTGATTTTCCTCTTCCCCGTTACGCTGTGCTTCTTCCGCTTCCTGCTGAAGCAGCTGCTTCTCGTACACCTTGAAGAACGGGAAATAGATAATGGCGGAAACGCAGGCCAGGACCAGCACCAGAATGGCGGCGCGGAAATCCCAGCCCAGCGCCCAGGCCGCACCAACCGGCGCCGGCGCCGTCCACGGCACCACGGAAATCACGCGGCCAATCAGATCAAACTTCATCGCTGCCCATGCCAGCACGGCGTTGACCATCGGCGCCAGCAGGAAAGGAATAAAGAACACCGGGTTCATCACAATCGGCGTGCCAAAAATCACCGGTTCATTGATGTTGAATATGCTCGGCACCACGCTGAGGCGGCCAATCGAACGCAGGTGCGCGGAGCGGCTGCGCAGGTAGCAGAACACCAGCCCCATCGTCGCGCCTGACCCACCGATAACGATAAAGAACGTCCAGAAGGCCTCCATAAAGATGTGTGGCAAAGGCAGGCTCGCCGCCAGCGCGGTCTGGTTCGCCCCCAGGTTGGTCAGCCAGAACATTTGCAGCATCCCGGAGACAATCGCTGCGCCGTGGATCCCGGCAAACCACAGCAGGTGGCCAATCAGCACCGCCAGCAGGATGGCAGGCAGCGAGTCAGCCGCAGAGACCAGCGGCTTAAAGATCGACATAATGGCCTGCGGGATCAGCATGCCGAACTGCGACTGGATCAGCAGGCTCAGCGGATAAAGCGTCAACACCACCACCAGTACCGGGATCAGCAGGTCAAACGAGTTTTTGATCATCGGCGGAACCTGGTCCGGCAGGCGGATCCCGATGTTGTGAGCCTTCAGAAAACGCATCATCTCAACGCAATAAATCGCCACCAGAATCGCGGTGAAAATCCCGGTCCCTCCCAGGCTATCGACCGGCAAAGCGCCTTTGGTTTTAGGGGCCGCCACCAGCAGAAACGCCATTAGCGACAGCATGGCACACATGAACGGATCCAGCTGATGGGTTTTAACGTAATGTTTGCCCAGGTTGTAGGCGATAGCCGCACAGATATAAAGGGACATCACGCCCATCGTCATATCAAACGGCGTCAGAATTTGTCCTTCAAACTGCTTCGCCATATCCAGCCAGGCGCGGGCAAAACCCCAGGTGGTATCAGGCGAAAAAGGAGGATAAGCGAACACTAATAAAAACGAACCCACAATCATAAACGGCATCGCCGAGATGAACCCGTCGCGAATCGCCATCACATGACGCTGAGAAGAGATCCGCCCGGCAACGGGGCTGACGTAATTCTCAACGAAGCGGAAAATCAGATTAAATGCAGCATGGTTGGCAGACATAGCAGATCTCCTGTCAGACGTTCGTTTCGGACGTTCTCACGTCACACGTTGTTCCATAATTCAGCGTCACAACCTTGCCGGATCGTGTACCCGCGGTACTGCTCAAACGGAATGGTTTCATAATTAGCTCTTATTATTAGATACAGGGGAAGTTACACCCTCAGTATTAATCTCTGCATCACGCTCTGCAACCGGTTACTGTAACCGGTTTCTGTGAATGTGAAGGCGATCCAGAAATCGACCCTGACGAATATTTGTTACTTAAGGGATATTTACAGCGACTAAATTCTTATGACAGATTACGCAGGATATTTGTCAGGAGGAATCAATGAGTTTGCAGTCTGTACAGCAGTTTTTCGCCGAACACGCTCCGGATATAGAGATCATTGAGCTTAATCAAAGCACAGCGACTGTTGCACTTGCTGCTGCCGCGCACAACGTTGAACCCGGCCAGATTGCCAAAACGCTATCACTGAAGATTAAAAATGACGTGATTCTGGTGGTCGCAAAAGGCGATGCGCGTCTTGATAACAAAAAGCTCAAAGAGACATTTGGTGCAAAAGCCCGCATGCTCAGCAGCGATGAGGTCGTCACCCTGACGGGTCATCCTGTGGGCGGCGTCTGCCCTTTCGGGCTGGAAAACCCCCTCTCTGTTTACTGTGACATCACATTAAAACAGTACGCGGAAGTATTACCCGCAGCGGGTGCCATCCACAGCGCGGTGCGTATATCCCCCGACAGAATGGCGGAACTGACCGCAGCAAAATGGGTCGATGTCTGTATTTGAACGTTGCGCCAGAAGCACTCTGGCGCACCTCTTAACGCTAAGAGAAGGAAGGAACGGTGAGAGCGGAACGACGCACTTCCCTGACGGGGAGATGCGCCAGGATATCCGCCGCATCCAGTAACCCCACGTCAGAATTGACGCCCAGCTTTACCATTGCGTTAAACTTATGCGCCCGAATGGTTTTAATATTGCGTTCAAGCTGTGCCGCTATTTCAGGGATCGAAAAACCCGATGACATATAGCGCAGTATGGCCCTTTCGGTTGGGCTTAGCATGCGATTCTGGCTCACACACCAATGATTGAACACGTTGTCATTCACCTGATGTGTTTCACTGAGCAGTGTCTCCAGCCCCTCCAATAACTGCTTTAGCGGAACCGATTTACTGATGATCCCATGTAAGCGAGAAGGCGAAAGATGGCTGACCAGTCTCGCCTCCATTTCATCAGAAGCCAGCACGATACGCTGGACGTCGCTGTGGGTGAAGGTGAGATCCCGCAAACAGGCCAGACAGTTTCGCCGCTCCTCACGCTCATCAGACAATGAATAAATTACCGCAAAGAATGAGATTTCCGAGAGCGCCGCTTTGAAGCTGTCGAATCTGCTAAACAGATGCACCTGGTAATGGCTCAGGGCGGGCATCGCAAAGAGATGCCTCAGCCCCACAGCGCTCATTGAGCAACTTTCGATGACGGCGATATGTTTTGTTGCAGTGGTCTTTTCCATTCCTCAAACTCTCCATAAGCCGACATTAAACTGAGCTCTCGCATTCCCTGAGTACTGCTTATCCACGCGTACATATCGGCATTGCTGCGCAGTGATAAGCGGCGCATTGCACTGTTTTTCTGTGCACTGATCGTTTTATTACTTTTATTCAGCAGTGTGGCTATTTGGTTGATTCCCCAACCCTTACCCAATAAACGCAACACCTTACGTTCAGAGTGGGTGAGCACGATCGCTTGCTCACTCTCCTCTTCAATATCAGGATTTTCTGGTATTAATAACGTCTGGCTTATTCGCTCGGCACGTTCACTGCCCGCGCGAATAGCGTTAATAACGCCTTCAATCGGTTCCATATCTGAAAGCAGCGTGCTTTCCGGGCGCATAAGCAGCTCTACCGCAAGCGGATAAAGAGGACGCGAGACGAGGAAAATCCAGTGAATATCCCGGTACTGATTCATTAATCCATAATACTGCTCAAGCGTGCCACGCGGATTACGATATTCACCCGAAATATCGGCAATAACGACCCCAGCGCGACGCAGCTGGAGCAGCGTCAACTCCTGCATCGAACGGCAGTACGTTATCTCAAAATCGGGAAAATGGCGCGTCATGACGCCCCCTAACCCATTTTGCATTACGGGTACTCTACTGATCACAACTCCGTGTTTACCATTCAATGGCAACATAGACCCTCCATGTCTTTAATACATTAATTTAATAACGTGAAAACCCTACGAGGTTAAACACGCCTGCATCCCTACGTACAACACGGCTTAAAACTCGCACTCGCTAAGATATGTCGCTTGGGTTATGAAACGCCCAATACAGGCTTAATATCGCATAAAGACCATAAATATTTAATTAAAAACACCTGAAAATATCGACAATATGAAATTAGAAATACTTAATATATTGTTTATATATGTTCTTCGTTTATATTCATTAAATAAATAAAATACGTTTTCTCTTCCCGACTTCAGATGCGCAGCCAATCGCACAAATCTTGATCTGGCCCAGCACAACGGCCACCGCACTTTGTGTTAAAAGTAAGCAATCTCTCTTCTTTTCAGGGCGTTTCATGCAGGCAGATCGGTCTACGCAGCGTGCCGCAACGCGGCTATGTATTCAGTGCGGGCTTTTCCTCTTACAGCACGGGGCAGAAAGCGCCCTCGTCGAAGAACTTTCCACGCGCCTCGGGCTGGCGCTGGGGATGGACAGCGTGGAGAGTTCCATCTCGTCAAATGCCATTGTGCTGACCACCATTAAGGACGGACAGTGCCTGACCTCCACGCGTAAAAATCACGATCGCGGCATTAACATGCACGTGGTCACGGAAGTGCAGCACATCGTGATCCTCGCTGAACACAAGCTGCTCGATCTCCGGGAGATAGAAAAACGTTTCAACCAAATCAAACCCCTGCGCTATCCGCGCTGGCTGGTTGTTTTGATGGTGGGGCTGTCCTGCGCCTGCTTCTGTAAGCTCAACAACGGCGGGTGGGACGGCGCGGTGGTGACCTTCTTTGCCAGCAGCATCGCGATGTACGTCCGCCAGCTTCTGACCCACAGGCAGCTGCATCCGCAGATTAATTTCTGCATTACGGCCTTTGTGGCGACAACCGTCTCCGGCCTGCTGCTGCGCCAGCCCGTCTTCGCCAGCACGCCTACGGTTGCGATGGCCGCCAGCGTATTGCTGCTGGTGCCGGGTTTTCCCTTAATCAACGCCGTCGCCGATATGTTTAAAGGCCATATCAATACCGGTCTGGCGCGCTGGGCGATAGCCAGCCTGCTGACGCTGGCAACCTGTATCGGGGTGGTCATGGCAATGACGATGTGGGGGTTACGCGGATGGGCGTGATAGATTTTCTGCTCGCACTGGCGCAGGACATGCTCCTGGCAGCCCTTCCCGCCGTTGGATTTGCGATGGTGTTTAACGTCCCACAGCGTGCGTTACCCTGGTGCGCGCTGCTCGGCGCCATTGGCCACGGCTCGCGTATGGTGATGATGACCGCGGGCTTTAATATCGAATGGTCGACGTTTATTGCCGCCATGCTGGTCGGCAGCATCGGTATCCAGTGGTCACGCTGGTATCTGGCACACCCGAAGGTGTTCACCGTGGCGGCAGTCATTCCTATGTTCCCGGGCATTTCGGCCTATACGGCCATGATTTCCGCCGTAAAAATCAGCCACTTTGGCTACAGCGAACCCCAAATGATCCTGCTCCTGAGCAACTTCCTCAAGGCCTCGTCGATTGTGGGCGCGCTCTCAATCGGTTTGTCGATACCCGGATTATGGCTTTACCGTAAACGTCCGCGTGTATAATAAAATCGCTTGCAATTGTATCGCGCACTATCTATATTCATTTCATGGACGCAAAAACGAACGACACCACCAATGCGCTTCTGCTGGATAACCAGCTCTGTTTTGCCCTCTATTCGGCAAACCTGGCGCTTAACAAGCTGTACCGGCAACTGCTGGCACCGCTTAACCTGACCTACCCGCAATACCTGGTGATGCTGGTGCTGTGGGAGCAGGATGATATTACGGTGTCGGACATTGGCGAGCGGCTGTTTCTGGATTCTGCCACGCTGACGCCCCTGCTGAAACGCCTGGAAAGCGCAGGACTGATCTCCCGCCAGCGCTCCCGTCAGGACGAACGTCAGGTTGCCGTCACCCTGAGCGACGCGGGTCGGGATCTGCAACAGCAGGCCGTGACTATCCCGCATGCCGTGGGCTGCGCCGCGCAGTGTGATACCGACACCATGCTTACACTTAAACAACAGCTCGAACTGCTGCGCCAACAGCTGCATCGCGCGTAAGGCTATACTTTACGCGTCTAATTTTAACCATATACATCGCGCGCTATTTAATAGCACACTTAAACACAAGATGAGGAACCTGCCATGTCTTTAGAAAAAGTTGTCTACACTGCCAAAGCCAAAGCAACCGGAGGCCGTGACGGTCGCGCAACCTCTTCCGATGGTGTCCTGGACGTCAAGCTGGGCGTGCCAAAAGAGATGGGTGGCATGGGGGGAGAAGTCACTAACCCTGAGCAGCTGTTCGCGGCGGGCTACTCTGCCTGCTTCCTGGGCGCGATGAAGTTCGTTGCAGCCCGCGACAAATTCGCCCTGCCAAAAGACGCTTTTATTGAAGGCGAAGTGGGGATCGGGCCGCTGCCAACCGGTTTCGGTATCGAAGCGAAGCTGAACATCCACGTTGAAGGGATGGACGCTGCGGAAGCCAAAAAGCTGGTGGATGCCGCCCACATCGTATGCCCGTACTCTAACGCAACGCGCGGCAATATCGACGTGACGCTCAACATCATCGCGTAAACAGCGCCTCTGATTGTTGCCCCGGTGGCGCAGCGCCGCCGGGGAAATCCTCTCCTTTCCTCCCCTCTCTCTGTGCTACCATAACCCTCAATCACGCCCGTAGTAATCAGTTGAGAAAGTGTTATGTCCTCCAGAATCCTGACCACCAGCATTGCTGGCATTGATGCCTTTATGCGCGACCCTCGCGGTGTGTTGACGCGCGCCGAAGGCGGCACGCTCGCGGTATTTGCCGACAACGCCCCGGCGTTTTATGCGGTCACGCCGGAACGTCTGGCGCAGCTTCTGGACATTGAAGCGAGGCTCTCGCGCCCGGCGAGCGACGTCATGCTGGATAATCAGTTTTTTGACGAACCCACCAGCGCCCCGGTGACCGTGCCGATGGGGAAATTTCCCATGTACGCTGGCTGGCAGCCGGATGCCGATTTTCAGCGCCAGGCGGCCTTATGGGGAATAGCCCTCTCGCAGCCCGCGACGCCGGAAGAGCTGGCGGCCTTTACCGCTTACTGGCAGGCTGAGGGAAAAGTATTCCACCATGTTCAGTGGCAGCAAAAACTTGCGCGCAGCCTGCAAATCAACCGCGCCAGCACCAACGGCCAGCCAAAACGTGATATCAATGCCTTTTCAGAACCGGACAAAAAAATTCCTGATGGATTTCGAGGTGCGAAATGAAAAACGTCGGCGACCTGATGAAACGTTTGCAGAAGATGATGCCAGCCAACGTGAAGCCCGCCTTCACCACCGGTGAAGAGCTGCTGGCGTGGCAAAAAGAGCAGGGTGAAATCCGTGCGGCAGCTCTCGCCCGCGAAAACCGCGCGATGAAAATGCAGCGCACCTTTAACCGCTCGGGCATTCGCCCCCTGCACCAGAACTGCTCCTTCGACAATTATAAGGTCGAATCACAGGGGCAGATGAACGCCCTTAACCAGGCGCGCCAGTACGTGGAAGAATTTGACGGCAACATCGCGAGCTTCATCTTTAGCGGTAAGCCCGGCACCGGAAAAAATCACCTGGCGGCCGCTATCTGCAACGAGCTGCTGCTGCGCGGGAAATCAGTGCTGATTATCACCGTGGCCGACATCATGTCCGCCATGAAGGACACCTTCAGCAACCGCGAAACCAGCGAAGAGCAGCTGCTGAATGATTTAAGTAACGTGGATCTGCTGGTGATCGACGAGATCGGCGTCCAGACCGAATCCCGCTACGAAAAAGTGATCATTAACCAGATTGTGGATCGCCGTTCGTCGTCAAAACGCCCCACCGGTATGCTGACGAACCACAATATCGACGAGATGACCCGCCTGCTGGGCGAGCGAGTGATGGACCGCATGAAGCTGGGCAACAGCCTGTACGTCATCTTCGACTGGGACAGCTATCGCAGCCGCGTCACCGGCAAAGAGTATTAAGACATTTCCAGGGAGCGCCGGAGGAGCAGAGGTATATACTGGAGCCCCTTCCGGCCCTATTGAGTAAGTCATTATGAAAAAACAGTTTCTTATCAGCATTCTTTCTGGCGCCCTGCTGGTGGCTGGCGCAGCGCAGGCCGCTTCATGGCAGGAGTCGCTTTCCAGCGCGGCGAATGAGTTAACCAAAGAGAGCGGCACGTCTCAGGGCGGGCTGTCGGCTGCTTCCCTCACCGGCCTGCTGGGCAACAGTTCCCAGAGCCTGAGCGCCGGCACGATGAACAACGCCGCGGGCATCCTGGAATACTGTGCGAAGCAGAAGCTGGCGTCCGTGACCGATACCGAAAACATCAAGAATCAGGTGCTGGGCAAGCTGGGCCTGGACACCCAGGAGCAGAAAGCGGATACCAACTATATGGACGGTATTCAGGGTCTGCTGAACGCGCAAAATGGTCAGCAGCTGAACCTGAGCACCCTTGGAAACTCCTCTCTGGCAAAACAGGTGAAAACAAAAGCCTGCGATCTGGTGCTGAAACAGGGCGTTAATTTCCTCTCCTGACCCCCGTTTTCTGCCACAACACGCCGCGTTTATGACGTTACTCCTTCAGCGCGGCGTGAAGCGTGCATTTTTCTCTTTCTCTACCGCCTCAGCGTCCGTCTGTCAGGATGCGACCGTCCACAAAAAACCGGTTTTATAAACCAAATCCTAACCACAGCACACTTTCGTGACACTAAAATTGCAGCTAAGCGACATCGCAATTACAGTGTATTACCCAAAAAAATAAGCTATTAGCCGGCTAAGCGTCCGGCATGATGAGGATCTGCTGTTGTCAGAGTTACTATCCCTTGTCCTTTTTCTGGCATCCATCGGCGTTTATGCCTGGAAAGCCGGTCGTCACACCTGGTGGTTTGTTGCCACCCTGGTCGTGCTCGGCATTTTTATTGTTTTAAACATTACCTTATATGCCAGCGACTACTTTACCGGCGACGGTATTAACGACGCGGTGCTCTACACCCTGACGAACAGCCTCACCGGCGCAGGCGTGGGCAAATACATTCTCCCCGGTCTGGGGCTGGTGGTCGCGCTGGTGGGCATCTTCGCTGCGCTGGCCTGGGTGCTGCGCCGTCGCCGTCACCGCCCGCATCACCATGGCTACAGCCTGCTGGCGCTGTGCCTGGCGCTGGCCTCCGTGGATGCCAGCCCGGCCTTCCATCAGATTACCGAGCTGGTAAAATCCCAGTCGCGCGATGGCGATCCGGACTTCGTGGCCTATTACAAAGAGCCGGCGAAAAAAATCGACAACCCCAAACTCAACCTGGTCTACATCTATGGGGAGAGTCTGGAGCGCACCTGGTTTGACAACGAGGCGTTTCCGAACCTGACGCCGGAGCTCGGCGCGCTGAAAAATCAGGGCCTCGACTTCAGCCACACCGCGCAGCTGCCCGGCACAGATTACACCATTGCCGGGATGGTGGCCTCCCAGTGCGGCATCCCCCTGTTCGCCCCGTTTGAGGGTAACGCCTCCGCCTCAATGTCGAGCTTCTTCCCGCAGAACGTATGCCTCGGCGATATCCTGAAAAACTCGGGCTATGAAAACTACTTTATGCAGGGCGCTAACCTGCGCTTCGCCGGGAAAGACGTGTTCCTGAAATCCCACGGTTTCGATCACCTGTACGGTTCTGAAGAGCTGAAAACTACCGTGGCCGATCCGGCTTACCGTAACGACTGGGGCTTTTACGACGATACCGTTCTGGATGAAACCTGGAAGAAATTCGAGGAGCTTTCTCGCGCCGGTAAACGCTTCTCGCTGTTTGCGCTGACCGTCGACACGCACCACCCGGATGGTTTCGTCTCGCGCACCTGTAAGCGTAAGGGCTACGACATTGACGGCAAAAACAATAAGTCGTTCAGCGCCGTAACCTGTAGCCAGGAGCATATCGCGGCGTTAATTGAGAAAATTAAAGCGTCGCCCTATTTCAAAAATACGGTCATCGTCGTGTCGTCTGACCATCTGGCGATGAAAAACAGCGCCTGGGATGAGCTGAACAAGCGCGATCGCAGCAACCTGTTCTTTGTGCTGCGCGGCGATAAACCGCAGCAGGAGGTCATTGCCGCTAAGCGTAACTCGATGGATAACGGCGCTACCGTGCTCGATATTCTGGGCGGCGACAACTTTATCGGCCTGGGCCGCAGCACGCTGTCGGGGCAGTCCCTGTCGGAAATCTTCCTCAACATGAAGGAAAAAATCCTCGCCTGGAAGCCGGATATCATCCGCCTGTGGAACTTCCCGAAAGAGATAAACGATTTCACCATCGATCGGGATAAAAAAACGATCGCCTTCTCCGGCAGCCACTTCCGCCTGCCTCTGTTGCTGCGCGTGTCGGATAAGCGCGTCGAGCCGCTGCCGGAAAGCGAATACTCCGCGCCGCTGCGCTTCCAGCTGGCGGAATTCGCCCCGCGCGATAATTTCGTCTGGGTCGACAGGTGCTACAAAATGGGCCAGCTCTGGTCGCAACAGCTGTCGCTGTCCACCGACTGGTGCGTTTCTCAGGGGCAACTCGGCGGTGAGCAGACCGTGCAACACGTTGACAAACCGCAGTGGCAGGGAAAAACCGCGTTTAACGATACGGTCATTGATACCGCACGCTATCAGCGCAACGTTGACCTGCTGAAAATCGTCGACAACGACATTCGCTACAAAGCAGACAGCTTCATCTTCAATGTTGCCGGCGCGCCGGAAGAGGTGAAGCAGTTCAGCGGAATTTCACGTCCCGAATCCTGGGGGCGCTGGTCTAACGCACAGCTGGGGGATGAGGTGAAAATTGAGTATACCCATCCGCTGCCGGAGAAATTCGATCTGGTGATCACCGCCAGGGCATTTGGTCCCAATGCAAACCGCCCTATTCCGGTGCGCGTCGGTGATAAAGAACAGATGCTGACGCTGAGTAATGATGTCTCCACCAGCACGCTGCATTTTGATAACCCCTCGCGCAGCAATACGCTGGTGATCGTGCCGCCAGACCCGCAGTCCACTAACGAAGGAAATATCCTCGGCCATGCCCCGCGCCAGCTTGGGATTGGCATGGTGGAAATCAAAATCGTCAAAAACAACGGCTAACGCGCGCAAAGCCCGGCTTCCAGTCGGGCGTTTTTGAAATTATATAATCCTTTATAATGTTTATAAATTAGATAAAAACGCTATATATAAGCAATTTTTATTTATAAATATCCCGTCAAATTCACAATTTATAAAATGTGCAGCTTCTGAATTTACCACGGAGCGTTACGCACTTTTATCATGCTAACCGGCTACAAGTTCGAATCCATCCGGGCACTGCGCAGCGAAAACGTCATTGCCTGGGAGGTATTGTCCACGGCGATGCCTCACGTCGATCTCGAAGACTATTTTTGCTCAATGTCCGCGACGCAGCGTAAAGCGCATTTCTTTGCGCAGCTTCGTCATGCCATGTTCTGCGAAGCGGGCGACAAATATTATCTCAACGCGACGACGGATCTGCTGCTGGAAACGGACTTCCTGGACAGGCTGAAAGAAGAGACGCCCAGCCCGGAGAGGCTTGCTATCGAAGTCACCGATCTTCACAGGCTGGTACACCTTGACGATACGCAAAGCCGGGCCCTGCGGACGTGCATCGCCACGCTGCACCAGTGGGGAATAGAAGTGTGGGCCGACGATGTGTGCGAAGACATTCTTCCCGACCTGCTTGCCAGCCAGATCCGCTTCTGCGGCGTAAAAATTGACAAGCATACCTTCTGGAGCGGACGCACCGAGCGGGAAAAGTTTTTACAGCTCACCCGCCAGTGCAAACGTCTCGCCGGCAAGGTGTTGATAGAAGGCATCGAAACCGCGGGGGATTTCGCACTGGCCCGCGCCAGCGTGGCCGATTACGGCCAGGGTTATCTGTGGGGCAGATCGTGACGTCTTGTATCGTTAACGCTGGCTATCAGGTCATCGTCCTGAGCGAAAACGCCTATTTATGGCTTGGCCTCGAGTGGCTCATCTCGACGGCGGTCACCCCTCGCCCTGATATGTACTGGATCAAAAACGCGAGTCCGGAAGGGCTTGTGCGCCTACAGGAACGCCTGCTGGATACCCATGCCGGCGCGGACTGGCTGGTATTTACCGATGCGGACCGGGTCAGCGACGTCAACGCCTTCCTGCGCGGCGAGCGGGCGAGAGCGGTGGCGGACAATGTATCGCTTGCCCAGCTGAGCCGCTGTTTTAGCGACACGACCTTCACCTTCGAAAATACCGCCACGCTGACGTATCAGGAGATGCGGGTTTGCATGCTGTTTCATAAAGGATTTTGCCCGGCACGTATCGCGCAAATCCTCAATAAATCACCAAAAACGATCTACACCCACAAGCGTAACGCGATGAACAAATTTTGCTGCCATACCCTGGCGGAGTTTCATCGGAAGCTCTGCCTGCTGGACGCTCAGTCCTCTTCTTTGTCAATGCACCGTTAATCACGTTAGGAAATACAATCATGAGAATTATCTCCACCGCTGTATGTTGTTCAGTTCTCCTGCTTCCTGCCGCTGCAATCGCCGCAGACAACAGCACCGCGAGCGCGACGATGCACGTCTCACTGGAGGTGGTAAAGTCCTGCACCCTCAACGCCAACGATCTCAACTTCTCGCGCCACGGTACGGATGAAGCCGGTGAAATTGAGGCCAGGACGCAGGTCGATATCGTCTGCACCAACGGTACCCCGTTCACCCTTTCCGCGACCAGCAGCGACAGCAGCGAGAACGGCACCTTCTGGCTGAAGCCGGAAAACGGCGAAACGGGCGCGCAAAAGATTGCGTGGAAGCTGTTTGCTGACGAAGGCAAACAGACGCAAATCACCGGCACCGGGGGGCTCACCGATACCGGCAACGGGATGAAACAGGAAGAGACGCTGTATGGCGTGATTGATGCGGGCGCCCTGACGACTGCCCAGGCGGGTACCTACAGCGACGATGTTACCTTAAACCTGGAGTACTGATCGTGCGTCGCTTTCTTCCCTGCTTCATTATCTGGCTCATGATGCTGGCGCTGCTGTCACGCTACGCGCTGGCCGCCACGCTTCAGGTCGCGCCCGTGACGCTCGACATGCAGAGCGGTCAACGCGCAACGGCCGTTTACCTCACGAACAGCGGGAAAACGGCCATCCACGCTCAGATACGGGTGTACGAATGGTCCCAGAAAAACGGCAAGGATGTGCTGGAAGCGACCGAGGAAGTCGTCAGCAGCCCGGCGATGACCTCGCTGGCGCCGGGCCAGCAGCAGCTGGTGCGTATTATCGTGATGCAGCCGGGTGCTCATGAACAGGAGCAAAGCTACCGGCTGATCATCGATGAGCTGCCAGACGCCGCGTCCCGTGCGGCCAACCCCAGCGCGGTCCACTTCCTGCTGCGCTATTCGATTCCGGTCTTCATCGCCGGAAGCCAGACAACGCCCGTCAGCCAGGCTGTCCTGAGCTGCGAACAGGCCGACATTCCGGCCACGCTGCGCTGCTATAACGCCGGAAACCGCCATATTCGCCTCAGCCACCTTCAGGTGCTGACGGCCGACGGGCAGGTTGCTGCCGCAGTCAAAGGACTGGCGGGCTATGTGCTGCCGGGACAGACCGCGCTTGTGCCGCTTAAGCAAACTCCCCGCCACGCGCTCAGCGCGTTACGCGCCTACATCAATGACGATCGCCATGCCAGCCAGATCCCACTGCGCCCGCTCGCTGCTCGCGCTCCTGCTTTGGCTACCGCTCATGCTGCCAGCAGCCCGGGCTGAACCTCCGGTTGACGCCGTTCAGTGGCTGGCCATTACCGTAAACCACGCCCCGCGCGGCGAGCTGTGGGCCTGCCGCGTAGAGGGCGATGCGTTGTGGATTGGCCGCAGCGACATCGCAAAGCTGGGGCTTCGCGCCCCGGAAGGCCGCAGCGAGTGGGTTGAACTGACGTCCCTGCCGGGCCTGAAGGTCAGCCTCGACGTGCTTTCGCAGCAGGTGTCCATCAGCGCCGAGGCGAAGGCGCTTGAGGGGCAGCAGCACGTGACGTTCGGGAGGCCTCCCTCGCAGTACCGCTATCCTGAAGCGCAGCCCGTCAGCGCCTTTACGCTCGGGTACGCGCTCTATGCCAGCGAGTCCGAGGGAAAACGCCAGCTTAACGCGCAAACCACGCTGTCCGCCTCCGGGCCGCTGCCCGGCCTGTTCAGCAGCAGCTTTTCCAGCCATGCCGGGGAGGAAAACAGCGCGGGTCGCCCCACCCATACGCGCCTTGAAACCCGCTGGCAGCGGGATAACACAGACTCGCTGACCAGCCTGGCCCTGGGGGACAGCATCACCACCGGCACCCGCTGGAGCCGCCAGGTCCGCTTCGGCGGGCTGCACTGGGCGCCCAACTTTGAGCTCAATCCGCAGCTCAACACCGAACCGCGCAGCCGCTACAGCGACACGGCCGTGTTGCCTTCAACGGTCGATCTTTACATCGACGGCCTTAAGCAGAGCAGCCAGCAGGTAACGCCGGGAGATTTTCTGCTCGATACCCTGCCCGCCTTTACCGGCAGCGGGCAGGCGCAGGTGGTGATTACCGACATCAACGGCCAGCGGCGCACCGTTCAGCTCGATTTGTACGGCGCGCCGGGAATGCTGGCGGAGGGGCTCAGCAGCGGCTCGCTGGACATCGGCTGGATGCGGCAAAACTATTCGCTGCGCTCCGATGATTATGCCGCCTCGCCGATGCTCGACGCCGGCTGGCGCTATGGCATGAACAACCAGCTAACGCTGGCGCTGCATACGGAACAGCAGCGAAAGCTGCGCAACGTGGGAACAGGCGCGGACTGGCTAATATCCCCCAGTGCGGGCATTCTCAGCCCGCACGTTGCCCTGAGCGACAGCGCCTACGGTAAGGGGATGCAGTGGGGCATCGGCTGGCAGTGGAACGGTAACGGAACAGGATTTTCCGCCAGCACCGTTCGTACCGATGCCGCCTTCGCCGATAACGCCCGCATGAGCGGGGCCGAGCCCGTCCGGCGCAGCGACAGCGTATGGGTCAGCCACGCATTTCCCCACTTCGGCACGCTGGGTGCGGGCTGGGTGCAGCAAAATATACAGGGCAACCGGCAGCGCTATCTCAATGCCTCCTGGTCCGTTTCGCTCCCGGCCCATCTCTCTACCACGCTGAGCTATACCCGCTCGTTTACGGACGGGTCGAGCAACATCCAGCTTATGCTCTCCGTCCCGCTGGGCCGCCAGAATACCCTCTCGGTTCAGGCCAGCCGGGAAAGGCCGCGCGTGGACTATCGTCACCAGCCAGACAATCAGGCGGGCGGCTGGTCCTGGCAGCTGGGGCAGGGCTTTGGCCAAAACCGGGAAAGGTATGCAGACGTGGGCTACCTTGGCCGCGCCGGAGAGTGGCACGTCGGGCTGGAGCAGAGCACTAACGCGGTTAACCAGTACGCCTCGGCCGAAGGCAGCCTGACGCTGCTGGACAACAGCCTGCACGCTTTACGCTACAGCCAGCAGGGCCTGGCGCTGGTCTCCACGCGCGGTATCGGGCACGTGCCGGTGATGCTGGAAAACCGCCGGGCGGGCGAGACCGATGAGAAGGGATACCTTCTGCTGACCGACCTGCCGCGCTACCACAACAGCAAAGTCACCATCGATCCGCTGGATCTGCCGCCCGACGTCATCGCCCCCGTCACCGACATGTATGCCAGACCGGGCAACAGCAGCGCGGTAAAAGTCGATTTTAACGTCCATCGCGCCGTAACGGTTCAGGCCCGGCTGGTCGACAGGCGCCGCCAGCCGCTGCCGCTGGGCAGCGTCGTTTCAACGCCACACGGCGCCACTATCGTGGGTCGCGACGGGTTTATCTGGCTTGAAGATCCGCCCCTGCCGGGCGTGCTGGTGGTGAAAACCGGTGAAGGCGAGTGCCGGGTCACGCTTCCGGCCCCGCGCACCGCGTCAACCGTAATCAATATTGGAGAACAGCTGTGTCAATAAAAACGCCGTTAACATTGTTGCTTGTGCTGTCCATGAAGGCGATGGCGGCAGCGTGCTGGATTACCTCCCCCGCGGTGATTAACTTCGGCAACGTCGTGCCGGGTAACGCCGCCTCGACCAACACCGAGGTAAAGTTTAGCTGTCAGGCCGACAACTTCGGCACGGCAGAGTACATCAACGTCTGTCTGAGCAGCATCGACGCCCCGCCCTTTCAGATGCTCTCGACAGGCGACCAGGAGGGAAAGCAGTACACCCTGCTGTTTCGCCTGCTTAACGGCCTCGCGCGATCGCAGGAGCTGGGCCCCGCCAGCCGCGGGGATCTCATCCAGCAGACCATCACGGCGGGAAGCAACGCCAGCGTCAGCGGCAGCTTTCCGCTTATCGCCACCCTGCCGGCGGGGCAAAGCCAGCTCCCCGCGACCCACTATTACAACTACAACATGAACCTGCGCATCGCCTGGCACAGCGCCACCCGCCAGGATGCCCTGCAAAGCTGTGCAGACGGCTCCGCGGAGGGGGAACAGGTGCAGGGCGGGAGCAATGCGCAGGCCGAAATCAGCGAGGGATGCTACATAGAGCGTGTCACCCCGCTGAACTTCGGTACCCTGACCAGCACCACCGCGCTGCGCCCCACGCGCTCGACGGCGACCCTCACCACGCGCTGCCCGGCCGGAACCGCATTCACGCTTGCCATGGGGAAAGGCAATCATGCCAGCGGCGACTGGCGGCAGCTTTGCAACGATGAGGGGCAGTGCCTGCGCTATGGGCTCTGGCAGGATGCGGGGGCGACGCAGCGCTGGGGCGATCAAAGCAGCGGCGATACGCTGAACGTCACCAACCCCGCCGGCGGCACGCAGGACTTCACCGTTTACGGGGAGGTTCCGGCCCAGCCCCTGAGCGGGACGGGGGAGTTCATTGACGACGTGATAGTCACGCTGACTTATTAAACTCACCAAAAAACCGTCTGGATCAATGTTATCGGTAACAGTGGCGCTAAAATAACCAACAACGCTGTTTGCTCAGGCGTAATGCCTGTTTTTTTTAATTGAATATCTCTGTTTGTATTACAACAACTTATGAAATACCTGCTTGCTGACGCCCTCGTTTACAACGATGAGGACGGTACCATTGCTCCTGTTAATGCGCCGGACGAGGATGCGCAGATCCTCACCTGTACGGCCAATACCATCCTGAAGCTGCTGGTGAAGCATCACGGGAACGTCGTCGAACGGGAAACGTTCCTCCATGAGGTCTGGGATCGGCGCGGGCTTCAGGGATCCAACAACTCGTTAAACCAGTACATCAGCATCTTGCGCAAAATGCTGGCCAGCCTGCTTCCCGACGTGCTGTTTATCGTCACGGTGCCGAAAACGGGCTTTATGCTCTGCGCGGACGTCACGGTCACAGCGCTGGAGGAAGAGGCGCCGGCGGGCGAAACGACGAAACCGACATGGCGCGTTCGTCCGGAACTGCTGTTCTGCGGCGCGCTCACGCTGGCGATTGTTGCGCTGTGCGTCTGGATAACGGCCATTAAGCCAGATGCCCCGCAGAGTGAAATTCACCTGCTTACCCATATCGACACGTGTCCGGTTTACACCTTTACGCCGCTGGCGGATGTGTTCCACGACAGGGCGATTGCCCTGGCGCAAAAGCTTCAGCAGGACGGTCATCTCCCGTGCCTGAAAAATTCGATCTTTTACATGCACATTCAGAGAACGCTTTTCTACGGTCACGAAGGGCGGCTGGTGCTATCCCAGTGCTCGCTCACGCACGATAAAGCCAGCGCCTGTCGTACGCTTTACTATTACGAGTGGTGATATGAAACACAAAAAAGTGTGGCTAATACTGGTCCTCAACCTGCTGCTTCTGGGCGCCGCGCTGGCGTGGTATTACTACACGCCCCCGCTGTCGGTGGCCTGCGATGGCAACCTGACCTTCTCCGACAGGCGCGACAACCATGAATTCACGTTCGACGGGGAGATCATAATGCGTTTTCACCCGGATAAAACGGGCTACATCACGCTAAACGGCAACGTCGAGAATGCCCCGAACAGCTGGGAGGTTTCTCGTCAGGAGATGTTTAAATGGCGGCACGTGGAGGGAGAGCTGTATGAAATTATTATTCAAAAAGTGGAGCGCTTCAGCCATGACGCCATGCCGCCGGGGGTGTTTGAAAAGTACGTCGCGGGCCTGACGCTGGGGAAAAAAAGGCTCCTGACGATAGAGCGCACGCCGCAGAGCGCGCTGGTGATCAGCAATTTTTACTCGCCGGTGCTGGTTTGCTCGGAGTAATAGCGGTCGCTCAGGCTATACTTCCCGCCATGAACATTGAAATCCGCCCCACAACCTGCGATGACGCAACCGCCCTGCCCGCGATCGAACGCGCGGCAGGGCAGCGGTTTCGCGACGTTCCTGAGCTGGCCTGGCTTGCCGACGGCGACGTAATTTCGGTTGAGGATCACCTCGGCTATGCCGCGCGGGGATTAAGCTGGCTGGCGCTGGCTGACGGGTGCCCGGTGGGCTTTATTCTCGCCGAAGCCCATCCATCATCGCTGTTTATCGTGGAACTCTCGGTTGATCTGGACTGGCAGGGACAGGGGATTGGACGCCGGTTGATTAACCGTGTTGCAGAGCGTGCCCGCGCGCTGAGGCTCGCCTCGCTGACGTTAACGACGTTTCGTGATGTCCCGTGGAACGCGCCGTTCTATGCGCGGCTGGGGTTTGACATGATGGCAACGCTGACGCCGGAGCTGCATCAGAAACGTGAAGAAGAGGCGGCGCACGGTTTAGCGTATGGTTCCCGCTGCGCCATGCGCCTGCCTCTGTAAAATCGCCCGGTGGCGCTGCGCTTACCGGGCCTACAAAAAACGCGTTCCGTAGCCGCGATCCCACACCGTAGGCCGGGTCAGGCGCAGCCGCCACCCGGCAAAACGCACCATCCGTAGGCCGGGTCAGGCGCAGCCACCACCCGGCAAAACGCACCATCCGTAGGCCGGGTCAGGCGTAGCCGCCACCCGGCAACACGCACATCCCGTAGGCCGGGTCAGGCGCAGCCGCCACCCGGCAAAACGCACGCGATCAGAACGTTTCCCAGTTATCGCCCGCATCTGCGGTCGCCGGTTTACGCGCTATCACCGGTGCGGCAACGCTTTTCGCGGAGGCGAACTCGCGCGCCTTCATCTGCTCCTGCTGGATACGGAACACCGCAACGGCCTGCGTCAGACGGCTCGCCTGCTCTTCCAGTGCCGCCGCCGCCGCTGCTGACTCTTCCACCAGCGAGGCGTTCTGCTGGGTCACGCGGTCCATCTCTGCCACCGCCAGGCCGACCTGGTCGATACCGCGGCTCTGCTCGTCAGACGCAGAGGCAATCTCGCCCATGATGTCCGTCACGCGTGTAACCGCATTCACGATTTCACCCATGGTTTCACCGGCGCTTTCCACCAGCGTTGAACCCACTTCCACCCGGCCAACGGAGTCCTCAATCAGGCTCTTGATCTCGCGCGCCGCCTGGGCGCTACGCTGCGCCAGGTTTCGCACTTCACCCGCAACTACCGCAAAACCACGGCCCTGCTCGCCCGCACGCGCCGCTTCTACCGCCGCGTTCAGCGCCAGAATGTTGGTCTGGAAGGCAATGCCGTCGATTACGCTGATAATGTCGGCAATCTTCTGCGAACTGCCGGCGATGTCGCGCATGGTCTGCACCACGTTATCCACCACTTTACCGCCTTTCTGCGCCGTCTCAGAGGCGCTCAGCGCCAGGTTGCTCGCCTGACGGGCGTTCTCGGCGTTCTGCTTCACGGTGGCAGTCAGCTGTTCCATGCTGGCCGCCGTCTCTTCCAGAGAGGCAGCCTGCTGCTCGGTACGGGATGAGAGATCGTTATTGCCCATTGAGATCTCGCTCGCGCCGCTGTAAATGGCGTTTGCGCCGTTACGCACGTCACCCACGGTACGCACCAGTTCACCCTGCATATGGCGCAGGGAGTCGGCCAGCTCGCCCATCTCGTTGGAGCCTTCCACGTCGATGCGCTTCACCAGGTCGCCGCTGGCGATATGACGAATGCTGTCGATCAGACGGTTCAGCGGCGATATCAGCGCCTGCTTAATGCCCAGCCAGACGGCGACAATCACCACCAGCACGGCAACCAGCACGCTAATCAGCACCCAGATAGCCTGGCGGTAAGAGCTGTTGCTGTCTTCAACCGCGGTCTGGTACAGCGCGTCGTTCTGTTGCAGGTAGGCGACGTACTGCTTCTCAAAGCCGTCCTGATAGCTCTGGGTCGGCTGGTCGAAGAACGCATTGATCTTGCCTGCCCCCAGTAGCTGGATGAGCTCGGCCAGCGCGCCGTGGTAGATATCGTAATTACGTTTAATTTCCAGCGCCGCAGCGTCGCTCTGACGCGGGTCGCGCGGCAGCGCTTCGTAATCCGCCCAGTTTTTTTCCGCCTGCTTCAGGGACGCAGACGCAATTTGCATCAGCTCGGCGACGGTAGAGCCGCTGCCGATATTGTTCTGATCCATCATGTAGCGGATACCCGCGCGGTTCAGGGTATTACGGGTTTGCAGCAGCGCCACCCAGCTACCGTTCAGGGTGGATTGTTGCTGGCGAATGGTTTGCAGGACGGTGAAATTCTCTTTGTCATGCTTCAGGGCATTGAAGAAAAGACCACCGGACGTGAGTTGTAAAAGGCCAAATATCGCTAAAACCAGCAGTAAGCTGGTGACAATCTTGATTCGGTTTAACATGTTTTCTCTTTCCTCAGACAGATACAGAATATTCGGCCTGGCATGAGAAAACTTTACGAAAATCATCCTGGAATTTAGGGTTTTTACGCTTCGTCCCGCGCGGCGATATGTCGGTTTCCGAGTTCAATAAACTCTTCCAGCAGCGCCGTGAGCTGCTTCATCTTCTCTGGCGTATATTCCGCCTCAATCTGCTGGTACGCCTCTTCCACCTGCGCCTGAGCACGCTGGTACAGCGCGTTACCTTCTTTCGTCAGCGACACGTACAGCTTGCGCTGGTCGTTCACCGGCTTTAAGCGCAGCACCAGACCGTCGCGCTCCATGCGCGTCAGAATGCCGGTCAGGCTCGGGCGCAAAATGCAGGTGCGAAACGCCAGATCGTGAAAATCCATGGAGGGATGCTCGGCCAGCACGCGGACGATACGCCACTGCTGCTCGGTCAGATTATGCTGCTTCACTATCGGGCGGAAGTAGCCCATCGCCGCTTCACGCGCCTGCAACAGCGCGATGGTTAATGAATCATGCATAGCCTTCCCCTTACATCATTAACAAGTAAACAATTCAAAACAGATGCTTTTATCAACAGCACGTTTTTACCTAAAAAGTCTAACAGAAACAACGCGCTTTTTTTAATGCATTGATTCAATGATACATTTACCTGTTTATGTAAATTTATTGTTACTTATATCACAAATTATTCACTTCTGATTGCGAAACGTTCAGCAAAAGCATAAAACCAGATCATTAACATATTAATGAAATCCAAACCGGATATCCGGTCTGAGGAGTATGGGAATGAAAGGTACTGTTTTTGCCGTGGCGCTAAACCACCAGAGCCAGCGTGCTGCCTGGGCAGAGGCGTTTGAAAAAGCCCCCTATAACGCGCCGCCAAAAACGGCGGTGTGGTTTATCAAGCCACACAACACCGTTATCCGCGCAGGCGAACCGATTCCTTTTCCGCAGGGGGAAACGGTGTTAAGCGGTGCGACGGTGGCGCTGGTGGTGGGAAAAACCGCCAGCAAAGTACGCGCTGAAGAGGCGGCGGCGTACATCGCCGGGTATGCGCTGGCCAACGAAATCAGCCTGCCGGAGGAGAGCTTTTATCGCCCGGCCATTAAGGCCAAATGTCGGGATGGATTTTGCCCGCTCGGCGAGCCTGTCGCCGTTGATAGCGTGGACAACCTGACCATCATCACCGAAATTAATGGCCGCGAAGCGGACCACTGGAATACCACCGATCTGCACCGCAACGCCGCCGAACTGCTGAGCGCCCTGAGCGAATTTGCCACCCTGAATCCCGGCGATGCGATATTGCTCGGCACGCCGCAAAGCCGCGTCGAGATCCGTCCGGGCGATCGGGTACGCATTCTGGCAGAAGGATTTCCTCCGCTGGAAAACCCGGTGGTGGATGAGCGCGACGTCGCCCTTACCCGTACCGCGCCGCCGCACGCCACGCTGTTTGCCCTCGGCCTTAACTACGCCGATCACGCCAGCGAGCTGGACTTCAAGCCGCCCACCGAACCGCTGGTGTTTATCAAAGCGCCGAACACCTTTAACGGCGACAACCAGACCTCGGTGCGTCCAAACAATATCGAATACATGCACTACGAGGCGGAGTTGGTGGTGGTCATCGGCAAGACGGCGCGCAGGGTCAGCGAAGCCGAGGCGATGGAGTATGTCGCGGGCTATACGGTCTGCAACGACTACGCCATCCGCGACTACCTGGAAAATTACTACCGCCCGAACCTGCGGGTAAAAAGCCGCGACGGGCTGACCCCCATCAGCCCGCACGTCGTGCCGAAATCAGCGATTCCCGATCCGCACAACCTCCGTCTTCGCACCTACGTCAACGGCGAACTGCGTCAGGAAGGCACCACCGCCGATCTCATTTTCAGCATCCCCTACCTGATTGCGTATCTGAGCGATTTTATGACCCTGCAACCCGGCGACATGATTGCCACCGGCACGCCGAAGGGGCTGTCCGACGTGGTGCCGGGCGATGAAGTGGTGGTGGAGGTGGAAGGCGTGGGCCGCCTGGTAAACCGAATTATCAGTGAGGAGACAGCAAAATGAAAAAGATTAACCACTGGATCAACGGTAAAAACGTCGCCGGAAGTGAGTACTTCCACACCACTAACCCGGCCTCCGGCGAGGTATTAGCGGAAGTCGCCTCCGGCGGTGAAGCGGAAATTCATCAGGCCGTTGCCGCCGCTAAAGAGGCGTTCCCGAAATGGGCCAACCTGCCGATGAAGGAGCGCGCGCGCCTGATGCGTCGCCTGGGCGAACTGATTGACCAGAACGTGCCGGACATTGCCGCAATGGAAACCGCCGACACCGGCCTGCCGATCCATCAGACCAAAAACGTGCTCATCCCGCGCGCCTCGCACAACTTCGAGTTTTTCGCTGAGGTGTGCCAGCAGATGAACGGCAAAACCTACCCGGTCGACGACAAGATGCTCAACTACACGCTGGTGCAGCCGGTGGGTGTCTGCGCGCTGGTGTCGCCGTGGAACGTGCCGTTTATGACCGCCACCTGGAAGGTCGCGCCGTGCCTGGCGCTGGGCAACACCGCGGTGCTGAAGATGTCCGAACTTTCGCCGCTGACCGCCGACCGACTGGGCGAGCTGGCGCTGGAGGCGGGCATTCCGGCGGGCGTGCTGAACGTAGTGCAGGGCTACGGGGCGACGGCAGGCGACGCGCTGGTGCGTCATCACGACGTGCGCGCCGTCTCCTTCACCGGCGGCACCGCCACCGGGCGCAACATCATGAAAAACGCCGGGCTGAAGAAATACTCCATGGAGCTGGGCGGCAAATCCCCGGTGCTGATTTTTGAAGATGCGGATATCGAGCGCGCCCTGGACGCCGCGCTGTTCACCATCTTCTCCATCAACGGCGAGCGCTGCACCGCCGGCTCGCGCATTTTCATCCAGCAGAGCATCTACCCGGAATTCGTCAAGCGCTTTGCCGAACGCGCCAACCGCCTGCGCGTGGGCGATCCAACCGATCCGAACACCCAGATTGGCGCGCTCATCAGCAAGCCACACTGGGAGAAAGTCTCCGGCTATATCCGCCTCGGCATTGAAGAAGGCGCAACCCTGCTGGCGGGCGGCCCGGACAAACCGACCGACCTGCCCGCGCACCTGAAAGGCGGCAACTTCCTGCGCCCGACGGTGCTGGCGGACGTCGACAACCGCATGCGCGTGGCGCAGGAGGAGATCTTCGGGCCGGTGGCTTGCCTGCTGCCGTTTAAGGATGAAGCGGAAGGCCTGCGCCTGGCGAACGACGTGGAGTACGGCCTGGCGTCGTACATCTGGACCCAGGACGTCAGCAAGGTGCTCCGTCTGGCGCGCAGCATTGAAGCGGGCATGGTGTTCGTGAACACCCAGAACGTGCGCGACCTGCGCCAGCCGTTTGGCGGCGTGAAGGCCTCCGGCACCGGGCGCGAAGGCGGCGAGTACAGCTTTGAGGTGTTCGCGGAGATGAAGAACGTCTGCATCTCCATGGGCGACCATCCGATTCCAAAATGGGGGATCTGACAATGGGCAAGCTAGCGTTAGCGGCAAAAATCACCCACGTGCCGTCGATGTACCTTTCCGAGCTGCCGGGGAAAAACCACGGCTGCCGCCAGTCGGCCATCGACGGGCATAAAGAGATCAGCAAGCGCTGCCGCGAGCTGGGCGTGGACACCATCATCGTGTTCGACACCCACTGGCTGGTAAACAGCGCGTACCACATCAACTGTGCGGATCATTTTTCAGGCGTCTACACCAGCAACGAGCTGCCGCACTTTATCCGCGACATGACGTATGACTACGACGGCAATCCGGCGCTCGGGCAGCTGATCGCCGACGAAGCGGTGAAGCTTGGCGTGCGCGCCAAGGCGCACAACATCCCGAGCCTCAAGCTGGAGTACGGCACCCTGGTACCGATGCGCTATATGAATGCGGATAAGCACTTCAAAGTGATTTCCATCTCGGCGTTCTGCACGGTTCACGATTTCGCCGACAGCCGCAGGCTGGGCGAGGCCATCGTCAGCGCCATCGAAAAGTACGACGGCACCGTGGCGGTGCTCGCCAGCGGCTCGCTGTCGCACAGGTTTATCGACGACCAGCGCGCCGAGGAAGGGATGAACAGCTACACCCGCGAGTTTGACCGCCAGATGGACGAGCGCGTGGTCAAGCTGTGGCGCGAAGGCCAGTTTAAAGAGTTTTGCAGCATGCTGCCGGAGTATGCCGACTATTGCTACGGCGAGGGCAACATGCACGACACGGTGATGCTTTTGGGGATGCTCGGCTGGGACAACTACAACGGCAAGGTGGAGTTTCTCACCGAGCTGTTCGCCAGCTCCGGCACCGGCCAGGTTAACGCCGTTTTCCCGCTGCCCGCGTAAGGAGTCGTTATGCCGCACTTTATTGCTGAATGTACCGACAACATCCGCGCGCAGGCCGACCTGCCGGGGCTGTTCGCCAAAGTGAACGAGGCGCTGGCCGCCACGGGGATCTTCCCGCTCGGCGGCATCCGCAGCCGCGCCCACTGGCTGGACACCTGGCAGATGGCGGACGGTAAGCATGATTACGCCTTTGTGCATATGACGCTGAAGATCGGCGCGGGCCGGAGCCTGGAGAGCCGTGAAGCCGTGGGAGAGATGCTGTTTACGCTGATCAAAACCCATTTCGCGGCGCTGATGGCGGAGCGCTATCTGGCGCTGTCGTTCGCCATGGAAGAACTCGATCCGACGCTCAACTACAAACAAAACAACGTACACGCGTTGTTTAAGTAGACATCTTTTTCGCCCGGTGGCGCTTCGCTTACCGGGCCTACAACGGCTCGAACGTAGGCCGGGTAAGCGAAGCGCCACCCGGCAACTGCCGCACAAAGGATACGCCATGCTCGACAAACACACCCATACCCTGATCGCCCACCGCCTGCATCAGGCGGAACAGTCCCGGGAGCAGATCCGCGCGATCTCGCTGGAGTACCCGGAGATCACGATTGAAGACGCCTACGCAGTCCAGCGCGAATGGGTGAGCCTGAAAATTGCCGAAGGCCGCGTGCTGAAAGGCCACAAGATTGGCCTCACCTCGAAGGCGATGCAGGCCAGCTCGCAAATCAGCGAGCCGGACTACGGCGCGCTGTTGGACGACATGTTCTTTCACGACGGCAGCGACATCCCCGTTGACCGCTTTATCGTCCCGCGCATTGAAGTGGAGCTGGCCTTCGTGCTGGCAAAACCGCTGCGCGGCCCGAACTGCACGATCTTCGACGTTTACAACGCCACGGACTACGTGATCCCCGCGCTGGAGCTGATCGACGCCCGCTGCCACAACGTTGACCCGGAGACCCAGCGCCCGCGCAAGGTGTTCGACACCATCTCCGACAACGCCGCCAACGCCGGGGTGATCCTCGGCGGTCGTCCGATTAAGCCCGACGCGCTGGATCTGCGCTGGATCTCCGCCCTGCTCTACCGCAACGGCGTGATCGAAGAGACCGGCGTCGCCGCTGGCGTGCTTAACCACCCGGCGAACGGCGTGGCGTGGCTGGCGAACAAGCTCGCGCCGTACGACGTGCAGCTTGAGCCCGGACAAATCATCCTCGGCGGCTCGTTTACCCGTCCGGTTGCCGCCAGCAGAGGCGACACCTTCCATGTTGACTACGGCAACATGGGCTCCATCAGCTGTCGCTTTGTGTAAGGAGGCGATCATGCAAAACGCATTCAAAGCGGCGCTGAAGGCGGGCCGTCCGCAAATCGGCTTATGGCTGGGGCTGACCAGCAGCTACAGCGCGGAGCTGCTGGCCGGGGCCGGTTTTGACTGGCTGCTGATCGACGGCGAGCACGCGCCGAACAGCGTGCAAACCGTCTTAACCCAGCTCCAGGCCATCGCCCCCTATCCCAGCCAGCCGGTGGTGCGCCCGTCGTGGAACGATCCGGTGCAGATCAAGCAGCTGCTGGACGTGGGGGCGCAAACCCTGCTGGTGCCGATGGTGCAAAACGCCGACGAGGCGCGGCTGGCGGTAAGCGCCACCCGCTACCCGCCTGCGGGCATTCGCGGCGTCGGCAGCGCCCTGGCACGCGCGTCGCGCTGGAACCGCATCCCGGATTACCTGCATCAGGCTAACGACGCCATGTGCGTGCTGGTGCAAATCGAAACCCGCGAGGCGCTGAAAAACCTGCCGCAGATCCTGGACGTGGAAGGCGTCGACGGCGTGTTTATCGGCCCGGCGGATCTGAGCGCCGATATGGGCTTTGCCGGCAACCCACAGCATCCGGAGGTGCAGGCCGCCATTGAGCAGGCGATCGCCCAGATCCTCAGCGCGGGTAAAGCGCCCGGCATCCTGATGGCGAATGAACAGCTGGCGAAACGCTATCTCGGCCTCGGCGCATTGTTTGTGGCGGTCGGTGTAGATACCACCCTGCTCGCCCGCAGCGCCGAAGCGCTGGCGGCCCGCTTTACCGACGTCACCACAGCAGTTGATAACAATAAATCCGTCTACTAAACGTACGATGTGGAGCGCAACATGACGACCTCAACCCTGCATAGCAAAGATGTAGAACATCGCGCAATCAATAAGCTGTTCCGTCGTTTGATCGTGTTTCTCTTTATCCTGTTTGTTTTCTCGTTTCTCGATCGCATCAACATCGGCTTTGCCGGACTGACGATGGGCAAAGATCTGGGCCTCACGTCGACCATGTTTGGCCTGGCCGCGACGCTGTTTTACGTCACCTACGTGCTGTGCGGGATCCCCAGCAACATCATGCTGGCGAAGGTCGGCGCGCGGCGCTGGATCGCTGGGATCATGGTGGTGTGGGGCATCGCCTCCACCTGCACCATGTTCGCCACCAGCCCTGAAACGCTTTACGTCCTGCGCATGCTGGTGGGCATTGCGGAAGCCGGTTTCCTGCCGGGGATTCTGGTCTATCTCACCTGGTGGTTTCCGGCCTATCACCGCGCCCGCGCCAACGCGCTGTTTATGATCGCCATGCCGGTGACCATGATGCTTGGCTCGATCCTCTCAGGGTATATTCTGGCGATGGACGGGCTGTGGAACCTGAAGGGCTGGCAATGGCTTTTTCTGCTGGAGGGATTGCCGTCGGTGGTGCTCGGCGTGGTGACCTGGTTTTACCTCAACGACACGCCGGATCAGGCCACCTGGCTGGATGAAGACGAAAAGCAGGCGCTGAAAACGATGATCGCCCGCGAGCAGGAGGTCGCCATCGCCCAGGCCGTCACGCCGCGATCGACGCTTCGCGAGGTGCTTACGCCCGCCGTTCTGCTCTACACGCTGGCCTACTTCTGTCTGACCAATACGCTGAGTGCGATCAACATCTGGACGCCACAGATCCTGCAAAGCTTCAACACCGGCAGCAGCAATATCGTGATTGGCCTGCTGGCGGCGATCCCGCAGTTTTGCACCATTCTCGGGATGATCTGGTGGAGTCGCCGCTCCGACAGGCTGAAAGAGCGAAAAAAGCACACCATCCTGCCGTACCTGTTTGCAGCGGCGGGATGGATGCTGGCCTCCGCGACGGATCACAGCCTGATCCAGCTGCTTGGCATCATCATGGCCTCAACCGGATCGTTTACCGCCATGGCGATATTCTGGACCACGCCGGACCAGGTTATTAGCCTGCAATCCCGCGCGGTGGCGCTGGCGGTGATCAACGCCATCGGCAACGTCGGCTCTGCCGTCAGCCCGCTGCTGATTGGTATTCTGCGCGACGCGACCGGCAGCTTCAGCTCCGGGCTGTGGTTCGTGGCGGGTCTGCTGGTGGTCGGCGCGCTGGTGCTGACGCGCATCCCGATGACGCAGCGGGTTCAACAGAGGAACGAGCATGTGCCAGAGCCCTATCGCCAACATTGATATCAGCAAGGAGTACGACGAAAGTCTGGGCTCCGACGATGTGCACTACCAGTCGTTCGCGCGCATGGCGGCCTTTTTTGGCCGCGACATGCAGGCGCACCGTCACGACCAGTATTTTCAGATGCACTTTCTCGACACCGGGCAGATTGAGCTCCAGCTCGACGACCACCGCTATTCGGTGCAGGCGCCGCTGTTTGTGCTGACGCCGCCGTCGGTGCCGCACGCCTTCATCACCGAATCCGACAGCGACGGCCACGTGCTGACGGTGCGCGAGGATCTCATCTGGCCGCTGTTAGAAGTGCTCTACCCCGGCACGCGGGAAGCGTTCGGCCTGCCGGGGATCTGTCTGTCGCTTGCCGACAAGCCTGACGAGCTGGCGGCGCTGAAGCACTACTGGCAGCTCATTGCCCGGGAATCCACGGCACAGCTGCCGGGCCGTGAGCATACGCTGGTCCTTCTGGCGCAGGCGGTCTTTACCCTGCTGCTGCGCAATGCGAAGCTCGACGACCACGCGGCCAGCGGCATGCGCGGCGAGCTGAAGCTGTTTCAGCGCTTTACCCAGCTGATCGACACCCACTATTACCAGCACTGGACGGTACCGGAATACGCCAGCGAACTGCACCTCACCGAATCCCGCCTGACGGACATCTGCCGCCGCTTCGCCAACCGCTCGCCGAAACGGCTGATCTTCGACCGGCAGCTGCGCGAGGCCAGGCGCCTGCTGCTGTTTTCCGACAGCGCGGTCAGCGAGATTGCCTGGCAGCTGGGATTTAAAGATCCGGCCTATTTCGCCCGGTTTTTCAATCGCCTGACGGGCTGCTCGCCCAGCGCGTATCGGGCGCAGAAAGTACCGGTTTCCTGAGCGCATCGCGGTCTGTAGGGCGGGTAAGCGCAGCGCCACCCGCCAAAAACCAGCACAGATCACAAATCCCAATCCCGCCCGAAAAGTACCCGCCGTTGTCCCAATCGTCCCTTCACGTTCCGCCCCTCTCACGCTTCAATTAAACAACAAAAACAAAACATAAATTTAACAATCATCTTCCTATACGAGGTCCCTATGAAGCCTGAAGATTTCCGCGCTGATGCCAAACGTCCGTTAAACGGCGAAGAGTATTTAAAAAGCCTGCAAGATGGCCGTGAGATTTATATCTACGGCGAGCGCGTTAAGGACGTCACTACCCACCCGGCATTTCGCAATGCGGCGGCGTCCATCGCCCAGATGTACGACGCCCTGCACAAGCCAGACATGCAGGATACGCTGTGCTGGGGCACCGACACCGGCAGCGGCGGCTACACCCACAAATTTTTCCGCGTGGCGAAAAGCGCCGATGACCTGCGCCAGCAGCGCGACGCCATCGCTGAGTGGTCTCGCCTGAGCTACGGCTGGATGGGGCGCACACCGGACTACAAAGCGGCGTTCGGCTGCGCGCTGGGAGCGAACCCTGCCTTCTACGGTCAGTTCGAGCAGAACGCCCGCAACTGGTACACCCGCATTCAGGAAACCGGCCTGTACTTCAACCACGCCATCGTCAACCCGCCGATCGACCGCCACAAGCCGGCGGACGAGGTGAAGGACGTCTACATCAAGCTGGAGAAAGAGACCGATGCCGGGATTATCGTCAGCGGTGCGAAAGTCGTCGCAACCAACTCGGCGTTGACCCACTACAACATGATCGGTTTTGGCTCCGCGCAGGTGATGGGCGAAAACCCGGACTTCGCGCTGATGTTCGTCGCGCCGATGGATGCCGAAGGCGTGAAGCTGATCTCCCGCGCCTCGTATGAGATGGTGGCAGGCGCAACCGGCTCCCCGTACGACTACCCGCTCTCCAGCCGCTTCGACGAGAACGACGCAATCCTGGTGATGGATCACGTGCTGATCCCGTGGGAAAACGTGCTGATTTACCGCGATTTTGACCGCTGCCGTCGCTGGACGATGGAGGGCGGCTTCGCCCGTATGTACCCGCTTCAGGCCTGCGTGCGCCTGGCGGTGAAGCTCGACTTCATCACCGCCCTGCTGAAAAAATCCCTGGAGTGCACCGGCACCCTGGAGTTCCGCGGCGTGCAGGCGGATCTCGGCGAAGTGGTGGCGTGGCGCAACATGTTCTGGGCGTTGAGCGACTCCATGTGCTCCGAAGCGACGCCGTGGGTGAACGGCGCGTACCTGCCTGACCACGCGGCGTTGCAGACCTACCGCGTGATGGCGCCAATGGCCTACGCGAAGATCAAGAACATCATCGAACGCAACGTGACCTCCGGACTGATCTACCTGCCGTCCAGCGCGCGGGACCTGAACAACCCGCAGATCGACCAGTATCTGGCGAAGTACGTGCGCGGCTCCAACGGGATGGATCACGTCGAGCGCATCAAGATTTTGAAACTGATGTGGGACGCCATCGGCAGCGAGTTTGGCGGTCGCCACGAGCTGTACGAGATTAACTACTCCGGAAGCCAGGACGAGATCCGCCTGCAATGCCTGCGTCAGGCGCAAAGCTCCGGCAACATGGACAAGATGATGGCGATGGTTGACCGCTGCATGTCCGAATACGACCAGCACGGCTGGACCGTGCCGCACCTGCACAACAACACTGATATCAACATGCTGGATAAGCTGCTGAAATAGCGCAGCAGGAGGTTTCAATGCAATCTGAAGAACGCCTGCGTTTTCGCGACGCGATGGCCAGCCTGTCGGCGGCGGTCAATGTGGTCACCACCGAGGGCGACGCCGGTCGCTGCGGTATTACCGCCACTGCGGTCTGTTCGGTAACGGATACCCCGCCCTCGGTCATGGTCTGCATCAACGCCAACAGCGCCATGAACCCGGTCTTTCAGGGCAACGGCAAACTGTGCGTCAACGTGCTGAACCACGAGCAGGAGATCATGGCCCGCCACTTTGCCGGGATGACGGGCATGGCCATGGAGGAGCGCTTCGCGCTCTCCTGCTGGCAGAAAGGCCCACTGGCGCAGCCGGTGCTGAAAGGCGCGCTGGCAAGTCTGGAAGGGGAGATAACCCAGGTGCAAACTATCGGCACCCATCTGGTCTATCTCGTGGAAATAAAAAACATCATTCTCAGCAACGAGGGACACGGCCTGATCTACTTCAAACGCCGTTTCCACCCGGTGATGATGGAGATGGAAGCCGCGGTTTGATCCCGTTGCACAAAAAGCGCTGCGTTTCCGCACAGGCGTGAACGGCCGCGCCCGAAGCGCCAGATTATCCTTAGTGATCTCAATCACATATTTCTTTCCGCCGGGGGTGAGCCTTAACCACTCGCCCCCGCTTTTGACCGCTCACGCATCGCTTTCAACCACTCACCCATTTACCGTGCTTTACGCGCGCGGGGATCTGGCACGATCGCTCCAGCATTAATCAATACCTCCTCACAACGAACCCTGACCCTTTTTTCTTTACATAAAAAACCAGGTCTTACTATGGATACTAAAAAACTACTCAAGCACGTGCCCTGGGCCTTACTCGGGATCCTCGGTGCTTTCTGTCTGGCGGTTGTCGCATTGCGCCGGGGCGAGCACGTCAGCGCCCTGTGGATCGTGGTCGCGTCGGTTTCCGTCTACCTTGTGGCTTATCGCTACTACAGCTTATACATCGCGCAGAAGGTCATGAAACTCGACCCGACGCGCGCCACCCCGGCGGTCATTAACAATGACGGCCTGAACTACGTGCCAACCAACCGCTACGTGCTGTTTGGTCACCACTTTGCCGCCATTGCAGGCGCGGGTCCGCTGGTCGGCCCGGTGCTGGCCGCGCAGATGGGCTACCTGCCGGGCACGCTCTGGCTGCTGGCGGGCGTGGTGCTGGCGGGGGCGGTGCAGGACTTTATGGTGCTGTTTATCTCCTCGCGCCGTAACGGTTCGTCGCTGGGCGAGATGATCAAAGAAGAGATGGGCCGCGTGCCGGGCACTATCGCCCTCTTCGGCTGCTTCCTGATCATGATCATCATCCTCGCGGTGCTGGCGCTGATCGTAGTGAAAGCGCTGGCCGAAAGTCCGTGGGGCGTCTTCACCGTCTGCTCGACCGTACCGATTGCGCTGTTCATGGGCATCTACATGCGCTTCCTGCGCCCGGGCCGCGTGGGTGAAGTGTCGGTCATCGGTATCGTGCTGCTGGTCGCCTCGATCTACTTCGGCGGCGTGATTGCGCACGACCCGTACTGGGGCCCGGCGCTGACCTTTAAAGACACCACCATCACCTTCGCGCTGATCGGGTACGCGTTTATCTCCGCCCTGCTGCCGGTGTGGCTGATTCTGGCTCCGCGTGACTACCTGGCAACCTTTCTGAAAATCGGCGTGATCGTCGGGCTGGCGATCGGGATTGTGATCATCAACCCGGAGCTGAAAATGCCGGCGGTGACCCAGTACATTGACGGTACCGGTCCGCTGTGGAAAGGCGCCCTGTTCCCGTTCCTGTTTATCACCATCGCCTGCGGCGCCGTTTCGGGCTTCCATGCGCTGATCGCTTCCGGCACCACGCCGAAGCTGATGGCCAACGAAACCGACGCGCGCTTTATCGGTTACGGCGCGATGCTGATGGAGTCCTTCGTGGCGATCATGGCGCTGGTGGCGGCGTCGATTATCGAGCCAGGCCTGTACTTCGCGATGAATACTCCACCGGCGGGTCTTGGCATCACCATGCCAAACCTGCATGAGATGGGCGGCGAAAATACCGCGCTGATCATGGCCCAGCTGAAAGAGGCCAGCGCACACGCGGCGGCAACCGTCAGCTCCTGGGGCTTCGTGATCTCACCTGAGCAGATCATGCAGACCGCGAAAGACATCGGCGAACCGTCCGTGCTGAACCGTGCCGGTGGCGCGCCGACGCTGGCGGTAGGTATCGCACACGTGTTCCACAAAGTGCTGCCGTGGGCGGACATGGGCTTCTGGTACCACTTCGGTATTCTGTTCGAAGCACTGTTCATCCTCACCGCGCTGGATGCCGGTACCCGTGCAGGCCGCTTTATGTTGCAGGATCTGCTGGGCAACTTCGTGCCATTCCTGAAGAAAACCGACTCTCTGGTGGCGGGTGTTCTGGGTACGGCGGGCTGCGTAGGCCTGTGGGGTTACCTGCTGTATCAGGGCGTTGTCGACCCGCTGGGCGGCGTGAAGAGCCTGTGGCCACTGTTCGGCATCTCTAACCAGATGCTCGCAGCCGTAGCTCTGGTGCTGGGCACCGTTGTTCTCGTGAAGATGAAACGCACCAAATACATCTGGGTGACCGTGGTTCCTGCGCTGTGGCTGCTGCTCTGCACCACCTGGGCGCTGGGTCTGAAGCTGTTCAGCACCAACCCGCAGCTGGAAGGCTTCTTCTTCATGGCTAACCAGTACAAAGAGAAGATTGCCGCAGGCGGCGCGGATCTGACCGCGCAGCAGATTGCCAACATGAACCATATCGTGGTGAACAACTACACCAACGCGGGTCTGAGCATTCTGTTCCTGGTGGTGGTGTACAGCATTATCTTCTACGGGATTAAAACCTGGATGAAAGTGCGCAACGCCGATGGCCGTACGGATAAAGAGACCCCGTACGTGCCAGTGCCGGAAGGCGGCGTGAAGACCTCTTCACACCATTAAAAAAATGGCGGGTGGCGCTACGCTGACCCGCCCTACAACGGTACTGTAGGCCCGGTAAGCGTAGCGCCACCGGGCTTTGTCTTATCAGGATGCATTATGTTTGGTAACTTAGGCGAAGCGAAAAAATACCTCGGTCAGGCGGCGAAGATGCTGATTGGCATTCCGGACTATGACAACTACGTTGAGCATATGAAGACCAACCATCCGGATAAGCCGTACATGACCTACACCGAATTCTTCCGCGAGCGTCAGGAAGCGCGCTATGGCGGAAGTGGAGAAGGCGGCGTCCGCTGCTGCTAAAGGAGAGACCATGACCCCGATTGCCGTTACCCTGCTGACCGGTTTTCTCGGCGCAGGCAAAACCACCCTGCTGCGCCACATCCTGAACGAGCAGCACGGCTTCAAAATCGCCGTGATCGAAAACGAGTTCGGTGAAGTCTCGGTGGACGACCAGCTGATTGGCGATCGCGCCACGCAAATCAAAACCCTGACCAACGGCTGCATCTGCTGCACCCGCTCTAACGAGCTGGAAGACGCCCTGCTGGATCTGCTCGACAGCCGCGATCGCGGCGACATCGACTTTGACCGTCTGGTGATCGAATGCACCGGCATGGCCGACCCGGGCCCGATTATCCAGACCTTCTTCTCTCATGACGTTTTGTGCCAGCGCTACCTGCTGGACGGCGTCATCGCACTGGTGGATGCGGTCCACGCCGACGAGCAGATGAACCAGTTCACCATCGCCCAGTCTCAGGTTGGCTACGCCGACCGCATCCTGCTGACCAAAACCGACGTGGCGGGCGACAGCGAAAAACTGCGCGAGCGCCTGACGCGCATTAACTCGCGCGCGCCGATTTACACGGTAACGCACGGCGATATCGACCTGTCACAGCTGTTCAACACCAACGGCTTTATGCTGGAAGAGAACGTCACCACGAAACCACGCTTCCACTTTATGGGAGACAGGCAAAACGACGTGGCGTCGATTGTGGTGGAGCTGGATTACCCGGTGGACATCAGCGAAGTCTCCCGCGTGATGGAGAACCTGCTGCTGTCGTTTGCCGACAAGCTGCTGCGTTACAAAGGGATGCTGTGGATCGACGGCGAGCCAAACCGCCTGCTGTTTCAGGGCGTACAGCGCCTGTACAGCGCCGACTGGGACCGCCCGTGGGGCGATGAAGCGCCGCACAGCGTGATGGTGTTTATTGGAATACAGCTGCCGGAAGAGGAGATTCGGGCGGCGTTTGCGGGGCTGAAAAAGTAAATAGCCGCTCCCTTGTCCGCGCGAAAGGGAGCGTATTTTTCTGAGGCAGATTTGCTCGTATCGCGCTTTCTGTTTGCCATATTGTCTGTTAATGTCCTTAATAATAACAAATCATGCTTCAATTAATATTGCCTGAAATATTAATTGAATGGGATTATATAATTTTCATGAATTGGTAGGCGTATTATGGCAATCATTATTCCCACAATCAGCAGCTGTAGTGAGAAGATAACGGCCGGAGAAAAAAGGCTGGCAAGGCTTCTGGAGGGTGGGCTCAGCGAACAGTGTACCTGCTGGTACGACACCCGAATGGGAGACAGGCAAGAGCATCCTGACTTTGTGATTCTGGCACCCGAAAAAGGTTTGTTGTTTATTGAGGTGAAAGACTGGTTTATCACGAAAATAAAATCTGCGAATAAAACGCATATTGATTACGAGACCAAAAACGGCATTGAGCCGCTGAAAAACCCGCTCGAACAGGTTCGACAATATACCTTCCACATCATCGACAGCCTGAAAAAAGATCCTCTGCTTCGCCAGCAGCAGGGTGATTATGAGGGCAGTTTTATTATGCCGTACGGATACGGGGTGTACTTGAGCAATATCACCCGGGCGCAGCTGGAAAAGAATTTTACACCCGACGAGCTGAATGAAATATTGCCCGCCAGCCAGGTGATTTGCAAAGATGAACTCACCGAGTTTATGACCCGAGAGCAGATCTCCGCCCGGCTCGAATCCCTTCTCAGACATCGCTTCGTTCATCGTACTACGCCACAACAGCTCGACCGCATTCGCTGGCATCTTTATCCCGACGTACGCATTAACGCGTCCGTGACGCGAGTCGATCTGGATCATTTCACCTTCCATACTCCCGATGTGGTTTGCATGATGGACAGGAATCAGGAGCAGCTGGCCCGCAGCATGGGAGCTGGACACCGGGTTATTCACGGCGTGGCAGGCTCCGGCAAAACGCTTATTTTGCACCACCGCTGTATTGAACTTGCCAACAACATTGAAAACACTAAACCGATACTGGTGATTTGTTACAACATTACGCTGGCTAAAAAGCTGAAAGCGCAGCTCGAACAGCACAGCCTCAGGCTTCCAGTCGAAATTACCCATTTTCACGCCTGGTGTTATCAGCAGTTAAAAGCGCATCGGCGTCTGCCACCTAAGAGCAAAAACTTTATTGAACTGATGGAAAATGCGCTGACGGAGGCATTTGAAGAGGGAGCGATCAAACCGGAGCAGTACAGCGCCGTTTTGATAGATGAAGGACACGATTTTAAGCCGGAGTGGCTAAGGATCCTCGCCAAAATGCCGGACAATAAAGATAGCTCCTTGCTTTTCCTGTACGATGATGCTCAGTCAATTTATCAGAAAAAGAAAGCGCTCGATTTTACCCTGTCCAGCGTCGATATAAAGGCTCAGGGCCGCACAACTATTCTGGATACCAATTATCGCAACACCCGGCAAATACTCCATTTCGCCAGCAGCGTAGCATTTAATTATCTCAATAATCACATAGAAGCTTCCCTCAAATACCAGCAGCCTGCCGCAGGAGGATTGTCCGGGAAGTATCCGGCGCTTGCCAGTTTTGATAATCAGGACGAGGAGATTACACGCGTCCTGGATTGGGTCACAGAGCAGCGACAGCAGGGTGTTCCATGGTCGGAAATTGCCATACTGTGCCCCTCAACCTACAGCATTTCAGGCATGCTCGCGCCAAGGCTTGAAGCTCGTAAGATCCCATACCAGATGATTGTCTCCAGCGATGATAAAAAGCACTGGTCTCCGCAGAATGATTACCTCTGCGTCATGCCGCTGCCCAGCAGCAAGGGGCTTGAGTTTAACTCGGTCGCCATTATGGATGCGGCAAAGGAAAGGGAAAGTGAAGATCTGAGTGACGATATCAAGCGCCTTTACGTCGGCTTTACCCGCGCGCGACAGAATCTTTTGGTAACAATGCACGGGACCGGAAGCCTGCGAGATCATCTGGTCGAAACCTGGGAAAAGAGCGTTAAGACGATTTAGCTGTCCAATAAATGTCTGCCCCGAACAATCCCCTCTCCCCTTTGGGGAGAGGGCTAGGGTGAGGGGTAAGCCCTGGTATTATTTCAACGCCTCCGGCAGCGTCACAATCCACAATTCGCTGTCAGATTCCGGCTTCTTCAGCGGCTTCACGCTGAGCGTGGTCTCCACCGGTTTGTCATCCAGCGTCAGCTTGCCTCCCGCGTTTACCCGATAATCCTTGAGCTTCTTGCCGTCGACCGGATTCTGCATCGCGACCTTCACGCCAAAGTCGTTATCGTTCGCCACCGCAAGCGTTTTGCCGTCTATCAGCGCCAGCCCTTCGGCCTTTTCCTGCTGCCAGCCCAGGGCACGCAGATCGACCACCTGCGTTTTTGCAGCAAGGGTAATGCCGCGCTGCGCCAGCGTTTTCTCATCGTCAAACTCCGGGTAGTCGCCCGGCTTGTCGAAGGCGGTCAGGTCGCTCGCTTTGCTCAGATCCACCTTGTAGATGAGGTTACGCATCGCGTCGTTTTTATCCTCACCCTGTTCAATCAGCAGGATCGTGTGGTTATCCAGCGCCACGATATCGCCGATTTTAGCGTCGCTGTTTTTGCTGTAGGCCGCGCTGTCAACGGGGTAACCGTACATCGCGGTTTTCCCGGTCGCCGGATCGAAGCTAACCAGACGCGTAAACAGCGCCTGCTTTTTGCTCTTACCGTCGATATCCAGCGTGCTTTGCACGGCGGCGATAATGCGCCCGTCCGGCATCCGGGTCAGGCCCTCAAAGCCACGGTTCGCCTGGCGCCATTTGATGATGTTTGGCAGACCGCCCGCAATGGATTTCTCCCCTTCCGTCGCCTGCGGGCCGTGGATCGCGAGGATTTTACCTTTGCTGTCGATATTGATCAGGAACGGACCATACTCATCGCACAGCCAGTAACCGCCCTTCCCGTCCGGCGTGATGCCTTCCGTATCCAGCCCGCGGTTATCGCCTTTGAGCACGTTTAAGGTATCGCTGAACGCCACTTCATTGGTCGAGCCAATCACGCCGCTTTCCAGCGGCAGGCCGTTAATCTCGCCTTTATCATCATGCAGCGGGCGAGCATCGACGGCCTCCGCTTTGCCGTTCTGGACGCGGATGGTCATCAAGAGCGGAGCGAAATCCGGTGTAACAAAAATTTTGGCTTCGTTTTTCCCCTTCTTTGGCGCGTCGGCGTTTGGACCGCGATCGGTCACGGTCGCAAAGGTCAGGGTATCGCCCTGCTTGCCGGTGAACAGCAAACCAGAACCCACCCCCACAGGAAGCCCGTTCGGAAACGCGCTGGCAAACGCACCGCTGTATTTAACATGCGAGCCCTCAGGGAAGCTGACGACGTAGCGCTCCGCGGTTGGCTGTCCCGCCAGGGCAGAGAAAGAGAGCGCACAACCGATTAGCACAGGAATGTTTTTTCTTTTCATATTGTTAGCATCCAGTAAGTGAAGCCAACAACGTAATAAAGAAACGTGTCAGAAAAATGACATGTAACGACAGCGGATCGGCAAAGAAATACGTATAGCAATCACCAGAAATGTAAACCTCTGTCTTTATCTGTGACAGCTGAAATATTTTTGGAAATTATTAGAAACTTAATTAATTCATCTCAAACGGCTTTCTTCGCCTCGTTCATTAAACGTTTAGCCAAAAATATAAACTTTCCCTAAACGCGAATGGATTGGGGATTGACGATTTGCCATAAAAACATCTCATCAACATTTAAGATTAAAAAACCCAACAAAAACAGCATAAAACTGCGATACTCATCACATTTGCAGTCATAAACATCCCTTGTTAAGGTGCCCTCAGATTAATTTGATGACGAGGAAACACTCATGAAAAAGCTTAACGTTCTCATCCTTTCTGCTCTCACCGCCGTATCGGGCTCTGCACTGGCAATGGGCGGCAGCATTGAGCAGGGTAAAAACTTTACCAACCTGAATGTGGAAATGGGCAAATCTACCTCTGGTCTGTACACCGAAGGTAACTGGCTGAAAAACACCGACGACGGCACCACGACCGGTGGCGTGGGTGCAGGCTACAACTTCGAGGTCGGCCCGGTGATGCTGAACGCAGGCGCTAAGGCCCTCTACGTTGGCCCGAAGAAAGGCGATAACGGCGTGGCGTTCCCGGTCGGCGGCGGTGTGAACGTTGCCCTGACCGACAGCATCAGGGTATTCGGTGAAGGCTACGTTGCGCCAGACGGCCTGAACAACAGCGTGAAGAACTACGTTGAAGCTAACGGCGGCGTAAGCTGGACCCCGGTCAAACCAGTTACGCTGAAAGTGGGCTACCGCCACGTGAGCGTTGATGGCAAAGACGGTCGTCCAAACCACACGCTGATTGACGGCGCATATGTTGGCGGCGGCGTGTCCTTCTAAGACTGATTGCCCGTTTCGCCCGGCGGCGCTACGCTTGCGCAGACCTACAATGAAGGGTGCAACAGAGTAAAATTATTGCACATTGTAGGCCGGGTAAGCGCAGCGCCACCCGGCAAAAAAGGCGATGAGACTGTTAATAAAAAACCTGCCGGATGGCAGGTTTTTTTTATTTCCGACATTACTTGCGAACAACCACCAGCTTCTGGTTCACAAACTCTTTGATCCCCAGGTCCGACAGCTCGCGTCCGTAACCCGAACGTTTTACGCCGCCGAACGGCAGTTCTGCCGCCGTATCGGTTAGCCAGTTGATGTACACCATCCCGGTCTCAATACGCGACGCCATTTTCTTCGCGCGCTCGATATCCTGGCTGAACACCGCGCCGCCCAGACCGTAGTGCGAGTCGTTCGCCAGAGCGACCGCCTCGTCGTCATTTTTCACTACGTAGATCTGCGCCACCGGGCCAAAGAACTCTTCGAAGTACGCCGGGTTCTCACGCGATATATTCGTCAGGATCGTCGGTTCGAAGAAGCTCCCGTCACGCTGTACCGGTTTACCGCCATAGTGCAGCGTTGCGCCGTTTTTCACCGCCTCGTTGACCTGTTTGGTCAATGTTTCAAGCGCGTCTTTCGACGACAGCGGCCCCAGCGTGGTGCTTTCGTCCAGCGGATCGCCGATCTTCACCTGCTTAAACGCCTCGGTGAATTTCTCGAGGAACGCGTCTGCGATGCTCTCGTGCAGGATAAAGCGCTTCGCCGCGGTACAGACCTGCCCGGCGTTATTAAGCCGCGCGTTAACGCCAATCTTCACGGCCTTCTCCAGGTCCGCATCGTCCAGCACCACGAACACGTCGTTTCCGCCCAGTTCAAGGGTCGATTTTTTGATGTGCTTCGCTGCCTGCGCCGCAACCACGCTACCCGCTTTTTCAGAACCGGTCAGCGCCGCCCCCTGTACGCGATCGTCGGCGATGATGTTCGCTACCTGATCGGACGAGATAAACAGGTTGGTCCACGCCCCTTCCGGCGCGCCCGCTTCACGTACCAGATGGGCAAAGGTCTCGGCACAGTGCGGCACGATGCTGGCGTGCTTGGCGATCACCGGGTTACCCGCCGCCAGGTTTGGCGCCAGAACGCGCATCAGCTGATAGTACGGGAAGTTCCACGGCTCTACGGCCATCAGCACGCCGATGGGGTGATGTTCCACCCACGCTTCCCCGAGTTCAGACGGATACTTCACCGGGGCCAGGAACTGCTTCGCATTGTCCGCATAATAGCGGGCGATTTGCGCGCACAGCTTCACTTCACCGCGGCTTTGTTCGATGAGCTTACCCATCTCCTGACTGGCAATTTTCGCCAGCTCCTCGGTGCGCTCGTCGATCAGGTCGGCAAGCTTATGCAGTACCGGCAGGCGCTGGCTGATGTCGCCTTTGGCCCAGTCAGAATGATAGAGCGCATCGGCCGCCTTTAGCGCCGCTTCAACATCCGCGTCGGTATGTGAGGGGTATTCTTTGATGAGCTGGTTGGTGGCAGGATTTACTGTCTGGTAAGCCATATTGAATCTCCTTGTTTTACCGCTTAGGGTATTAAGGGTAGTCAATGTGACTGGCTATGAAGGTAAAGTTGGGTATATACGGAAGGTTCTTAGTAAGACGCTGCCAGGGCAGGCGCATACATGGTATAAAAAAAGCTCATCACTGGAGCTCTTATGACCGATACCCGCCACATCCGCCAGACCTTTCATCGCGCCGCAGGTCTTGAGCTGCGCAGTACGTGGCAGAGCACCCGGGCGTACAAACGTCATTGTCATCCGCAGCTCTCCATCGGCGCGATTATGGAAGGCCAGACCTGCTGCGTCAGTCATGGCAGAGAGTCTATCCTGAACCCCGGCGATCTCATTGTCATCCCGGCTTACGCGCCGCACAGCTGCAACCCCGTCAACGGGCAACCGCGCAGCTACCATATGCTCTATATCGACACCGATCTTCCCGTGGCGTTCCAGGTGATTCGCGACCCTGCGCTCTTTAAGCGCTACCTTGATGTTGTTGCGACGATGTCACCTGCATCCGTGGACACGCTACTTTCTGCCCTTCCCCGCTGCGTGGAAAACGCAGACGCGCTTCGCTCTACCAGTCAGCACCTTCAGCAGGCATTCCTTGCCGACCTGGCCGCACCGCCTTCGCTTGACGAACTTGCCCAACGATTCTCGCTGCGCAAGGAGACGCTGATCCGCACCTTCCGGCAGGACACCGGCCTGACGCCGGTCAGCTTTCTCAACGTCTCCCGCGTGGAGTTCGCCAAAGCGCGGCTGCGTGCCGGAGACGACATTGCCGACGTCGGCTACCAGAGCGGGTTTGCCGACCAGAGCCATTTTCATAAGACCTTTGTCAGCTATACCGCGGCCACGCCGCGTCAGTATGCGACAGGCCGATCAATATCTGACAATAAATAGCGTTTGCATCACCGTAGGCTGACCTCAGATTGTTAACCGAGGTTGCTATGGAACTGTTCTTCCCTTCCGCTTTTCTCGCCCTGGCGCTGGCGCATTTTGTCGCCCTGTTAAGCCCGGGCCCGGACTTCTTCCTGCTGGTGGGCTACGCCGCGCGCTACCGACTGCGCGGCAGCGCCGGGTTGTGCTTCGGTATCGCCGCGGGTAACGGGCTGTATATCTTACTGGTGATTATCGGCTGGAGCGCACTGCGCCAGTTTGCCTGGCTGTTTACGCTGATAGAGCTTTGCGGGGCGCTGTATCTGCTGTGGATCGGCTCGCATCTGGTGCGCAGCCAACCGCAGGCGCTGGCGCTTGCTGAAACCCGACAGCGGTGCCCTTCTTTGATGAAGCAGATCCTGCTGGGGCTGGGGTCGGCGCTGTTAAATCCGAAAAATGCGCTGTTCTACCTGGCGCTGATGACGGCGTTACTCGGTCCGGACGTCACGCTGCTTCAGCAAACAACCTGCGGCGTCTGGATGGTGACGGTGGTGCTGGTGTGGGATCTTGCACTGGTGTCGATGATGGGGCTATCGGCGGTGCAAGAGAAGCTTAGCCGTTCGCTGTGGTGGATTGAGCGCACGGCGGGCGTGGTGCTGATGGGGTTTGGTGGGTGGGTGCTGTGGCGGTTTTTGCACATTCCCCCCGTCTCCCTCTATCCTTAACCCATGGAAAAAATAGCTGAACTCAAACGCGCCAAGCTTCTTGCGCTGTCGCTGCTGCTGATTGCCGCTGCGGCCTTTATCACCACCCTGTTTCTGCCGCAGACCTTCTGGGTACGCGGCGTGAAGGCCATTGCCGAGGCGGCAATGGTCGGCGCGCTGGCGGACTGGTTTGCCGTCGTCGCGCTGTTTCGCAGGGTGCCCATTCCGTTCATTTCACGCCATACGGCAATCATCCCGCGCAATAAGGACCGGATTGGCGACAATCTCGGCCAGTTCGTGCAGGAGAAGTTTCTGGATACCCAGTCGCTGGTCGCGTTAATTCGCCGCTACGAGCCGGCGCAGATGATCGGTGCCTGGTTCAGCAAGCCCGACAACGCCCAGCGCGTCGGGCTGCATCTGATGCAGGTGATGAGCGGTTTTCTTGAGCTGACCGACGACGGGCGCATTCAGCGCCTGCTCAAACGCGCGGTGCATAAGGCTATCGACAAGGTCGATTTCACCGAAACCAGCGCCGTGATGCTGGAAAGCATGACTAAAAACAACCGCCATCAGGTGCTGCTGGACGCCATCATCAACCGCCTGATTACGCTGATTCAGCGGGAAAGCACGCGGGAGTTTATCTCTGACCAGATTGTCCACTGGCTGAAGACCGAGCACCCCCGCAAGGCAATGGTGCTGCCCACCGAGTGGCTGGGCGATCAGAGCGCAGAGATGGTGTCGAACGCGGTGAACACGCTGCTGGACGATATCAGCCACGACCGCACGCACCAGATCCGCAAGGCGTTCGACCGCGCCACGCTGAAGCTTATCGACAACCTGAAAAACGACCCGGAGATGGCGGCCAAAGCCGACAACATCAAGCACTATCTGAAGAATGATGAAGCGTTTAACCGTTATCTGGGTGAAATGTGGGCCGACCTTCGCCAGTGGCTAAAGGCGGATATGCAAAGCGAGGACTCGCGCGTGAAGCAGCGCATTGCCAACGCCGGGCTGTGGTTTGGTGAGACGCTATCGAATGATGCCAGCCTGCGCGCGTCGCTGAACGAGCATCTGGAGCAGGCGGCGCACCGCGTCGCGCCGGATTTTGCGGCGTTCCTGACGCGCCATATCAGCGACACGGTGAAAAGCTGGGACGCCAAAGATATGTCACGTCAGATCGAGCTTAACATAGGCAAAGACCTACAGTTTATCCGCGTCAACGGCACATTAGTGGGCGGGACGATTGGCCTGATCCTGTTTTTACTCTCGCAACTGCCCCCCGTGCTGGCGCACTAATCCGCTTTTGGCGGCGCGATAACGTAGCGCGTCGCCTCGAAGCGGTTCAGGATCAGGTGCACCAGAAAGACCATCGTCAGCGTAACCACCAGCGCGAAGGTGACGGAGGTGATGCGGTACAGATCGCTGAACACCAGGTCGCTGTCCGGGTGCATGTTCTGTCCGAACATGATGCCGATGGTGGTAATACTGGCGAAGCCTACCCCGGCGCCGACCTTCTCCATCACGTGCAGACGTGCCCCAAACGCCAGCCCAAGGCCGATCAGCGGCATCATCAGCAGCATATGGCTGCTGTGATCGTACAGAATAAGCTGAACGACAAGGATATAGAGACACCCCAGCACCACGCCGACCACGCGCCAGATAGAGCTGATCACCGAGCCGCGATAGTGCATCGGGAACAGGATCAGAATGCCCGCCATCAGCGCCGACAGGGAATCGCTGAGATCGCTTATCTGGAAAACCACGAAAATCAGCGTCGCCACGGTGCCGGAGAGCAGCGACTCGTGGCGCACGCGGGTATCGTTTTTCTCGATCAGCGGCGGCGGCTTACGCGGCTCAACGTCCGGCAGCAGGTAATTCATCAGCGCGCTCAGACACACCGCCATCACGCTCGCTTCGATGTTAGAGAACAAAAGCGTGTGCCAGTTAGTGGTGGGGTAGCTCATAAAGTTGAGCATCACGCTCTGGCATACCACGCCCATTGAACCGAACAGGAACAGCGGCCCCTTGCTCATAAAGCGAAAACGCATCACGTACAGGGCGAACACCACCAGCGTCATAATGATCGGCCATTGCGATAAATAGCCGATGATAATCACCATTTCGACGCAGTTCAGCGATGCGCTGAAGATAAACTGCTTCGCCACGTGGCGGTTAAATACCGGCACCAGCGAGAGGAGCATGATCGGGTAGACCACGAAAAACACGCCGTAGCTGGTGTTGTAGAAGCTCGAAATGCTCAGCGCAATCATCCCGGCGAAGACGATGCGCAGGGTCTGGCGAAAGTCGTTTGCCGTGTAGACAATGTTGCCGTGCGGGGTAAAGACCCGCGCCAGGGTGCTAATAGACATAGTGAAGCAGGCTCACCAGATGGATTTGCATTCCGGAGAAGAATCGCGCAAACGGCCCTTCGCTATTATAGAGCTGCACGGTGGCGCGCGCGCCGGTCGGCAGCGGCTTCGGTAAGGCTTCATCCAGCGCCACGTGAATGCGCATACGCTGGGCATCACGCACCCATCGGTTGGACGTTTCCGGTTCAGAGAGTTGGCCGTTCACCGCCTCCTGGCCTGCAAGGATCCCCGCGTCGCTGCTGGTCACGTGGGCGCGGAAGACCTGCCCCGGGAAGGCGTCAAACACCACGGCGGCGTCGGTCCCCTGGTGGGTATGACGCAGGCTCTTCTCGCGGAAATCCGCCACAATATCGGTCTGGGTGTTCACCAGCGCCAGCGCGGCCGAACCGGACGAGGCGTAAAAACCGGGGCTTAGCTGCAAATTACTGACCGTACCGTCCGCCTCGGCGTAGACCTTCGTCCAGCCAAGGTTCAGCTCCGCGTCATCCAGCGCGTTACGGTATTTTTGCAGCGTCACGTTACGGTGCTCGTCCCGCTCGCCGCGCTGAATGCGCAGGTTATGAATATTCGCCTGAATCGAGCTGACGGACTGCTCGCTGCTCTGCCAGGTGGTGCGGACTTTATCCAGATCCGCCTGCGACACGTTCTGCAAGGTGCTCAGTTTCTGGTAGCGGTCGAAGGTCACCTTGTCGTTACGCGCCGTCAGCACGGCGGTTTTCAGGCTGGCCTGCGCCGCGGCAATCTGCGCATCCAGCTGATCGTTAGACAGACGCGCCTGCTCCAGCGCGATTTGCGCCGCTTCGACCTTATTGCGAAACGGCGTGGGGTCGAGCTCAAACAGCAGATCGCCTTTCTTGACCTGACTGTTATTGTGGACATGTACCGCCGCCACATAGCCGGAGACGCGCGCGGACACCGGGGTCACCACGCGCATCACGGTGGAGTCCGGCGTCAGCGGGATCCAGATATCCGCGACGATAAAGTAGACAAACATCAGCAGGAAAGAGGCAATACTCACCCTTACCCAGCGGGCAAACTTTTGTTCAGGAGTCATTATTTTTCGGTCTTATTATCTTCTTCGCGGATTGTCCGCAAATTGCAGGCGATTTGATTGAGTGTGGCGCTGAAAATGTCGATATGTTCCGGCGCGATGTTTTGCGATACGCGCGCCTGAAACGTCTCGATCACCTGAGTAAGCCTTTCAAGGATGGCTTTGCCCTCGGGCGTCAGCGTCAGCAGCCGGATACGCTTGTCGTATGGCGAGACGGTGCGCAGCAGATAACCCTGCTTTTCCAGCTGCGTCAGCGTGCGCATCAGCGGGGGCAGTTCGATACCCTGCACTTCCGCCAGCTCGCTGACCGAGACGTTATCCCCGAGCTGATGAAGCTGCATCATCACCGTCCAGCTCGACTGGGTTAACCCGGTGTCGAGAATGGCGTCGTCGATGACGGCGCGCCACTGACGCACGATCATCGCCATCCGCATGCCCATCGGCCTGCGGCTAAACAGATCTTCTTCACGCATGGGGAATCCTCTCGTAATGCGCCATTACGATAATAGTTATCAGGGTAAGTATCAAGAAACGAGAAGTTAAAGCGCAGGAATTGCGAAAGAGAGTTCGCCCACTGAGTGTGGGCTGAATGATATGCACGGATTAATCCCCTCGCCCCTTTGGGGAGAGGGTTAGGGTGAGGGGATCAGGCCGCACTGTAGGCCCGGTAAGCGCAACGTTATCGGGATTATTCCAGATTAGCCTTATTCAGCCCATATGCCGCATCCAGCGAGCCCGGCTCCATGCGGGAGGTAATGCCCAGGCGGTTCCAGGCGTTGATCGCGACAATGGCGAAGTTCAGCTCTGAAATCTCCACGTCCGAGAAGTGCTCCGCCACGCTGCGGTACAGCGCGTCGCTTACCCCGTGTACGCCAATCTGGGTCAGCGCTTCGGTGAAGGCCAGCGCGGCTTTCTCGCGGGCGCTGAACAGCGGGGATTCGCGCCATGCCGCCAGATGGTACAGGCGCAGCTCGCGCTCGCCGGCAATTTTGGCCTCTTTCGAATGCATATCCAGGCAGAAGGTACAGCCGTTCAGCTGCGACACGCGAATGTCGATCAGGTGCTTCAGCGCCGGGTCAATGGAGGTTTTCGCCACTTCCATGCTCAGGGCGGAAAGCGCGTTGGCGAGTGCAGGTGTGGCTTTGTGGTGGTTTACGCGAGTGCTCATTGTCTTTCCTCTTTTTTTGCCGTTTTTGTCATGCGATGAGGCAAATCTACGCCGTTAATGACATAGTAAAAAGACACAAAAAACATGAAATGAGGTAGGACATGAAGCCGGGCTATCACGAGATTTATACCCGCTACCGCGATAACATCACGCGCGGCGTGCTGAAGCCCGGCGACAAGGTGCCTGCCATCCGCGTGCTGGCGGAAGAGCTGAAGGTCGCGCGAAAAACCGTTGAAACGGTCTATGCCATTCTGACGGGAGAAGGGTATCTGGTAAGCCAGGGCGCGCGCGGGACGCGGGTGAACCCGGATCTTCTGCTGCCCGCGCAAAACGCCCCCGCAGAACAAGCGACCGGCACGCTGCCACCGTCGTTGATTAGCCAGCGCGAACGGGCCGGTTTTTTGCGTCCCGGCATTCCCGCGCTCGACAGCTTCCCCTACAAAAAATGGCTGCTGCTGGCGGGCCAGGCGACGCGCGCCATGCGTCAGGATGAAATGCTCAATCCGCCGGTGCTGGGCTGGTATCCGCTGCGCGAGGCGATTGCCCGCTACCTGAATATCTCGCGCGGGTTATCCTGCACCGCGGAACAGGTGCTGATTACCAGCGGCTACAGCGGCAGCCTGCGCCTGATCCTCGACACGCTCGCCAGCCGCAGCGACAAGGTGGTGTTTGAGGATCCGGGCTATTTTATGGGCCAGCAACTGCTCAAGCGGATTGTGCCCCGCCTTCACACCGTGCCGGTCGATCGCGCAGGGATGGATACGGACTACCTGCTGCGCAATCACCCCGATGCCCGCTTCGCCATCGTCACCCCGTCGCACCAGAGCCCGCTGGCGGTAACGCTCTCCCTGCCGCGCAAGCAGCAGCTGCTCGACTGGGCCAGCCAGAACGAGGCGTGGATCGTTGAAGACGATTACGACGGAGAGTTTCACTACACCCGCAAGGTGCTGCCGTCGCTAAAGAGCCTCGACCAGCATGACAGGGTGATCTTTATGGGCACCTTCAGTAAAACCATCATGCCGTCGCTGCGCATGGGCTACGTGGTGATGCCCGCCAGCACTGTCGACGCGTTTACCGACTGCGCGGACATCCTCACCAGCGGCCAGCCAATCCTGACGCAAAAAATTCTCACCGCGTTTCTCAACGAGGGGCATTTTTTTCGCCACCTCAAGAAGATGCGCGCCCTCTATCAGACCCGCCGCGACTGGATGATAGCCGCCCTGCGTGAGGTCTATGGTGACCTGTTCTTCACCGAACAAAACGACGGCGGGATGCATATTGTCGCGTTTCTCGCAAAGGGAAGCGCGGACCAGGAGATCGCCCGCTGCTGGCAGGAACACCAGCTCCAGGTAAATGCCCTCTCGGCGTGGTATCGCGGCTCGGGCAAACGCTACGGGCTGGTGATGGGCTATAACAACGTGCGGACGTATCAGGAGGCGGTGGATTTACTGGAAAGGCCGAAACGGCAGACGCTTGAACTGTTGAGCTAAACATCGCCGGGTGGCGGCTGCGCCTTACCCGGCCTACGATCCGCGTTATACATCATGTCGCGATAACCCTACGTCCCTGAGCTGCTCGTCGCTCATCTGGCTCAGGATGCGGCGGGTTCGGTTGATGCGATACCAGTTGCGGATCGTTTTGCCGATCCAGACAAACACGACGAACGGACGTTTTGAACGGTTCTCGTAGAATTCCATGATGCTCTCCTCACTGTGCCAGTGGAGTTATCATCCTGGAAATCGGCCTGCGCAATACAGATGCAAAAACAACTTTTGTTTAACATACAGATCCGCTAAAACGGTATCTGCATGCCGTTTTTTGCGGCAATCTGTACTGGTTTAACAATCTGTATGGTGAAAATAAAGGATACAGCATGACGCGCTATCAACACCTCGCCAACCTTCTGGCAGAACGCATTGAACAAGGGCTGTATCGCAGCGGCGAGCGTCTGCCGTCGGTGCGCGCGCTGAGCCAGGAGCACGGCGTGAGTATCAGCACCATACAGCAGGCCTACCAGATCCTCGAAAACCTTCAGCTGATCACCCCCCAGCCGCGCTCCGGCTATTTTGTCTCGAAACGCAAAGCCCAGCCGCCCGTCCCAGCGATGACGCGCCCGGTGCAGCGCCCGGTGGACGTCACCCAGTGGGATGAGGTGATGATGCTGCTGGACGCCCGCGCCGACAAAGAGATGATTTCGTTTGGCGGCGGCTCGCCGGACATCAACCAGCCAAGCCTGAAGCCCCTGTGGCGCGAGATGAGCCGCCTTGCGCAGCATAACCCGAGCGAGATGCTGAGCTATGACGTGCTCGATGGCCGCCTTGAGCTGCGCGAACAGATCGCCCGCCTGATGCTGGACGGCGGCTCTACCGTCGCGGCAAACGAGATTGTCATCACCAACGGCTGCCACGGCGCGCTGTCGATAGCCCTGCTCTCGGTGTGTAAGCCGGGGGACATCGTGGCGGTGGAGTCCCCGTCGTTTCACGGCACCATGCAGATGCTGCGCGGGTATGACATCAAGGCAATTGAAATCCCTACCGATCCCGAGACCGGGATCAGCATTGAGGCGCTCGAGCTGGCGCTGGAGCAGTGGCCGATCAAGGCGGTGATCCTGGTGCCCAACTGCAACAACCCGCTCGGGTTTATCATGCCGGAAGCGCGCAAGAAGCAGGTTTTAGCCCTCGCCCAGCGGCACGATATCGTGATTGTGGAGGATGACATTTACGGCGAGCTGGCGGCGGAGTACCCGCGCCCGCGCACCATTCACTCGATGGACATTGATGGCCGCGTGATTTTGTGCAGCTCATTTACCAAGACCGTGGCGCCCGGGCTGCGCGTCGGCTGGATTGTCCCGGGCCGCTATTACGACCGGGTGATGCACATGAAGTACGCCGCGGGCGGGTTTAACGTGCCGGGCACGCAGATGGCGGTGGCGGCGTTTATTCGCGACGGGCATTACCATCGCCACGTGCGCCGTATGCGCCAGATTTATCAGCAGAATATGGAAACCTACACCTGCTGGGTGCGGCAGTATTTTCCGGCGGAGATTTGCGTCACCCGCCCGCAGGGAAGCTTCCTGCTGTGGGTTGAGCTGCCGGAGACGGTGGATATGGTGTGTGTGAGCAAGCAGCTGTGTCGGCTGAAGATCCAGGCGGCGGCCGGGTCGCTGTTTTCCGCATCAGGGAAGTACCGCAACTGCCTGCGGATCAACGTGGCGCTGCCGCCGACGGATAAGCATCGCGAGGCGTTGAAAAAGATGGGTGAAGCGATTGTGATTGCGATGGAGGACTAGTACGTTTTTTTGCCCGGTGGCGCTACGCTTACCGGGCCTACGGGGGAGAGTAGGCCGGGTAAGGCGAAGCCGCCACCCGGCAAAATCAACGACTCAGAACTTCCACGAAACGCTGCCCACAATGCTGCGTTCTGCACCGAAATAACAGTAAGAGAGCGAGTTACACGCCGCAACGTAGCTTTTGTCCGTCAGGTTATTGACGTTCAGCTGCGCGCTCACGCCCGTGAGCCCCACTTTCGACAGGTCATACCCTACGGCCATGTCCACCAGCGTGTACGACGGAAGCGTATGGGTGTTCTGGCGATCGCTGGCGATCCCGTTGACATAGCGCACGCCGGAGCCGACGGTCAGGCCGTCCAGCGGGCCGGTTTTGACGTCGTAGCTCAGCCAGGTGCTGGCCATGTTACGCGGGGCATAGACGGCGCGCTTGCCCTCCTCTTCCGGGCTGCTCTTCTTATAGCGAATATCCGTGTAGGTATACGCCGCCTGCATGCGCAGGCTGTCGGTCAGCTGACCAATCGCCTCCAGCTCAACGCCTTCAGATTCGATTTCACCGATGGAACGGTACGGATCGGTCGGCTCCTCTTTGGTGGCAATGTTCTTCTGGTTGATGCGGAACACCGAGGCGCTGAACTGGCTGTTCATCCCTTCTGGCTCATACTTCACGCCCGCTTCCCACTGCTTGCCCTTCATCGGATCCAGGATATTGCCCTGCTCGTCGGCAAAGCTGGTCGGCGTAAAGGCGGTGGAGTAGCTCACGTACGGGGCAACGCCGTTATCAAACAGATACAGCAGCGCCGCGCGGCTGCTGAAGTTGTTTTTATCCAGATCGCTGCGGGTGTGGTTGAAGTTGTCGACGTTCGACACGCTCACCTGGTCGTAACGCCCGCCGAGCGTCAGGCGCCAGCGGTCAACGGACATCTGATCCTGTAGGTAGTAACCGGTCTGGCGAAGCTTATGCTTTTCCCTGCTGTACTGGGTGATGTAATCCGGCTTCGCACCGTAAACCGGGTGGAAGGCGTCAATCGGCGGGAAGCCGCCATAGTAGCCGGTCACGTTGTTGGTGCGGTCCTGGTAGTCCATGCCGATCAGCACGCGGTGGTTTACCGCCCCGGTGTCGAAGCTGCCGTCGACCTGGTTATCCAGGGTGATGGCGTTCATCTTCTCGTCGGAGCCGGAATAGCCGCGGTTCAGCTCGGTGTCATTCAGCCAGCCTGCGGCATACACCTGGTTCAGCTCCACTTTGGTGTGCAGGTAGCGCAGCTTCTGGCGCACGGACCAGCCGCTGTCAAACAGGTGCTCAAGGTTATAGCCGACCATGTTTTCCCGACGATCGTACTTGTCGTAATCGTCTTCACCTTCAAAGAACGTGTTGGAGATTTTCTTCCCGCTGTGCGGCACAACGGTGCCCTCATACGGCAGGCCGGAGTGGCTGCCGCCTTCCGGATCACGGTGCAGGTAGGCCATCAGATCCAGACGGGTGTTATCGGTGATACGCCAGGTCAGGCTCGGCATCAGCGCATAACGCTCTTCCTTCAGCGGATCGAACTGGGAATCGGCATAGCGGGTCATCCCGCTGAGGCGCACCGCCACGCGGTCGTTATCATCAACCGGGCCGGTGACGTCGAACATCGCCCCACGCTGGCTATTGTTCCCGGCAAAGAGCTTGATCTCCCCGCCCGGATCGAACGACGGCTTACGGGAGGTAAGCGCCACAATCCCGCCCGGCGATGAACGGCCATAGAGCACGGAGGCCGGGCCGCGCACGACTTCGATACTGTCCAGGAACCACGGATCAACCACCAGCGAGCTGTGGGAGTTGGTGTCGCCCATCATCTTCAGGCCGTCCAGGTAGACGTTGTCCAGGCTGCCGTCAGAGAAGCCGCGCAGCACCATGTAGTCAAAGCGGTTAGACGCCCCAATCTGGTTGCTGTAGACCCCCGGCGTGTAGCTCACGGCCTGACGCACGCTGGTTGCGCCCTGCTCTTCGAACTGCTCGCGCGTGACGATAGAGACCGACTGCGGAGTTTCAATATCCGGCGTTTCAAGCTTGGTGGCCGCAGACTGCATCTGCGAGGTCACCACCACGGTGTCAGTTTTTTGCGCATCCTGCGCCAGTAAAGGAAAAGCGACGCTACCGGTAACCCATCCCACCAGCAGTGCCAGACGCGATTTAGCAAACATAACCCTCTCCAGAGATATTTCTTATTGTTAATAAGAATTATTACCTTTTTGAGAGTGCAAACGGCTATGCGCGCCGCCAGGTTACGTATGCGCGATGCTAAACCGCACGGGATGCGTTCGCGCGATGGGCGAAATTACGTTAGCGGAGTTTGCGCACGTCGCCCGGTGAAATCCCGTAATGACGACGAAACGCGGTGGCGAAGTTGGTGGCATGCTGATACCCGCACATCCAGGCCGCCTGCTGCACGCTGTGGCCCTCCAGCAGATAGCGGCGCGCCAGCGCAAGGCGACAGTCGCGGAGATAATCGAAAAGCGTGCAGCCGTAGCGCTGACGGAACTTGCTGCGCAGGCTGCTTGGGCTCATTGCAGCCAGGGCCGCCAGCTGCGCGAGAGTATGATCCCGTTCAGGAGACTGTTCCAGCATGCTCCGCACGCGTTCCAGACGCGCATACTCAGGGCGGCTCGGGCAGGGCTGCTGGCGCTGGTTCAGGCCGTGGCCGAGCAGCTGGTACATCAGCCCCTCCAGCAGCAGCTTACGCGCGAGCACGCTTCCCCTCTGCTGCTGCGCATGCTGAATACCTGACATAACAAATTCGGGAACGTGCCAGACAAACGTGGGTGTATTCAGGTTTTGCCATTCCAGCAGCAGCGACTCAAGCAGGGCTTCACGCCCGGCTTCATGCGGGTACACGCCAAACGAGAGCGTTTTCAGCGAGCTGTCGGCGTCGTGACGCGCGCTCATCACCTGTTCCTCACTCAGACGGGCGCTGAACGCCATGCCGGGACAAACGTGATAGTCGATGCCATTGAGCGCGATCGTGACGCACCCTTCCAGGACGACCAGCATATAGAGCGGGCTGCTTTGGCGGGATGTGGTTTCGTAGGGTTGTAATACATGCACGTCGGAGTGGGTCAGCGAAATGCCGGACGAGAGCGTTATCTCTTCCACATTCCCCTGCAACACCGGGCTGCCGCTGACCTGCTCCCCTTTTAACAGCGGGAAACGGTAGTCGATGCCGTAGCGCTCGCCGAATATCTGAAAATCTTCAACAAAAAATAGGCGTTTCGCTGATCTATTTTCACTCTGGAGCATAATTCGGGGCCTGCATCGGGGAAAGGTCAGGCAAAACAGTACCATCCCTTTGCCATATCAGCAATCACCGGGCGCAGACACTATTACGCTCCGGACAAAGCCGGAGCGAAGGCGTATATTTCTTATCGAGAAATATATTTTATGCTTCCTGCCACTCAGCAAAAACCTCTTTATGGTTTTTGGTCAGGACAACTTTATTATCTTCGACCTTATCGACCCAGCCGAGAGGAATAAAGTGGTGCTTGCCGCCCGATTCCGGGTCGCTCTTCGCAAGCTTGATACGCTCGCCGTCTAAATGGTCCACAACCCCGACGTGCGTTCCGCAGCTGGCGACAACCTGAGTGTGATCCTTAATTGCGCTTTTATCTACCATAATCATTCTCCTGTTTCGGTTATTTGCCTGTTGCACGAAATTAACTGTAGCGCATAAATTCAGGCTTAAAAGGCTTATTAGCATTTTGAAACATCATTGACAGAATGGAATATTATGTCTATTTAACGCCGAATTGAAAAAATAAGAATGAGATGAATTATTACCGGCTGATTATTTCCCGTTCATAATTAAATTATCGCAACCAACGAGGAGGTATTTATGACGATTCGCAACAATAATCGGGCAGAAATTTCGCTGGCTCTTGGTGAAGCGGTCTTAGACATCGTGCAAAAAGGCCATGAGGTATCGCGAGAGAATCTGGCCCAGGCGATGAAAATCAAAGCGGAGAAAGAGCGCGACGACGAGCGGCTTTTGAACTACTGGAAGGCGTGTAACATGCTGGTTTGAACGTAGCGGCGTTTAGGCTGACTAAACGCCGCCTGCTGTTACTCGTCGAAGAACCAGTAGCCCTGGTTAATCAATCCGGTCAGCTCGTCCACAAACGCCGGATTATTCAGCGCGTCGCCCAGCTCGGCCTGGCCGAGCTCGGTGTAGCGGCACAGCGCGTCTGCCCCGTTCATATCCGCCGTTTCCAGCTGTTCACTGTTGATAAACACGCTACCGTTGACGTTCAGCACGCGCAGCCCGCTCAGGCGGGAGAGCGTTTCGCCCCCTTGCAGCGCGTCGAGCACCTCTTCCGCTGAATACGGCGGCTCGGCGGCGGCAATATCCAGCTCGTGACGCGGCGTGGAGACGAAGCTGCCAAACCATTTCGTGAAATCGTCCGGCTTGCTAATCATGTCGATCATCATCTGGCGGATACGATCGAGTTCATACTGCTCGACGCGGCCCGGGTGTTCGCGGCAGGTCAGATCCGGATCGCTGTAGTGCTCGCCGCCCAGATCGTTTTCCAGCGCGTAATCAGCAAAGCTGCTGATCAGATCGCGGCCGTTCGGCCCGCGGAAGCCGACGGAGTAGTTGAGCGCGGTTTCATGGGTGAAGCCGTCATGCGGGAATCCAGGCGGAATATAGAGGATATCGCCCGGCTCAAGATCTTCGTCGATGATCGGCTCAAACGGATCGACATGCAGCAGCGCCGGATGCGGGCAGAACTGACGCATCGGCAGCTTGTCACCCACGCGCCAGCGACGGCTGCCCATCCCCTGGATGATAAACACATCGTACTGATCGATATGCGGCCCCACGCCGCCCCCCGGAACGGAGAAGGAGATCATCAGGTCATCAAGACGCCAGTCCGGCAGCACGCGGAACGGACGCACCAGTTCAGCGGCGGGCATATGCCAGTGGTTCACCGCCTGCGCCAGCAGGGACCAGCCGGTTTCACCGAGGTTATCGAAATGCTCAAACGGACCATTGCTCGCCTGCCACTTGCCGTTGGCATGGCTTACCAGGCGGCTATCGACTTCCGGCTCCATCGCCAGACCCGCCAGCTCGTCCGGCGTAATCGGATCGACAAAATTCGGGAAGGCATTTTTCAGCACAACGGGTTGTTTTTGCCAGTATTTTTCAAGAAATTCCGGCCAGTTCAGGTTCAGTTGATACGCCATGGTTAGCACCAGTGAGAGGGTAAACAGGCGCGATTATAGGGGAGACGGCTGGGGGGGAACTTGTCATGGGTCAAACGAGCGCGCGTAGGTCGGGTATGGCGAAGCCGTCACCCGACGCACGCGCGGGCTAAAACTTAATCCAGGTTCAGCTCGTCATAATGGGTAATCAGCTTGCCCACAATCCCGTAGTCCAGCGCTTCCGCCGGCGACATCCAGAAGTTGCGGTCAGTGTCTTTCTTTACTTTCTCCAGCGGCTGGCCGGTGGCGTCAGCAATCAGCTTGTTCACGCGTTCCAGCATGCGGATGATCTCGCGCGCTTCGATCTCGATATCCGTCGCCTGACCGCGCACGCCGCCCAGCGGCTGGTGGATCATAAAGCGAGTATTCGGCAGCGAGTAGCGGTGCTCTTTTTTCGCCGCCAGGAAGATGGTGATCCCGGCGCTCGCCACCCAGCCGGTGCCGATCACGTGCACTTCCGGACGGATGAACTTAATGAAGTCGTGGATGGTGTCGCCCGCTTCCACGTGGCCGCCCTGGCTGTTGATGTACAGCTTGATCGGATCGTTGCTGACGCTTTGCAGCAGGATCAGCTGGGTAATGACCTTCTGGGCCAGCTCCTGGTTAATCTCACCGGAGATGACAATCGAACGGGATTCCAGCAGTTTTTGCTGAAGAGCGCCCGCGCCGCTTGACCCTTCCGCTTTGTCTTTGTCGCTTTCTTTCAGTGTGTAGTGCATTGTTACGTCCTCAGCATTTAGCGCTCAAAACCAGAGTGTAGCCTGTTTTACCCGTGAAAGTCCTCAGGCACACACAATGCGAACATCCTGCGCCGCCAGCGCGTCAAAAACGCCCTGTTCTATCCTCTCTTCTACCACCAGCACATCAATGTCGCGGCTCTTCGCTACCACAAAGCGCGCTACGCCGGGAATTTTGTCTGCGGTCAGGGCCACAATGGTCTGGGTACTCTGGGCAATCACGGCTTTTTTAAACTCGCAGTCGGCAAAATCAAACCCCGTAAGCCCCGTCTCAGGATCCATCGCACAGCCGCCGATAAAGGCCTGATCGAAGATAATGCCCTGGATCTGGTTCGCCGCCGTGGCGCCAACCGTTCCGCCGGACGCTCGCTGGATCTGCCCGCCGGTGACGATCACGTCGCACAGAGGATGATGCAGCAGCTCCGCGGCAATCGCCGGGGAGTTGGTTACCACCGTGACGTTAAGATCCGCCGGAAGGGCTTTCGCCAGCGCCAGATTTGTCGTCCCCGCGTCGATAAAAATGCACCCGCCCGCCTGAACCAGCGTTGCAGCTTTCTGCGCGATTGTGTGCTTTTCTGCACTTATTTTCTGCTCGCGGCTGAAAAAACTGCCCGCATCCGGGAGCTGAAGCACCGCGCCGCCATAGACCTTTTTGCAATAGCCTTCTTTGCTAAGTTCATGTAAATCACGGCGAATGGTGTGCTCGGACACCTTCATCTGGCTCGCCAGCTCGGTACAGATCACCCTTCCGCTCTCCTGAAGGATCTGTCGGATCCGCTCTTGTCGCTGCTCAGGAAAAGCTGCATAATCGAGCATTGAAAGTCCTTTGTGATTTTTAATCGAGTATCAATGCGCATAATGTTGCATAACCGCGCAATACAAACAACGAGGGTTACAATGAATATTGCACATGTCGCACTCTGGACCCGCAGCCTTGAGGCCCAAGTTCAGTTCTGGGAAACGGTTTTTAATGCCCGCAGTAACGAACGCTACGTCAGCAAAAACCGCCCAGGGTTTGAATCCCACTTTATTACCCTGGATGACGGGCCGACCCTTGAGCTGATGACGCTGCCGGACCTGCCCGACGCCCCGTCGCACCCGGAGTTTATCGGCTGGGCGCATATCGCCATCAACGTCGGCAGCAAGGCAAAAGTGGACAGCATGGCCGAGCGGGCACAGGCAAACGGCACGCTGCTCAGCGCCCCGCGCATGACCGGGGACGGCTTCTATGAAGCGGTGATCGCGGACCCGGACGGCAACCGCATTGAGCTTGTCGGTGCATAAAAACAGCGTTTCGTTCCTTCACTGCCCCCGCCCCGGCTCGCTATACTTCATATGGTTATCATATTGTTAAATGATAATGATATTTAATGTGTTAAGATGAAAGTCAGCATAAACAGTCTCTTACGCCACCGTTGGGACTGTTTGCATCCTCGACATTTAAATCAGCACCGGGGCGGTGAATGGAACACATTGTGTATGTGGTTGATGACGATGACCCAGTCAGGCAGTCCGTAATCGGGCTGCTGGAATCAGCGGGCCTGAACGCCATCGGCTTTTCATCGGCAGAGACGTTTCTTCAACATCGCTTTGACGATCTGCCCTCCTGCGTGATCCTCGACATGCAAATGCCCGCCATCTCGGGTTTTGAAGTGGCGGACGCGCTGAAAGACAGCGGGCGCGAGATCCCGATTATTTTTCTCACCGGCCACGGCACTATTCCCATGTCGGTGCGCGCCATTAAAGGCGGGGCTTATGAATTTCTCACCAAGCCCGTCGAATCCAGCGCGCTGCTCGACGCCATTGAATCCGCCCTTCAGCTGGCGGAAAACAACGCCGTGCGCAACAAAGAGCACTACGCCCTGAAGCAGCGCCATATGTCCCTCACCCCGCGCGAGCGTGAGGTGCTTGAGCTTGCCATCATCGGCAAGCTCAACAAGCAGATCGCCGCCGAGCTGGGCGTCAGCGAGATAACGGTAAAAGTGCACCGCCGCCGGGTGATGGAGAAAATGCAGGTTCGTTCCGTGGCCGAGCTGGTCAGGGCCGTCGAGCGCCTGACCCAAAGCCAAACCGTGGAATAACCCTTACGCCTCCGGGCCGGCAAGCGGCAGCGCGAAAGCAAACACCGTGCCGTGCGGCTCCCTGCGGCGCGCGCTCAGTTTTCCCCGGTGCCGCTCAATGATGCTGGCGCTGATGGTCAGCCCCATCCCCATTCCCTGCGCCTTGGTGGAGTAGAACGAGTCGAAGATCCGCTCGGTAAGCTCCGGCTCAATGCCGCTGCCGGTATCGGCAATCTCGAAGATCACCTTTCCTTCAATGCAGTTCGCGGTGGAGATCGTGATGCTGCACGGGCGATCTTTTATCTCCGCCATCGCTTCCACCGCGTTCATCACCAGGTTAAGCAGCACCTGCTGTATCTGCACGCTGTCGCCAATGATAAAACTGTCATGAGCGTTTAAAAGGTAATCAACGCTAATGTGTCGCAGCTCAAGCTCGCTGCGGGAAAGCATAATAATGTGGTGGATCAGGAAGTGCAGATCGATGCGCGTAAGCGTGGGATCCTGCTTGCGGGTCAGGGACTGAATGCTGCGGATGATCTCCCCCGCCCGCTCGCCCTCGGCGGCGATCTCCTCCAGCCCCTCGCGCACCTTGTCGAGCCGCGCCGGATCGCGGCCAAGCCAGCGCAGGCTCGCCCCGGCGTTCGAGACAATCGACATCAGCGGCTGGTTGATCTCGTGGGCGATCGAGGAGGTCAGCTGCCCGACGGTGGTGGCCCGGGACACCCGCGCCAGATCCGCCTGCGCCACCCGCATCGCATCCTCCGCCGCCCGCTGGCTGGTGATGTCGGTGATGATGCCATAATACTCGTTCACCTCGCTGCCGACGCCCACCGGATCGCCAATCCCCAGAATGTAGCGTACAGAGCCGTCGGTGCGGATAATGCGAAACTCCGCGCGCATGGACAGCCCGTCGCGCACGCTCTGGTTAACGAGGGCGCCAATACGGCCATAGTCGTCCTCATGGACGTAGGTCAAAAACTCCGCCATTGACAGCATTTTTTGCTGTTCCGGCAGGCCGAGAATGCGGGCGTACTCTTCCGAGATAAACATCAGATCCTGCACCAGCTCCCAGCGCCAGCTGCCGGTGTGGCTGATCTGCTCGCCCAGCATGAGGGACGTCTGGCTGGCGCGCAGCTCTTTCTCCACGCGCCGACGGTGGATGTTTTCCGCCAGCAGCTCGGCGTAAAGCCGCGCCGTCTCCAGCGAAACCGCCGCCTGCGCGCCCAGCAGGCTGACCACGCGCGAGTGCTCGGCGGTAAACACCTCCGGCATCAGGCGGTTTTCCAGATAGAGTACGCCCACCAACCGCGCCTGCTTGAACATCGGCACGCACATCACCGCGGCGCCGGACGTCACCAGGTACGGATCCTGGCTGAACGGGTGGAACGCCTCCGGCTTGCCGGTGCGGATCTCCTGCCCGGTGCGGATCACCGCAGCCAGCACCGACAGCGGCATGTCCGTCGCCATCGGTGACTCTTTCACGATGCGTACCCGCACGCCGTCGGTGCTGGTCCAGGCGCTGGCTTCAATTTCCGGTATATGATTATCGCTGACGCGCAGCAGCAGACCGCGCTGCGCCCCGGCCCGTTCGAGCAGCAGCGTCATCAGGTTTTCGATTAAGCGTTCGAGGTTAATCTCTTCGGACAGGGCGCGCGAGGCTTTGATGACGCTCTGTAAATCGCGGATCACCTCGTCCTGGGCGAACGCCACCGACTCATACGCCCGGCTCTGTCCGGAGGCCAGCAAGTGCGGGAAATCCTGCTCCAGCTGGCGCACCTTGGCCTGCGCCCCGGCGCGGCCCCAGGCGGCAATCGACCCGCGGAAATGGGCGTCGGAGGCGGTCGGGTAGCCGCAGGCCAGCGAGAAACGCCCCGCCAGCTCGTGCGCCAGGGCATTGATCGGGTTAAACCCGCCCTCCCGCGAGAGGCGCACCGCCTTTTCATACTGCTCCAGCGCGATGCTGTTCATGCCGTCCAGACGGACGATTTCGGCGTAAATCAGCGCCTCTTTATCGGCAAACGTGCCCGGATTGATCCGCGCCCAGAGGGCAATTTTGTCGTAATGGTGATGAATGCTGCGGCGATAATCCGCCGAAAAGGTCTCCGGCGTGAGCTGGCGCGAGAGGGCCAGCGCGCTGTAAAGATGGTAATCCAGCAGATGGATATGGCCCGGCGCGGACCACGCATACCAGCCCGCCATCTCTAAATCCGCCTGCGCGTCGGCATATTCGCCGCAGGTAAAGTGCGCCATCCCGCGATAGAGCCAGTACCAGAACAGCATGGTCGACGTCTGCTCTGGCGCCTGCTCCGGCGGTGCGGGCAGCAGATCGTCAGGCAGCGCCTGGGCGGCGCTCCAGGTGCCCGTCACCGGCGTACGTAAAAACTCCACGTAGCGGCGCTGAATGTGCAGAACGGTTTCAATGTCCTGGAAATCCGTTTTACGCACGAAGGCCAGACCGCGATCGATGCTGGTCAGCACGCCGTCCAGATGATCGCCCCGGGAGAGGAAATTAATGATTTGATGACAGGCTGCGAAGCAGGCCATCGTCGTGTCGCCGTGCGTTACCGCTGAGGTAAAACAGGCTTTCGCGCACTCGATAGTGTACGACAGCGGCTGGGTCCAGACACTGAGCTGGTCGAGCGGCAGCAGGGTTTTGGCTTCATAGGCATCATAGCCGTGGCGGTTTACCAGCTCGCGAGCCAGCGTGCCGTACTCAAACCCGAGACGGTATTCGGCGTAGCGGTGGCCAATCAGCACGCCAAACCAGGCCATCGCCGTGGTGGATGCTCCGGTAATGCCGTGGTCGAGCGTGAGATGCATCATCCGGCACAGGAGTAAAAAGTGCAGCCGCGGGCAGGTAAAGCTGGCGAAGATACTGGCGCTGTAAAGCAGGTTCATTACCGCTTCAGTCTCTGCATTCTTCATCAGCGTCAGCTGAGAAAACGGGTTCTGCGGCGCGTCGGCGATGCGTTCGCAGAACTGCTGCCAGGCCTCGTCACAATCGGCATTTTCCGGGTAGCGGCTGACCTGGATCCCGAACACGCTCAGCCAGCACAACGAGGCCTCCAGCGCCAGGCGGATCTCCGACTGGCGCATATAGACTTCCGCCAGCAGGTTCGCCGCCAGCGCTTTCTCCGTCAGCCCGCCCGGTGAGCCGAGGATCGTATCGCACAGCGCGCGCGTACGCTCCAGGTGCCCGAGCGCAAACTCGCAGCCCGCCTCTTCGATATCCAGCATAAAGTCCGAGACCGGACCCGCATTCCCCAGCGCTCTGGCGGTCTGGATATAGCTCAGGGCGGAGAGGTAATCCCCGGTACGCTTCGCACGCCGCGCGGCCTGGAGGCTCAGCTCACGGAATCTCTGGCGCTGCGGCGCAGGCTGGATGCAGTCCAGCGCGGCGCTGACGTGGTGAACCGCGCGGAACAGCAGCTCATTGCCTGCCGCCTGGCGCGCGGCGTCCGCCAGCAGGCTGGCGGTGGTCAGGTGCAGATGACTTTTCTCGCCCTCATCCAGCAGGGCAAAGGCGGCTTCCTGCACCCGATCGTGGGTAAAGGCGTACTCTTTTTCCGTCAGCACAATCAGCTGAGCGGTCACCGCCGGGTGAAGCGCGTAGCGGATTTCCGCCGCAGACAGCCCCACCACGCGGCACAGCATCTCCAGCTCGCCCGTGCAGCCGAGGCAGGCGATGCTGCCCAGCAGACGGCGCGTTTCGTCAGGCATCTCCTTGAGCTGTTCCAGCACCAGCGTTACCACGTTTTCGGTGTAGTGCCGGGCGCGGATCGCCTGAAGATCGTAATGCCATTTACCCTGATATTTGTTGTGCACTACCAGCCCGTCATCGACGATGCGGCGGAAAAATTCCTGCACGAACAGCGGGTTGCCGCCGGTTTTTTCGTGGATCAGCGCGGCAAGATCGGTGGTGCCGGCGCTGCGGGCATGAAAAATTCCTCCGAGCCAGCGCGCCACGGCCTTCACCGACAGCGGCTGCGGAACGATCGTCGTGGCGTGCTGCGCCGCTTCCGGCAGGCTCGCCAGCGCGGTCTGCAAGCTGGGGTCAGAAAGCAAACTGAGATCGCGGTGCGCCACCACCACCAGCAGCGGAATGGCGCCGCAGGTACGCAGCAGGTGATCGAGCGTTTGCAGGCTGGCGACGTCGATCCACTGCACATCATCCAGCAGCAGCACCAGCGGCGTCCCTTGGGTGGTGAAGGTTTTCACCAGCGCCAGCACCATATGGCTGAAGCGCGCCCGCGCGTCGATGGAAAACGTATCCGCTGAGAAACGCGGTTTGTTCTCCAGGAGTAAATTCAGCTCCGGCACCAGGCTGACGGCCAGCTCCTCGTAGCCTTCCAGCGCGCGCGTCAGGCGGATTTTCCACGTCGCCACCTCCCCGGCTGGCAGCCCGAGCAGGTGCAGCGTGAGCGTCCGAAACGCCGAACTCAGCACGCCGTAGGGCAGCGTGGGGGAATATTGATCGACCTTGCCCACCGCCAGCAGCACCTTGCGCTGTTGCAGCGATTTCAGCGTGGTGGCGATCACGGAAGATTTGCCGATCCCCGACGGTCCGCCAATCGTAACCAGTTCCGGCGCACCGCTCTGGCTAACCCGCTCAAACGCGGCGATGACGTCGCTGGCCTGCGGATGAGCGGAAAAAAGCGAATCGGCCAGATGGATCGCCGGAGAGCGATCCTGCTGGCCGGGAATAAAGTCGACAATTTCGCCTTCAACCGTCAGCGTCGCCTGGCAGCGCCTGAGATCGGCAATCAGCCCGTCGACGGTCTGATAGCGGTTCTCCGGATTCTTCTCCAGCAGCTTAAGGATGATGGTCGACAGCATGCCGGGGACGTCCGGGCGCACCCGGCCCGGCGCAAGCGGCTCAGAGGCAATGTGGTAATGCGCCCAGCTGGTCTGGTCATCCGCGCTCAGTTCAAACGGTAATCGCCCGGTCAGAAGTTCATACAGCACGATACCCAGGCTGTAGAGATCGCTCCGGCTGTCGACGGCGCGCCGGGTACGGGTGGTGTGTTCCGGTGACATGTAGGCGGGCGTGCCGCCATACGCGGCAAGCCGGGTCTGGGAGAACGCGTCGGAGGTGCCGCAGGCGAGGCCAAAGCTGCACAGACGGCAGGTGGCGTCATGGTGAACGAAGATCGACCCGGGTTTGATATCGCCGTGGATAAGGTTGTGCAAATGCATCTGGCGCAGGGGACCGCAGATGCGGATTGCCATCTCAATAAAGCGGCCGATCGCGGAAATCGCCTTACCTGCCCGGCACGCCAGCAGTTCAAAGCAGAACGGCGCGTAGACCAGCGCAAAACGTCCACGGTACTGGGTAGAGGCGACGGGCCGGATGGCCCAGCCGTCATGAAGCCGATCGCGCAGGGCAAACTCGTTCTTCAGCAGGCGGGTTGCCCGCTCCTCTTCTTCATCGCTGACCGCGGTGGCAATAATAAACGAACCGCCGGACTGGGGATGCCGCGCGTTCATCCAGGAGATGCCGCCCTCCTGCGCCAGCACGGTAAAAATAACATCCTCTTTCAGAACAAAAGCCCGCCCTTCATGGAGACTTCCCCGGGCGGGCCAAAATGCAGGCGACGTATGTTCGTTCATCCGCGATCCTTATTGTCGGCGGGTCAGCTCCCGCTGAATATGATCCAGCAGAATATCGATGTTAATCGGCTTACGCAAAAATGCAGCGGCGCCCAGACTGAGTGCATACCGCTGCATATTTTCATCAGCATGGCCGGAGATAAACAGTATTGGCGGCGGCGGCGCGGCCAGCAACCGCAGCTTTTCAAACAGCTCGATGCCGTTCATGCCGCGCAGCTTGATGTCGGCGATCACCAGCGACGCGCCGGACAGGGCGAGAGGGTGGCTTAAAAACACCTCTGCCGAATCGAAGGTATCGGTAGCATACCCTTCCGATTGCAGCAGATTACTGAGCCCGCTGCGAACAGAGCGTTCGTCATCGATGATGGCAATGCGCCACGGCAGCGTCATGCTGTCTTTCCTCAAACAAATCGTTACGCGTCGCGGCTTTCCTTCGCGGGCGCGGGGGGCGCAGTACCGCTGATTTTCGGTACGCATTCATGACGAAACCAGGCCAGGGTCAGCGGTTCGCGGCTTACCAGACGACGCCCGATGGGGATCAGCTGTTCACCCACCAGCATGCCGAACAGGCCTAGCAGCGCGACGACCGGCGGCGCCGGGGAATGTACGTCGAGCAGGGCGTAAAGTACCCCAGCCGCGACCCCGCACACCAGCGAAATAATCCAGGCCTTCATGATGACGCTCCGGTCGGGTGTTGAACGTGGGGAACCGTCACCTGCACGGCAGCCGGATTATCGCGGGATAAAAGATGACGCATCGCCTGTTCGCCTGCCAGCATGCCCAGCAGGCCAATCAGCGCGAGCGCGGGCGGCGCGGGGGACCGCACCTTCAGCACGGCGTACATCAGGCCAATCAATACGCCTGCCGCGAGGGATATCAACCCTGTACTCATTGAGAACTCCAGAGAAAAAGGCGCGGCGAGCCGGATGAGGGACCAGCCCGCCGACGAGGCTTAGCGTGCCGGGACCGGCGCTAAAGTGCGGTGCTCGCTCTTCTGGCGAGACGGCGCTTTGTGCACCATGGTGTAGGCGTAGTCCACGCCCATGCCGTAGGCGCCGGAGTGCTCGCGCACGATATCCATCACCGCGGTGTAGGTCTCTTTGTGCGCCCAGTCACGCTGCCACTCCAGCATGACCTGCTGCCAGGTCACCGGGATCACGCCCGCCTGGATCATGCGCTGCATCGCGAAGTCGTGGGCCTCTTTGGAGGTGCCGCCGGAGGCGTCCGCCACCATGTAAATTTCGTAGTCGCCTTCCAGCATCGCGCACAGGGCAAAGCTGTTGTTGCACACTTCAGTCCACAGACCGGCGACAACCACTTTCTTCTTGCCGTTGGCCTTCAGCGCGTCACGCACTTTCTGGTCGTCCCAGGAGTTCATGGAGGTACGCTCCAGAATGTCCTGGCCCGGGAACACGTCCAGCAGCTCCGGATAGGTGTTGCCGGAGAAGCTTTCGGTTTCAACGGTGGTGATGATGGTCGGGATGTTGAACACTTTTGCCGCTTTCGCCAGCGCCACGGTGTTGTTTTTCAGCACCTGGCGGTCAATAGACTGCACGCCAAACGCCATCTGCGGCTGGTGGTCGATGAAGATGATCTGACAGTTGGCAGGGGTTAAGACTTCGAGCTTTGAAGTGGTCATAAGATTATCCAGTGAGGTTAAAGGTTAAAATCGTCGCGAAAGGCACGCCGATAAAATCGCATTCATCCTATGACCCGCGCCGCCGGGGCGTAATTATCTCTTCGTATAGTTAACCTTAGGTATAGTTATACTTTGGTATACCTATCCTATTGTATAACTGGATCTTTCCCGAAACCGGTTCCCATAATCCTGACCATTCCCCTCTTAGTCTGGAGCTATTATGGTTACCCTCGGTAAAGCCGATCTCATTCTGGTTAACGGCCAGTTTCACACCGTCGATCGCGAGAATCCCCTCGCGGAAGCCGTTGCCGTGCGCGACGGAAAATTTCTGGAAGTGGGTACCGTCGCCGAGGTGATGCAACACCACTGCGACGGCACTAAAGTGGTTGATTTGAAAGGCCACACCGCCATCCCCGGCCTGAACGACTCGCACCTGCACCTTATCCGCGGCGGGCTGAACTACAACCTTGAGCTGCGCTGGGAAGGCGTGCCGTCGCTGGCTGATGCCCTGCGCATGCTGAAAGAGCAGGCCCTGCGCACGCCGTCGCCGCAGTGGGTACGCGTGGTGGGCGGCTGGAGCGAGTTCCAGTTTGCCGAGCGCCGCATGCCGACGCTGGATGAGATTAACGACGCCGCGCCGGATACCCCGGTCTTCATTCTGCACCTTTACGACCGCGCCCTGCTCAACCGCGCCGCGCTGAAGGTGGTTGGCTATACCAGGGATACGCCGAACCCGCCGGGCGGCGAGATCCAGCGCGACGCCAACGGCAACCCGACCGGGATGCTGATCGCCCGCCCGAACGCCATGATCCTCTATTCAACCCTCGCCAAAGGGCCGAAGCTGCCGCTGGAGCAGCAGGTCAACTCCACGCGCCAGTTTATGCGCGAGCTGAACCGCCTGGGGCTAACCAGCGCCATCGACGCGGGCGGCGGCTTCCAGAACTACCCGGAAGATTACGAGGTGATTGCCGAGCTGCACGAGAAAAAGCAGATGACTATCCGCATCGCCTATAACCTGTTTACCCAGCGTCCGGGCCACGAGCTGGAAGACTTTGAAAAATGGACCGACATGCTCACGCCGGGCCAGGGCAGCGACTTCTTCCGCCACAACGGCGCGGGCGAGATGCTGGTCTTCTCCGCCGCCGACTTTGAAGATTTCCTCGAGCCGCGCCCGGACCTCGCGCCGGGCATGGAGGACGAACTGGAGCGCGTGGTGCGCCATCTGGTGGAGCACCGCTGGCCGTTCCGCCTGCACGCCACCTACAACGAATCCATCAGCCGCATGCTGGACGTGTTCGAGAAGGTGAACCGCGACATTCCGTTCAACGGGCTGCACTGGTTCTTCGACCACGCCGAAACCGTATCGCAGGCCAATATCGACCGCATCAAAGAACTGGGCGGCGGCATTGCCGTGCAGCACCGCATGGCCTTCCAGGGCGAGTACTTTGCCGAGCGCTACGGCATTGAAGCTACCCGCCACACGCCGCCGGTGGCCAAAATGCTTGAGACCGGCGTGCCGGTGGGCTTAGGCACCGACGCCACCCGCGTGGCGAGCTACAACCCGTGGACCGCGCTCTACTGGCTGGTCTCCGGTCGTACCGTTGGCGGGATGCAGATGTACGATCACAGCGCCCGTCTGGACCGCGATACCGCCCTGATGCTCTGGACCCAGGGCAGCGCGTGGTTCTCCAGCGAGCAGAATCAGAAGGGGCAGATCAAAGCAGGCCAGCTCGCAGATCTGGCGGTGCTCAGCAAAGACTACTTCCGCGTGCCGGAAGAGGAGATCAAGGGCATTGAGTCCGTCCTCACCGTGGTGAACGGCGATATCGTCTATGCCGCAGGCACCTTTGGCCCGCTCGCGCCGCCGGCCATTCCGGTCCTGCCCGAGTGGTCCCCGGTGGTCAACGTACCCGGCCACTACCGCAGCGCGCCGCCGCAGGCCGCACGCGTGGGTATGAGTGTGGCTCACCACTGTAGCGGCCCGTGCGGGGTTCACAGCCACCAGCATGATTTTGCCCGCACGTCAGAGATGCCGGTATCCGACGATAACGCTTTCTGGGGGGCGCTGGGTTGCAGCTGCTTTGCATTCTGATGAAACATTATGACGCTTCGCCCCGGATCGATCCGGGGCTGTTTTTCCTGCGCCTGACCGGCAGCCTGCTGTTGCTTTACGTGCACGGCCTGCCGAAGGTGCTCCACTTTAGCGAAGAGCTGACGCGCATCGAAGATCCGTTTGGCTTCGGGCCGTATGCCAGCCTGATCCCGGCGATCGTCGCCGAGGTCATCTGCCCGCTGTTTATCATTGCAGGCGTCTACACCCGCCTGGCGTGCCTGCCGATTATCGCCGTGCTGCTGGTGGCGATGCTGGTGGTCCACCCGGGCTGGTCGATTGCCGAGGGGCAGTTTGGCTGGCTGCTGCTGATTATCTTCACCACCCTCGCCCTCACCGGGCCAGGCCAGTGGCGGTTGCAGCGTAAGGCGACGGAGAGGTTCGCATGACCCAGGTTAACGACGTTCGCGACGCACACGTCGAGACGACGCCCGCACCGGCGGCTTCGCCGTGGCAGCCGCTGAGCCAGCCGGTGTTCCGCATGCTGTGGATCGCCACGGTGGTCTCTAACGTCGGCTCATGGATGAGCGACGTCGGCATCAACTGGAGCATGCTGACGCTCAGCGCCGATCCGCTGGATATCGCGCTGGTGCAGGCGGCCAGCAGCCTGCCGATGTTCCTCTTCGCCCTGCCGTCCGGGGTGATGGCGGACATCGTCGACCGGCGTAAATACCTGCTCTTCTCCCAGCTGTGGGTGTTCATCGCCGCCGCCGGGCTGACGGTGCTCTCTTTTACCGGACACGTCACCCCCACCGTTCTGCTGGCGGCAACGTTTCTGCTGAGCGTGGGCGCGGCCATGAGCTCGCCGCCGTTCCAGGCGATTGTACCTGACCTGGTGAGCAAGCCCGAGCTGGGTTCCGCCGTGGCGCTTAACTCGCTCGGGGTCAACATCAGCCGGGCGATTGGCCCCGCGCTGGGCGGTTTTCTGCTGTCGCTGGCCGGGCCGTGGATGGTGTTTGCCCTGAACGCGCTCTCCGTAATGGGCGTGGCGTGGGTGCTGTGGCGCTGGCGTCCGGCGCCGTCCGTGCAGCGCCTGCCACCGGAGCACTTCTTCTCTGCGGTGCGGTCCGGCATCCGCTACGTGCACGCCGCGCCGGTGTTGCGTAACGTGCTGGTGCGGACCGTGGCCTTTTTTGTCTTCGGCAGCGCGGGCTGGGCGTTACTGCCGCTGGTGGCGCGCCGCGAGCTGGGCTTAGGCCCGGCGGGGTACGGCGTGATGCTGGCGTGTATCGGCTTGGGGGCGATTGCCGGAGCCATCCTGCTGCCGCGCCTGCGCCAGCGGCTGAACGCCGACCGCCTGATGGTGGCCGCCAGCCTGACGTTTGCAATCACCATGCTGGCGCTGGCGTTCGTGCGCCACTTCTGGCTGCTGAACCTGTTTGAGTTCTTTACCGGCTTCGCGTGGATTGCGGTGCTTTCCACCCTCAACCTCGGCGCGCAGCGCAGCGCCGCCCGCTGGGTGAAGGCCCGGGCGCTGGCGGTTTATCTGACGGTGTTCTTCGGCTCGATGACCGCAGGCAGCGCCGTCTGGGGCCAGCTCGCCTCGCAGTTTGGCACCCCGACCTCGCTGGTGGTCGCCACGCTGGGGATGGTGCTGGCGAGCGCGACGGTGTTCCGCTGGAAGCTGGAGAAAGATCCTGACCTGAACCTCGACCTCAGCGGCCAGCCGCTGGACGGCGTGGAGATTGAACTCCCGAACGAGCGCGGCCCGGTGCTGGTGTCGCACGAGTACATCATCGACCCACAGAACGCGAAAGCGTTTTTGCAGGCCGTGCACGAGCTACGCCGGGTGCGCCGCCGCGCCGGGGCGATGAGCTGGGCGGTGTACGAGGATATCGAACGTCCGGGGCAGTTTATCGAGACTTTCCTGATGGGTTCCTGGATCGAGCATTTGCGCCAGCAGGAACGCCACACCATGAATGACCTCCTGTTGCAAAGCCGCGTTCTGGCTTTTCATCAGGGCACGACATCACCGGCAATTCGCTATCTGGTCGCGCCGGTATAACCATAACAATCACCTGCACAGGAACACACTATGGCACTGTTTAAGGCAAAAGACGGCACGCAGATTTACTACAAAGACTGCGGCGCGGGCAAACCGATCCTCTTCAGCCACGGCTGGCCGCTGGACGGCGATATGTGGGACAGCCAGCTGAACTACCTGGCGGAGCGCGGCTTTCGCGCCATCGCCTTTGACCGTCGCGGGTTTGGCCGTTCCGAACAACCGTGGAACGGCTACGACTACGACACCTTTGCGTCCGACATTAACGACCTGATTACCACCCTGGATCTGCGCGACGTGACGCTGGTGGGCTTCTCCATGGGCGGCGGCGACGTGACGCGCTACATCAACAATTACGGCAGCGAACGCGTGGCCGGGCTTGCGCTGCTGGGCGCGGTAACGCCGATTTTCGGCAAATCCGATAGCTACCCGGAAGGCGTGGATCAGAGCGTGTTCGACGGTATTCGCGACGGACTGCGTAAAGATCGCGCCCAGTTCATCAGCGATTTTGCCACTCCGTTTTACGGCACCAACGCCGGGCAGACCGTTTCCGCGGGTGCCCTGACGCAGACGCTGAACATCGCCCTGCTGGCGTCGCTTAAGGGCACCATCGACTGCGTGACCGCCTTCGCCGAGACCGACTTCCGCCCGGATATGGCGAAAATCGACGTGCCGACGCTGGTGATCCACGGCAGCAACGACCAGATCGTACCGTTTGAAACCACCGGCAAGCTGGCGGCGGAGATGATCAAAAACGCCACGCTGAAGGTGTACGACAACGCGCCGCACGGCTTCGCGCTGACCCACCAGGACCAGCTCAACGAAGATCTGCTGGCGTTTGTGAAGTCGCTGTAAGCGGTTACCGCTTCCCACCGCGTTAACGCTCGTGGGCGCGTTGTGTTTCTGTTCAGACTTTGTCCAGCTACATACGCGCCCCGAAATAGAGACGCTCGCAACGATTGAACAGAATAATTTCCTGCCGGAAAAGAGCTGATGAATTTACAAATAATCAATTGACTGCATGGCATATTCTGCAACGCCATGAAGCGAAACCTACGTCTGGATTTTAATTCTCTCCCCGAGTCATAAAAGCGTTTTTTATCTCCCCGCGCGCAATATAATTCCGTTTCCCTCAACCCGCCGTAAATTTTACAAAGTGCTTTAATATAAAAGACTTAAATTTACTGTTTGACTGAATAACTTTAATTATTCCTTCCGGCTAAGATCGAGCAGGCCGATCGATTGTGGATCATTGATAGGACTTATCAATACCTTAAAATCGATCGGAATTGGCGATCATTTTTGCTTTAAAAATGCCTTAAAGACATATAAAATCGCCGACTTACTTTATAAATCCTATTTTAAAGAGTTACCTGTTTTTTACTTGTAATTTTAATGTTAACTAGTGTGGTTGAAGTGAAAAACATATTCCCGAGGCGGAAAAATAATTTCCGCAAAGAGATTCACATTACGTTCTTTATTGTAATCCTAACGACTGCGCTGGGCGGCATAATTGCAAACGTTCTTCAGTGGAAGAATCAAGAAAGAGTTTATGACAATATTTCACTACAGATAACCGAAGATAAGAAAAATGAGATTGAGTATATTATTCGGTACGTTGAGAGGAAATTTAATAACCTGACGAGGCTTCTCGAAAAAAGCAAGAGCCCTGATAGTCTCTTTAACGAGAAAATCCATCTGCGAGAAAATCTCATGGGTGCCTTTGGGCTTATTCCTGCGGTTTCGTCAGTCTACATCGGGGATACAAAGGGCCGCTTTTTAGCCGTACCGTCGTTAGAGCTGGAAACCGGCCTGAAGCCAGGCGGGAGGCCGTGGTTTGTACGCCCCACCGACGATCTCTCCAGCGTGAAATATTCGGGAGGATATCGCGATCTGCAAACGGGCCAGCGCGTTTTCTCCGTGTCCAGGGCGCTTTTTATCGAAAACGGCTATTACGCCGTGATTGGTATGGACGTCAACCTGCTCAGGCTCGGCGTTCTCTATGAAAAAATGCGCCATACCATGCCGGCCGATCTCTATATTCTCGACGAGCGCGGCAACCTGGTGATTGGTGATGAAAAACGCTGGCAGACGTTGCCGCAGCAGTCATTCACGGCCCTGGAGGGGAACAGCGGAGTGCTAAGCCAAACCCTCAACGGAAAACGTTTCTACTATAGCAAAATGCGCGATCCGCACTGGACCGTGCTCATGGCGGTTGATGATAAAGTCCTCGCGGAAACGCTTTATCGGGAAAGCGTTTTGCCGGCGATCACGCTTCTGACGATGCTGCTGTTTCTGCTGTTTTGCTGGTGGCGGTCGCTCGAAATCCTACAGATTTTCTACTTCAACCTCCTGAACAAGCTCAAGGGCCACAGCAGCAGCGTGGATAACCTGCTTGAAGAACAGATCCGTAAGAGCAGCAACGAGCTTGGGATGATGGAAACCTGCGCGAAAACGGATGGCCTGACGGGCTTATTGAATCGTCGCGTCTTCGACCGCGATCTCCATGACGCACTGAAGCGCCCTGATTCACCTGTTTCCCTGGCGATGGTGGATATCGATAACTTCAAGCTCATCAACGATACGTATGGTCATCTCATTGGGGATGATGTGCTTCGTGTCTTCGCATCCATGGCGATCCAGTCTCTCGAGAGCGAAGCCATACGCGTGTATCGCTATGGCGGAGAAGAGTTTGCAATCCTCTTCCAGGGGCTCTCTTTTGCAGAGGCTAAACGCGCGCTGGAAACCTTCAGGCATGCATTTGCCGCACGTAAATGGCGAGATAATCTCTCATCCGTGTCGTTCAGCGCCGGGATAAAGCAATGGGAGGGAGAAAAACTGGCTCCCTTTGTCGCGGCGGTGGATAAATTGCTCTATCGGGCAAAGGAATCAGGGAAAAATAATATCAACGGTGACGGCGGCAAGAAGGACGATAATCAATGAAAAACTTGAGTATTTATGCAACGCTTAACCGCCTGTTTTTAGGTCTGGCCATCTGCTCAATATTCTTATTCGCCCTTTTTTATTTGAGTCAACGGGTCATTATTGCTAATTCATACCATCAGATGAACGATGATTATATTAGCAACATGCGCAACTATGTACTCCAGCGGCTAACCGGATATCAAGAAGAGACAAAATTTATCGCGGAAACCATCGGTGCGAATGAATCCTTAGCGACCATCATTAGTGGGAAGAATGAGACTAAAATGCTCAATACCTTTCAGATGCTCCCACACATCGGCGCATTGACCGTGAGCGACATGGAGGGACACTATCTTCTGCTGCCCCAAACGTTTTCCAGAAAGCTCGATGTTAGCTTTGATCCACGCGAGCGCCCCTGGTTCATCCGCAGGGCAACCTACGGTTTACGGCCGGAATTTACCCTCCCCTATCGTGATATTTTTAATAATCAGCCGTGGATTAGTATCTCTTTACCGATCTTTTATAAAAATACCAAACAGGAAGGGGTCGTATCCCTCTCGATAAATCCTCAGGTATTGACGGACCTGCTGAAAGTTTCAGTGGGCCCGTCCAGGGGTAAACTGTCACTGGTGGCGCATGACGGGACGTTTATTGCCGGCACGCCGCCTGCGGTCATGCCCAGCCAAACCGATCTCAACGGCGAAGTAGGATTCTATGAAAACGTTGAGGCAGCCTATTACTACGTCTCCCTGACGCATCCCAACTGGTACATTGTTTATGAAGTTCCGAAAAGCATTCTCAATGGGATGATCAACGACGAAAGCAGCGCGGTACTGTACGCGGCGGTATTCTCGCTGCTCATGCTCCAGTTGTGCTGGATCCGCATGCGTGCAAATGCCAATCGTATTGAAAAACATTTTACCGGCCAGCTGGTGCAAAACGGCGACGACACAAGGCATGTCAACCTGCCATCGGCCCTGAATCATCTCTCTGAGAGACGTAATAAACTCAGGAAGGAATCGATCCAGGACGGTTTAACCGGCCTGTACAACAGGCGGGCGTTTGACAAGCTGCTACAGGAAAGCAGCCAGGATAAACATCTCTATCTGGCGATAATTGATATTGATAATTTCAAAGCGATAAACGATATCTGGGGACACCCGATCGGCGACGAGGTGCTAAAGCGGATGGCCTCCATGGCAATGCTGGCGTTTCACCATCAGGGAATGTTTCTCTTCCGCTACGGTGGCGAGGAGCTGGCGGTAGTATTCCGGGACGTTGCGCCCGCCGTCGCCCTGCATGCTCTGGAAACACTGCGTAAAGCGGTCGAGCACTATAAATGGGACAATGGCCCTGAGCAGGTCACATTCAGCGCCGGGTTCTGCCAGTGCAGGGAAGAAGATGTTCAGCTGATGCTGGCTACCGCAGATGCGCTGCTTTACCAGGCAAAGCGTAGCGGTAAAAACAGAATCATCTGCGAGGCCGGGTTGGAACCGAACCTTACCTGGTAACCTGACCGAGAGAATAAAAATGCCCGCGTGGTTTCACGCGGGCATTTTTTTACGCGTATTTTCCTCGCCTCATTCAGGCATGAGAGGCCGCGTCACGATCGCAGCAATACTCCACGAAGGCACTGAAGGGAAGCGGCTTTGAATAATAATACCCCTGGAAAAAGTCGATATTGTTCTCCAGCAGCCAGCTAACCTGATAATCGTATTCCACCCCTTCGGCCACCGTTTTAATGCCCATTTGCTTCGCCATGGCAATCACGCAGTTGATTAACGGCGTTGAAGCGGCGGGTGAAATTTGATTGATAAACATACGGTCTATCTTGATGCTGTCCGGGTTGAGCGTGCTTATCCATGACAGATTCGAAAAACCGGTGCCAAAGTCGTCCAGAGCAATCGATACGCCCTTTTCACGAATAAACTTAATCTTATTCAAAAGATCGTCATTCATCTCAATTCGTTCATTTTCCGTAAATTCAAAAACCAGCCGTAATCCCATCTCACGAAAACGTTGTGCAAAACAGGTGGTGAATGCGCCAAAGCTGTCAAGCGACAGATGAGAATGGCTGATATTGACATTAAAAATGAAGTCTTGCGGCCAGATATTTCCCGCCTGACGACAGTCAGCCAGCACCCGATTAAGCAAATTTTCGGTCATCATGCCAATAAGATGATTTTTCTCCGCCAGGGGAATAAAAATATCTGGCCTGACAAACCCGAGGTCATGGTGTTCCCAGCGCGCCAGGATCTCCGCGCCGATGACGCGATTATCGCTGGCGGAAATAATAGGCTGATAGTGCGGTTTAATATGATCGTTAATGATTGCGGTAGCCAGATGCTGTTCAAGTGAACGACGGCGTGACATGACCATCCAGGCCAACAGCGTAAGCAAGAAAGACGGAGCAATAATCAGAAAGAGATATATCCAGGACTGGCCGATCTCCTGCCAGACCTCGTGCCTGTCAGGTAAACGCCAGGAGAGGGTATAAAAATCGGAGGCCTCGTGCCGGGTATAGTCCGACAGGATCCTCTCCGCCTCTTGCCCTTTTAAAATGCCCTGTTTGGTCAGAAGATTATCGTTAATCTGTAAGACGAATCGCCGATCGAGATTGGCATTTCCCATGATCCCCCACAGATAACGGAGATCGGCAGAGACGATCACTCCCCCTCCCGGCAAACGCTGGTATAACGACAAAACGGGAATACCCACCGAAGCCATTGTATTATCAATTTTGATGCCGTCCGTACCAAAGCTGCTGAGGTTCACCCGATGACCAATGTTATCAAGAAGCGAGGAGCAATATATTCGGTCTTTATTTAGCAGGTTAACCACCAGCATTCGCATTTCGTGGGCCGTTAGCGTATTGAGCTGGTTCTGAAGCCGCGCATCGCACTTCTTATTTATCCACTGATCGGCCTTTCGGGCAACGTCCTGCGCTTCGGCGAGTAAACTTTCAACAGCATTTTGAATCGGTACCGTCTGCTGGATAATTTGCGCCTCAAGCTGGCGCTGCGCAACGAGGAAAGTTAACAAGGTCGCCAGAGCCATCGACGACAAAGAAAATAACGCAAGAAGAAAATATCTTCTGCGTTGGGCTTTGCCCGCGTTAATTGTGTTCATGTTGTTCCGTCTGTTCGGGGAAACGATCCGTTTAACGTGAAGCGCCTGTTACACGCTCTTTTTGTTTTTGCATATATTCGTTAATAAAACGCTCTTTACTCAGCGGTCGTGAGAACAGATACCCCTGCCCGTATTTTACGCCCAACCTTAACATGCTGGATAACTGAGTGTAATTCTCGACACCTTCTAGAATAACGTCGGTATCGTGCTGGCTTATTACCTGCAAAATCTCTTTAGTGGACGCCTCGTTGCCCCGTGCCAGGCAGGCGCGATCGAGCTTAATATAGTCGGGGCTCCATTCTGCCAGACGTGTATTAAGCGCATCCAGCGTGCCTATTCCATCCCAGGCAATATGGAGGCCCCCTGTCTTTAGCGTTTCAAGATTCTGTCTGGCAATATCCGATAGGGGCCCTTCGCCATGCGTAATTTCACAGACGAGCTGAAGTGCTGGAATCGCCTGTTTTTCAACAATGCTCATTGTCTTACGGCCAAAGTCGGGCGTATTGATCTGAACGGATGAGATATTAAAAGTATAAAGATAAGAGGTGTCCGTCTCCCCGTGCTTTTTGGCCATAAACGACAGGGCCTTTTCCAGAACGTAATACCCCATCTCCACGATAGTGCCGTTTTGTTCCAGAAGCTGGATAAATTCAGCCGGCGGGACAACGTTGCGACGATGGGTGCCACGCACCAGCACTTCGCCACCAATACAAATAAAGCGAGATAAATCAAAAATGGGCTGAATAACAAAATCAATGCCGACATCAAATTTTGCATCTTCTACACAGCGCACGACGTAATCGGTACTTTTTTCCATATCGACCTCGCAGAAATAAATTTTTTAATCAAAGCGGCCGCAGACGGTAAGAACTTAAATGCCGTAAGATTCGATCGCGGGCGTACGAAAAGAGGGTACGGGCGCAAACCGGTCAGAAAACGCCTTTTTGCCGAATGGCCTTCATCTTCTGCGCCGGTGCGTTCAGGCTGCTCAGCGCAATCTCTTCCGTCTGTCCGTTTTTTACGCTTTCAGCGGGTTGGACGCTGCCAGCGCCCACCGAGCTTAGCTTCCGCAACAGCCGTGTTTGCTGGTCCAGCAGTGTTTTCAGGTGAACGACCTCGCTGCGAAGCTGCGTCAACTCTTCACGCGACGCCTCATCCAGCGCGGCTGGCGGTTGCCGTTGCAGCGCGTCGGACATGAGCGCGCGCAGCTGACGCAACTGCTGTTTGCTGAAATCCGCGTTTGCTTTTGCCGGGTCTGTCTCCACGGGAGCAGACCCGTGGGCAGGAAGCAGATCGGCGCTGGAAAGCTCCTGACACAGGGCATCCAGGTTGAGCCCTTCGCGGCCAAGGGATTCCGCGATATGGCTGCAAAGTAGCGGGTTCAGGAGCTGCAATTGAAGGCCGGCCAGGTAAACGTTGCGGTGGAAACGACGCATCTCCATCTGGGTATCTTCAGGATTGCTTCCCTGAAGCTTAATGGCCTCGTGCCATTTTTTAAGCTGTAGCATTGCGCGCATGTCCGCGCGCGAATGCTCAGGCGACAAATGAAGGGTAAAATTTACCCGCCGAATTGGCCCGTTACTCATCGTCACCCACCTCTGCCATATGCGGCAGGGCGACCTCCTCTACCTCCGAATCGGCATGATAGAGGCAAATTTCCCGCGACAGTGCGCTCTGAGGGTTATCAATGGCGATCACGCGATCCCCCAGCGTGGCATAGGTTTCACGAACGGCCTTTTCAACCAGATGTGCGCCCCCGCCAACCAGATAAACGCGATTCGGGTTTTTGGAGAACTTCTTCGCTTCGTAAGCCACCTGATCCCCCAGCTCCTGAATTTTGATTTCAATTCGTTCCAGGATATCTGTAATGCGAGATTCATCGTTAATGACGCTTTTCACGAAATCCATATCATGGCGACGTTTGATGAGCTCGTTAGCAACAAGGTAGCTGGAGTCGCTATCGGCAGCGGCTAACAGCTTACGCGTCGCGTCAGTCACCATGGCCACGCCAATTTCGTTGTTACCGTAGATCGCAGAAACATCATCAAACTCACCAACAATAACGCCCATATCCAGCGTGGTGCCGCCGCAGTCAATCACCAGTGATTTGGTGAATTCATTGACCCGTGAGTTAAGCAGGTGAGAAAGCGCCGCAGGTAAACTTTCCGGCATCACCTGAACATCGACGATGCGGAATAATTCGCCTTTATTCAGCGAGATATCCCGCATCAGATTGCGCCGTTTTGCGTCAATGCGGCTTTCGTTGCGCTGGCAGTCATCTGGGTTGTAGTACTGCGTGATCGGCAAAGTCACGATGATTTCAACTTCGCATGGGGCAATTCCCGTTTGCAGCAGGGCGTGGTGAACGGCCAACAGGTTAAGATCGTCATACTGATAGTCGATGTGCGTGGTCGAAAGCGCCTTGTCGGAGGTCGCGTCGTACGTATATTTCGTCGTCCCAATGGTGTAGTTGTAAACCGACTGTACACGCAGTAGCGCAGCGCTTTTCCAGTCTTTGCGGAAGGAGTTTGGTGATACCACCGTTTTCAGAATGCCGTCCTGGATCCAGCTGATTTTGACGTTAGTGGAGCCATCATCAATGGCGAATTTCATACGTTTTGCAGTCATTATTAAAGTCTCATTTCAGGTATGTAAGAAGGCTTTCTGCACGGCCTTACAGGACGCGTCGTGCACCTAAATAACGTTTTTGCCAGAAGTCATCGGTGAGTTGGCTAATACGGATAGTGAGCCCGGTTCGCGGGGCTTCGATAAACTGCCCCTCGCCGAGATAAACGCCAACGTGATCGGCTCCCGGCCGCTGGTTGATATTGAAAAAGACCAGATCGCCCTTCTTCAGGTGTGGCTGTCGCACCGGCTTTAAGCGGTTGTCCTTGAACATGCTGTTCGCCGTACGCGGCAGCTTTTGCTCCAGAACATGGTTGAAGGCGTAAAATACCAGGCCACTACAGTCGAAACCTTCGTGCGGGCTTGCCCCGCCCCACTGATAGGGTTTTCCAAGCTGGCTTTCCAGACGGTGAATAACGGTGCGTAACTTCGTCTGGCTCTCTCTCATGCGGCGCGGATCCCGCGCCTTTTTCATTATTTTTTCTGAGCTACCGAGCGCACCGGGCGACCAGCGTACGTGCATAGCCAACGTCTTTCGGTTGCTCGCCCGCTCCGCCCGTTTCCTCTCACGCTCGCGGGTCATCTGTCCGGGCGTGGGTGGCAGCCGGTTTTCGCGCTTTTTCGCTTCTGCAAAAAGCCGGTCACGGTTTGCCTTACGCTTCTGAGCCTCGGCGGAAACTGGTGATGCGGATAACGTCAGCGGCTGCGCCTCAACCGGGGATATCGAACCGACCAGCGTGACCATCAGGAAGAAAAAGCGCACCAGACGGACGCGATCAGTCCGTACAGGTACGAAATTGAGAAGGAGAGGAAAACGTTTCACAGCGATAGTCTGGACGTTACTGACGATGGTTAAGCTTATCTGCCAATGGCTTAATGACTTTCTCGCCCTGGTGTCCGAAGAACTGATACAGCGAATCGCTGGCCGAATGGGTCAGCACCATGATCTCAATTCGTCGGTTCTCGGAACTCAGGGGGTTGTCCGGGTCCAGCAGCACCTGGTCAGCCATGCCGCTTACCTGCAATACTTTTTCCGGATCAAGGCCGCCGCGCGTCAGCACGGCACGGGCCTGCATCGCACGTTCGCCAGAGAGCGCCCAGTTGTTGTACAGCTCCTGATCGCGAAAACGGGTTGCATCGGTATGGCCTGTGATCACAATCTTGTTTTCAATTTTGTTTAGCTCAGGCGCAAACTCGGTCAGCAGACGTTTGAAAAAAGGCGTCAGAATGGCGCTGCTGCGCTGGAACATTTCGCGTTTACGATCGTCGGTTATCAGGATACGTAACCCCTGAGGCACCACTTCCATCTTGAGGTTCGCCTGCGCGTTATAGGCGGAGGTGATCTTCATGATAACGCGCGCCAACTCCTCAATTTCGTTTTGAGAGCGCACGCTGACGTCTTCAAGCGTATCCGCATTTTTCGCCAGCGCCTCGAGTTCCTTGCGTTCCTCCGCGACGGCCGCGGCCGCGCCTTCATCCTTATCCTCGTCATCCTCATTCTCATCCTCATCGCTGCTGCCGTTATGCTGGTGAACGAGGGGGATCTGGCTGCCTCTGTTGAACTCTTCCTGGGAAATCTGAATGATGGAGCTGCCTTCAAATATCGACTCGCCGTTCAGCCGCGAGACGATCTCTTTACGTTCTTCTTCTGTTACCGCCCCCATAATCCAAAGCACCATGAATAGCGCCATCATCGCCAGGGTAAAATCGGCAAAGGCCACCTTCCACGCCCCGCCATGAAAAGCATCATGGCTTTTGCGCGACGAGCGTTTGATGATGGTGGTATGTTCTTTATTACGACCGCGCATCAAGCATCACCAGTCATCTGGTTTACCCAGCCGTCGAGTGTGGCAAAGGTGGGTTTGGTGTCCATCGGTAGCATTTTGCGGCCCGCATCCACCGCCAGCAGCGTCGGTTTACCGGCAACATGGTTGACCAGCACGGTGCGGACGCACTCCAGTACCGCAATCTGCTTTTTGGTGCGCTGCTCCATGGCGTTTGCGACAGGATCCATCAGGCAGTAGCAGAAAAACACGCCCAGGAAGGTGCCGACCAGCGCGGCGGCAACCTTCACGCCGATGACCGCAATGGAGCCGTCGATAGACTGCATGGTGATGATAATGCCAAGCACCGCGGCACAGATGCCGAAGCCGGGCATCGCTTCTGCCGTACGCTGTAGCGACCGGGACGGCTGAAGCAAGTTTTCCTCCATCGCGACCAACTCTTGCTCAAGGATGCCTTCCAGCTCGTGCTCGTTGATCTTGCCCATCGCCATCAGGCGGAAGTTGTCAGAGATGAACGTCACCAGCGCGTTGTCGTGAAGCATGAGCGGGTACTTCTGAAACAGCGGGCTGTTCTCGGGCGATTCAATATGTTCGTCCAGTACCTTCAGGCCACCATCCTGCACCAGCTCCAGCAGTTCATATAAGAGCATGAGCAGCTGGCGCTGGTACTCATTGGTATATTCATTCTTACGCATGATGCCGCGGAACTGGCGATACATTTCCCCCATCACCGCAGGCGGGTTCGCCAGCACCATCGCCCCCAGCCCCGCGCCAAGAATGATAATGATTTCACCCGGTTGCCAGAACGCCGTGAGCTTGCCGCCAGACATAAGAAAACCGCCAACAACGCAGGCCATAATGATTAAAATACCTAATAGTTTCTGCATACACCTTTCACTTCTGGAAAAAAGACTGAATTTTTTGGGCGATTTTTTTATTGAGCTGACAGACCCTGGCTTCCGTTAAATCAAGGACCAAAGCGATCTCTTTAAGGCTCATTTCATGCTGGTAATAAAGCGTCAGGATCAGCTGTTCGCGTTCATCCAGCGCCGCCAGCGCACTGCGCAGCGTCCGGCTAACGACGATTTCATCCTCCAGCTTGCGGCTATCCAGCGCGCTGGTGTGAACATCATCGCCTAACAGCTCATCCAGGCTCTCTATGGTTTTGGCGCAATCCAGCAACAGGTACTCCTGGTACTCTTCCGCCGAAATGGAGAGATGACGTTTGATATCCTCAAACGTGGGCGTACGCCCGAGTTGACGCGTCACGTCGCGGATATCGTCATTGAGTTTGTGCGTCTTTTGCCGCAGGCGCCGCGGACGCCAGTCAAGCGAGCGGAGTTCATCCAGTATCGCGCCGCGAATACGCTGTGCCGCATAGGCAGCAAATTGCTCGTCAGGATGACCATAGCGACGCAGGGCGGTTAACAGGCCCATGAGCGCGATCTGCTCCATATCTTCCTGACCCATCACGCTGCTGGTCTGGTACGACAGCTGTTTCACAATCTTTTTGACCAGCGGCAAATAGGCGCTGAGATAGCGCCCTTCATCCGCGGGGGTCAGCGTTTCGTTCGCGACAAAATCCATCATTTGCATTGCGGTGCCGCTTTCACTGGAAGACCATTTTGCTGATGATGACGTCCTCGAAAGGCACGCTCATCTTCAGGCTCTTGAAACGGGCTGCGTAGGCGTCCTGTAGTTTTTTATGCAGTTGTTCGACGCTCATTGCGCGCACCACGTCGTAATCCAGGTCTGAGAGCAGGCTTACCGTGGCGCCGCGAACGGCAGGGATCATCTCCTGCGCTTTACGCGTACTTTCCGCATCGCTGGTCGCCAGATTGAGCTCAAGCAACAGATAGCGTTCTTTATGCCCGGTCCCTCTTAGCGTGATGACCACATTTTTGATCTCCACAAACTCAACGGCGCCTTTCTCAGGGCTGGAAAACATCCCGGACAGGAAGCTCTTACCCGTGGTTTCATCCAGACGAAGCAGATGCGTGCCGACCACCGTCATACCGGCGGCCAGCATGGCGGTCACGAGGGCGATGATAATGCCGAAAGAAAGCGTTTTTGCATTCATAGTGTTCTGTGCCTTATACCGTCAGAAGGACCGAGTTATCGCGGCGAGCGTCGTCGCCGTTCGGGGAATGAGCAGCAATCTCTGCACCTGCCAGAATGGCGTCCTGCTGCCCGTTAAATGGATGTCCTCTTCCCTGCTGTTGTCCTCCGGACTGGGAAGAGACCTGGACGTTAACCTGGACAAAGTTTTGCTCCGTCAGGCTCTGCCGAAGTTCGTTGCTTGTCTGCTGTAAGGCACGATAAACCTCGGCATGACTGGCGTTGATTTGTACCTGTACACGTCCGCTATCGATTTGCATCGCGATGTCGATTTTGCCCATATCCGGGGGATCGAGACGGATAGTGGCATGCTGAATTTGCTGCTTAACCTGTACCTGTAGGCGCTCTCCCAGCGCGCTTTGAAGTTGCTCGCTCCAGCGTGAAGGTTCAGGATCCATCTTCAGCGTCGTCGCGGGCAGGGATGGCGTGGAGGTCACAGCCGCGCCGACGGACTGTGCCGGAGAGGGTGATGTTGACGCTGGTGTTGACGTTGCTACCGGCATCACCTGCGTCAGGTCAGCAACTGCCGGTTGCGAAATGACGTGTGCAACAGTAGCGGCTGGCACAGCGTCCACGCCTGCCGACCGCGGTGCGGGCTGCGTTAGCGGTGTTAGCGGTTGCTGCGTCGGTGCTGAGGCAAGCGGTACGCTTTGTGAAGCCAGTGACGTATGCAGGACCGACAGCGCGCGTGCGGCGTCACTCTTTGGCTTTACTTCCAGCGTCAACGCAGGCGGCGTCGCGCTTACCGCCAGCCCAACAGGGCTATCGGTGAAGGTCGGCGAAGCGGCTCGCCCCGACATGAGCAGCGTCTCAAGCAACTGCTGACGCGCATCATCCTTTAGCAGTGACTCGGCAGAGGGCGGAGCATCCTCCTCGGACAAGAGGGGTTGCTCTTCGCCCGGCAGCATCGGGGCAGGCGCGCCCTGTCCCGCCAGTAAGGTACCGATCACGTTGGATAACGCGTCATTAAAGTCCGCCGTCGGCTGCCCCGCCTCAGGATCCAGGACCGCCAGAGGTGCAGATTCGGCCTGCATAAGCAGGCCAGACCCGATGAAGGTGCCCTGAAAAAGATTGAGAATATCCATTAGCCCCCCTCCACGTCGCTAAACAGCGCATACGCCGTCGCGCCCTCGCGGTTACGTAACGCAAGGTCCATTTTTTCCGCCAGGATGTCGCTTTGTCCCTGGCAGTAGTCGCGCGCCTGCCGGTGCAGTTTTTTCAGGTGATCCAGCGCCTGACGCTCGTGAGACGAGAGGGGGCGATCCCCGAGCCCCGTCAGGAACTCAGCGATGCTGGCATCCACGTTCATGACGGCGGGCCAGTTATGGTTTTCCGTTGCGTCACGCAGCGCTTTTGCCAGCGTCTGGAGGGTGTGAAGCGTGCTCATTTTCCCTGGCCCATTTTTTCCCAGCCCTCCTGGATATTGCCCAGAATCACTTCTACCTCCTCAATGATTTCTATTGAGAGCTTGTGGCTGGCGTCATACAGGCGATACACGCAGAAGTCGTATAGATTCGCCAGGCTCAGCGCCAGCTCGCCCCCTTTTTCGTAATCCAGCGAACTGGTCAGCGCATTCAGAATATCGATGCACTTATTGATGCTTTGCGCCTTACGCTCAAAACGGCGGGCCGCAATATGGCTTTTGGCGCGCACAAGCTCGTCCATCAGGCCGTTGAACAGCATCAATACCAGCTGATGCGGATTCGCGGCGGCGGCCTGGAGCGCCAGATCCGATTGTTGATAAAGGCCGTATCCTTCCTGTTCGTTACCGTACATAGCAGCGAAATTCCCTCAGAATTAACTAAACAGACCCATGGTGTTGTTCATCTGCGTCATCAATGACTGCAACTGCGTAAACTGCTTCAGATAGCGGTTGTAGGCAGACTCATAGCGCGATTCCATCTTTTCGGTTTTGGTATCAATCTCGGTCTGTTCGCGATCGAGTGTCTCCTGTCGCCCTTTAAGCAGGCCGCTGGAACTGCTGAGATATTTATCCAGCGCTTTATCCATCGTCTTAATTAAGCCGTCGTTGCCGTTGAAGAACTGGGTGAGCGTTTGCGGATCGCGTTTGAGCTGTTCTTCAAAGACGTCAGAATCGAGCGTGAGCTTGCCGTCTTTGTCGGCGGAAATACCGAATTTGGTCATGTTTTGCATGCCGTATGTGCCGCGCAGCAGCCCGCTCAGCTCGCTGGTCAGAGACGTGATGCTGGCGTCGCCCGCAAAGGCGCCGCGCGAACTGCCGCTGGTAGACGTCAGCTCAGAAATGGTGCTTTGTAGCGTGTTAAAGGCATCGATAAAGGTCTGGACCTGCGTTTTGGTCTCAGCGGTATCCGTATCGATGGTGATAATCAGTGGCTTATTGTTTTCGGTTGTACTGGTGAGCTTGATGGAGACCCCGTCAACCAGATCGTCCAGCGTGTTGGAGCTGCTGGTGTATTCCGTAGGCGAATCGCCCAGAGTGAATTTGGCGTCCCGGCCACTGGTGATGATCTCTTCGTTATCAAAAATGTCCTGCCCGCTGGTCATGCCGCTGGTATCCAGCTGGATATCGTATTTGGAACCGCTCTGATCGCTATTGAGAATCAGTGAGACCTTGCCATCGATGCGCATCAGCGAGGCGGTGACGCCGTTTTGCCCTTCGGCGCTGGTCGTTGAGTTAGACGCGCTTGGAAAATCCGTGCCGTTAATCGCATCGGCGAGATCGCCGAGGTTTTCGAGATCGTCCATCTCAATCTCAATGCTTTCGCCATTAAGATTGATTTTCAGCGTACCGGTCGCGTTCTTGACGGCCTCATCGTCCAGCCCACCGTAGCTTTTCTGCTGGGCGGTCGCTAACTGGTTAACGTTGATACTGTATGTCCCTTTACGCGCGCTGGCGTCGGCGGTGACGGTCGCAATCCCTTCCTGGTTCAGCGTGGCGGAATTTTTGAGCACGCTGGCGCTACTGGAGTTCAGGGCGGTAATCGCACTGCGGAAGGTCGTCATCGCCGAGCGTAGTGATGAGAGCGCTTCTTTCTGCGCCTCCAGCGTTTTGGTCTTGGTCGTTATTGAGTTCTGGAGCGGAAGAATATCAAGGCTTGCCAGCTGCGAAGCGAGATAAGTGGGATCAAAATCAGACATGTTTCATTCTCCTGGCACGCAAACCGTGATTGACTTGCCAATGATTAGCAATTAGCGTGCCAACTTTTTAATCGTTTAAAATCAATTAATTATAAAAAACCAGGAATACGCTTTTCCGCTTTGAAGACGAAGCCGGCTGGTAAGCGGATACAAAAACACCGCCATACAGCGGTGTTTTAACTGCGTTAATGTGGGATGAATTAGCCCAGCAGAGAGACCACCATGCTGGACATGCTGTTGGACTGTTTCAGCATGGACATACTGGTCTGCGACAGCAGCTGGTTACGCGTCATGGAGGAGGCTTCCGTTGCGTAGTTCGCATCACGGACGTTACTTAATGCCAAATCCGTATTGTCCTGCATGTTTGCGAGGTTCGAAGCCGCATAGCTAAGACGGTTGATACTTGCACCCATTTTGGAGCGGACGCTGCCCACATCATCAAGGGTTTTCTCCAGGTCTTCCATCAACGCTTTCGCGCCCGCAGCATCTTTAATTTCAATTGAGCTGGTAGATGCACCGCTCGCACCGCTCGCGGAGATCGTGTATCCAGACCCGTTGAGGCCATTGAAATTGCCGCTGCCGTCAATCAGACCGGTGCTCGCACCGCTCGCACCACTCGCACCGCCTGCACCGCCCAGCTCAGCGCTCAGATCGACCTTCATGGTTTCATCGGCGGAAGAACCGATCTGGAAGCTCAACTCTTTACCGAACTTACCGGATGCGCCGAACAGCTTCTCACCCGCATAAGAGGTATTTTTCATAATGTTGCCCAGCTCGGCGTTCAGGTCGTTCAGCTCGGTGTTGATGGCATCACGGTCTTTCTGGGTATTCGTGTCGTTCGCCGCCTGGGTTGCGAGGTCCTTCATGCGGTACATGATGTTGCTTACTTCATCAAAAGCCCCTTCCGCGGTCTGCATCATCGCAGTGGAGTCAGCAATGTTACGCTGAGCAACGGTCATACCGTTGGACTGGCCCTGCAAGCGGGTAGCAATTTGCAGACCTGCCGCATCGTCCGCCGCGGAGTTGATGCGTTTACCGGTGCCCAGACGCTCCATAGAGGTGGTCAACAGCTTGTTCGCATTGTTCATTGCATTGGTGGATGCCATGGAGGCGGCGTTGGTAAAGATAGACATTGACATATGTATATTCCCTTTGTCGTTCAGGTGGTTCAGATGTTGTATTGACTAAAGACGACACAGGTGAAATGAACATTAAATCGCTGACGTTCGTTCGAACAAAAATTAAACACAATGAAAATTAAGCGATTGTTTTATCTATATTATTTTACGAATGCTGGGGCATAAAATACCGCATGGGGAGGGAAAAATGGCAGGAATCGCCTGTCCATGCCGCTCTGACTCACGCGTTAAACTGCTTTAATTTTCTTTATCTATTTTTAGCGGCTTTTACATAATGATAATTCTATAAAAAACCTTAATTTATATAGTTCTTTTTCGCATTATTCTTTAGCGAAATTATAAGAAGGCGCAAATAAAGCGACACAACCGCGCCTAAAATTAAACGCTGAGTTTTATTTTTTAAACGAAAATTATTCAACTTTGAGCCAGAACAAACACACCACAATATTAATACCATGTATTCACTCTATAACCATATTATTAACATTAGGAATATTTAATAATTTCTGTTAACGTTGTGGTTACTAATCCTAATAACCAGGTAGACTTTTCCTAAATTTGAGTTGCGTGAAGCAGTTGGATCACGTAAAAATAGGCGCGGAAAAAATTATTCCTTCCTTGTGCCCTGTATATTGGAAGAGAAAATCTTCTGTTAGCATAATTTTTACAGATCATATGGAAGCGCATAACATCCTCTGACGTGGTTCACCGCAGGTACGCGGCATTCATTAAGAATCCTAAATGGAGTTGATAGAACAATCTGTTCATAACGGATTGCGACCGGCTATTTGCCGATTTGTTACTCTTATTCCTGGAATGGTGGAATCCATAACGCATACATGAATAAACGCTATTGTTCCGTAAACAACTGGCTGATTGATGTTGCTTCAGGCTCGATTCTCCATTTAGCTAGCGGAGAACGTAAACGCCTGGGTGAATATCAACTCAAGCTACTGGATATACTGTCGCAGAACGCGGGGAAAATATTTACTCGTGAGGAGCTGACCACGCTCGTATGGGAAAGGCGCGTGATCGGTAATAACAGTTTGCCGAATGCCATTCACGCGCTGCGCACCGCGCTGGAAGATGATGGTAAAAATCAACGCATCATCAAAACCATCCCACGGCGAGGCTACCTGCTTGAAGCAGAATATTGTTGCACGGTTGAAAAAGATGAAGAGGAGGTAAGCCAACCAGAAGAGCTCCTCGACGGACAGGAGGAAAGTGCGGCCGGGCAGCGTGCTCTGCTCCCTGTGGCGCAGGAAGCCAATGAGGATAAGGTACCGAATGAGACGCTGCTGCGGGTCATTGAACCTAAAAAGGGTCATCGCCGTCTGTTCTCATTTATGCTGGTCATTCTGTTCACAGCCTGTATCACGCTTTTGGTTAGCGGGTATTTTGCTGGCAGCTTTGGCGAGCGTCTGAATGCACGTGAACTTCACCAGGGCATCTATAGCAACATTCGGATCTATTCCGTGGAGTCCAGGGTTGAGCCAGCCTATATGGCGGCCAACCTCTACAACAAGCTCAAGGATTCGCTGTATACCCTCAATCAGCAGATAAAAATGAAATCAGCCACGATGGAGGTCTTTTTTTACGGCAACACCCCCACGCTAAATTACAGCTTCGTGCTCACGAACGGGTGCGATCAAAAACAGCTGGCGATGGTCATTTACCACTGGCGTGTCGATCCCGTAAGGCTGAACGATCTGATCCTGCGCGAAACCAGGAGAAAGTTGAATGAAATGGCAACATGCAAAACGAATTAACTATCTGATTATCTCAATAACGTCTCTGTTGGTGCTGATCGTGTTGGCATTCAAGCTGCTTATGCCCAATTCGCCCGCCGGGAACCGTGACGTGTCGGCTAACTTTGACCTGGGCATGTATGATCTGATGTCTCAGAGTAAAGAGGTCTACAACGTGAATTTGCAGACGACCCGTAATGTGCTGCTGATGAGCATCACCAGCCCGGACGATAACCGTATCATGATGAAAGGTAAGCTGACGCCGACGAAGGAGATTCATGGCCGAATCTACTTCACAATGACGCCCATCTTCTATGGCGCACGCCAGAGCAAGCTGATGATTGATGGCCTTGCCGATCAGTTAATGAATTCAGGTTACTACTGGATGGAGTCGGTATCAGCCAAAGAGCGCCCCATCGTTGTGGGACAAAACGGAGCGATATTCCTTCATCCGCTCCCCCGGTAAGCGGGCCCCCGCTTACCGTTGTCCCAGCAAATTTTTTACCGTTGCCAAATGCACGTTAGCCTGTGCGCCCAAAGCCTGCGACAGCACGCCATAGCTGTTGCGGGCCAGCACCTCTCCCAGATGACGCGATGCCTCAAGCGCCTGTCGGGTGTCGTACGCCGTCGCCATTTCACCGATTCGCGAGCTGACGCGCTCCTGATGGTGCCGCAGCTTGCTGCGCTGGGTCGTGACGTGATCCAGGCTGTGCTGGAGCTTCATTTGCCCTTCTCGCTCGCGTCGCGCGGCAATATCAAGAAGTTCGTCACTGCTTGCGCTTTCCGCCTGAGGCGCCAGCAGCGTGAAGGCATCCGCCGGATAGTGGTGATTTTCGCCGCGAACGCTAAGCTGCTGACTCACCCGCTCCCAGCGGCTTTCATCCACGCTAAATAACAGTTGCCCACCTTGCGTTTGAGAGGCGTGGATCCCCAGACGCCCCAGCCCGACGTTCAGTTTCGTCAGCGTCTGACGCGGCGTCGCCTCTTCCGGCAGCGCTATTGCAACCATCTCCCTTTGGCGCCCCCCGAGCGAAAAGACAAGCGTTTCGCCAGCCGGATCGCTCAGGAGTTTTTCGCTCCCCGGCAGCGTGAATTCCACCGTGCTTTTTTGCTCAAGCGAAGCCCGTAGCTGGCGATCGACCGTTCCGCCAGAGAGCTGCGTTCGCCGCGAAAGATGTTTTTGCAGCGCCGCAGCCTGCGCGCCGCTATCACCGCCACGGGCGACCGACTGGCGAAGCTTAAGCAGCTGCGCCTCGGTCTGGGCCAGATAGCTATCGGCCTGCTGAACGGAAGTGATCTGCTGGTTAAGCTGTACGTTATAGCGCATAGGCCGACGCGAGAGCAGCGCAGATTCAGGAAATGTGCTTCGGGACGGCGCCACGGCAGCGGGCAGAACGCGGCTAACCGTCTGCGGTGCATCAATATTACCTCGCCCGGCCGTTGCCGGGGAGGAGGTCGTAATGGAGGCGTTTTTTAAACTTACCTGCATAATAATTTACAACAAACTGAAGAGGTTAAGCTGGCTCACCTTGCTATAAGCCTGACTGGAGATCTGCATTGATATGGTATACAGCTGCAAGTTAATGGTGGCCGTCGCAGGATCTGCGCTGCCCAACTCATTCTGTACCAGCTCATTGGAGAGGCTGACGTCGGTATGCGCGTCGTCAATTAACGTCAGGCGGTTCTGGCGGCCCCCAAGATCGGTCAACAGCGATCCAAGGTTATCGCTGGTCGACTGCACCATGTCTATCATGGCTGTCACCTCGTCCTGGTAGTCGGCATAACTGGCGTTAGGATCCTGCATCTTTTGGCTCAGCGCTTTCAGATTGTTAAGCATCTCAAGGTCGTTACCGCTGCTGGAGAATGCACCAGCAACGTTTGTGTTTTCAGTGATGCTTACGCCGTTAGCAACCTGCGTTTCCCGCGTGCCGTCGTTTCCTCCATACACATACTCGCCCAGCGTTTCGTCCCAGGTCACTGCTTGCTGATCGGTCTTCGTCCCGGAAAAGAGATAGCTTCCACTCTCATTTTTGCTGTTTAACGTGGCCACCAGCGAATCGAGCATGGACTCCAGCTCGATGCCATACCCGGCGATGTCTTTCTGGCTGAGTGTACTGTTGTTAGCCAGCTTAAGCCTGTCGCCAATCGCCAGCACTTCGTTACTGAGCGCCGTAATGTGTGACTCCTGCACGGAGAGTGCGCCGCTCAGGCTCGCGATGTTGCTCTGATACTGTTTAATGGCGGATTGCTCCCGGTTCAGCTGTACCAGACGGCTGGCAGCGACCGGATCGTCAGAGGGAACATTGACGCGTTTTTGCGTGGCCAGCTGTTCCATCAGCTTACCCACTTTAACCCCCGTTGTTCCCAGCTGAGCCAGCATGGCGTTAGAGTGGTAAAGACTGCTTATACGCATAGGTTAGTGCTCCTGATTGCGTTTAAAAAATGCTCAACAGATCGTTGAAAATTTCATTTCCAGCGGAGATAACTTTCATGTTGGAGGTATAGGCCTGCATATATATCTGAAGGTTGATAGCTTCCTCATCGAGGTTTACCGCACTGACGTTGTCACGCTGAGTTTGCGCCTCGGTATTGACCGCAACCGCCGCCTCCATTTCCGTCTGGTTCTGCTTACTGGCGATACCGATGCTCGAAATAATCGCCGCCGCTCCCTCGCTCAGGCTCATATTGCCCAGGCCCGGAATAGTGGTTTTTTGGTTTTTCAGCTTGATGAGTTCATTAAGGTTATCGCCATTACCCGGCTCATCCGCTTTGCCCGAAAGCGCCAACTCTTCCGGCTCCAGATCGTTGACTTGCAGAATGCCCGCCGGATTGGTCGGGTCGAAGGTAAACAGGGGCTTACCCGGATCGCCGTTGAGATCGTAACCCTGAGCCAGCTGATTGTTGAACAGATCCGCCAGCGACTCCGCCATCCCCAGCACCGCATCGTTCATCTGCTTCAGGGTGCCGACTTCGTATTCATAAAGCGCACCCAACTGACCGCCCGTGGACGGGTCAAGGGAAAACTCGCTGCTTGAAAACGTCAGGGTCAGCGTATGATTACCCTGACTGTCAGTCCCCGCGCTCAGCTGCCCGGCGGTCTTCCCGCTGACCAGCGGCTGACCGTTGCTCAACGAAACCGTGTAGCCGCCGCTATCTTCAGTGACCTTAACGTCCGTCATGGAACTGAGCTGCTTAACCAGTTCGTCTCGCTGGTCACGCAGCACGCTGCTGTTACCGCCAGTAGAATCCATCTCAATGATTTTCTGGTTATAATCCGCAATGCTGCTGCTGAGCGTGTTTATCTCCTGCACGACCGCATCGCGCTGGGTATTGATGGAGCTTTTCTGGCTGTTAATGAAGTCATTCACGCTGTTGAAGCGGGTCGCGAGGCTGTTCGCCTGGTTCAACAGCTGCTGGCGTAACGCCTGCGACTCCGGCTCCTGCGTCAAGGCGCTCAGGGCGCTAACGAGATCGTCCAGGCCATTGCCCAGGCTGGTCGAATCCGTACCCAATACCTGCTCCAGCGCGCTAATGTACTGATTACCCGTGCTGTAGAAATTGGCCTTACTGTTGGTTTGCCAGACCTGATTCACCAGATACTGGTTGGAGATACGACGAATACTGTCCACCTGGACGCCGCTTCCCGCCGAAAGCCCCGTCTGTCCCATCGGGCCTATGGCGCTCTGCATAATCCCTTGTCGACTGTAGCCGGGCGTAAGATAGTTAGCGGTATTGTTAGATGTCACGGTCATGCCCAACTGGGCAGCCTGCAACCCGCTGAAGGCAATATTAATCATGCTCATGGCTTACTCCTGCCCGCTGCGTCGGTTGTGTGACGGGCGTATTAAATGCTGGCGTTTGCTCCTGTAAAGCGGCCATGTCGACCGCATTCTTAAGCGGGGAAACCGTCTGCGGAGAGAGCTGGTTAACGATCATTTGTGTCATGCCGGTACTGCGCATTGACGCCAGCTCTGCCGCAAGCCTGTCGTCATGAAAATCCCGCATCATCCGCTGCTGTTTGCTGGTGAAGGGATTATCTTCGCCCAGCACGTCCGAGGCCTTACGCATCTGCGAGAGCATCGAACGCAGCATAATGGCTTCGAATTGCTCGGCAGCCTGTTCAAGGTTTTGAGGTTTCATCTGCCCGGTAAAATCACCGGGCAAAATAGTCTGCTGTCGGTTGATTGCGCTTAACATCACATCACCACCAGTTCTGCTTCCAGGGCACCTGCTTCATGAAGCGCCTGGAGAATGGCCATCGTATCATCCGGCGCTGCGCCCAGACTGTTGAGGGTATTAACGATGCTGCGTAAGCTCGTCCCGGCGGGAACGGTAACCATCTGGCCGTGGCCACGATTCACGCTCACGTCGCTTTGCGGTGACGCAACCGTCTGCCCCTGGCCGAACGCATTTGGCTGACTGACATTCGTCGATTCCCGAATGGTTACGGTCAGGTTGCCGTGAGCCACAGCCGCCGCACGCACGATAACCCCATCGCCGATCACCACCGTACCGGTACGGGCATTGAACACAACGCGCGGACGCTGTTTGCCCGCATTAATCTGTACATCTTCGAGGGAAGACATAAACGCGACTCGCTCTCCGGCGCCCATCGGCGCGCGTACCGCCACATTGGTGGCACTTTGCGCCGTCGCGGTTCCGGGCCCGAACGCATTGTTCAGGGCGACCGCAACGGCATTGGCGGTTTTAAAACTCGGGCGCTTAAGGTTGAGCATCACCATCGGTTCCTGATGGAAGTCGGTGGGGATCTCTCGCTCTACGGACCCCCCGTTTGGTACGCGACCCACGGTCGGGGTATTAATCGTGACGCTGGAGCCGCTATTTCCCTCGGCTTTAACCCCGCCGACCACGACGTTCCCCTGCGCCAGCGCATAGACTTCGCCGTCAGCACCGCGCAACTGGGTTAACAACAGCGTACCGCCGCGCAGGCTTTTCGCATCACCAATAGAGGAAACGGTAACGTCGATGGTCTGCCCGGGCGAATATCCCGGCGGCAGCGTCGCGCTGATCGCCACCGCCGCGACGTTTTTGACTTTAGGATCGATCTTTGTCGGTAGCTGTACGCCGAACTGACGCAGCATGTTGGTTACCGACTGACTGGTAAACTTCACCTGGTTTTTATCACCCGTGCCGTCGAGCCCTACCACGAGGCTGTACCCGATCAGCTGGTTTCCGCGCACGCCCTGAATATCCACCACGTCGCGCAGAGGCTGCGCGACGGCGGCACCACAGATAAGACAGAGAAGTACCAAAATGCGCTGTAACATCATGGCCTCCATCAAATTGGGAACAGCGGATGATTAAAGAAGCGAACCAGCCAGCCCGCCGCATTGGCATCGCTGAGCGCGCCGCGTCCCGCGTAGGAAATGCGCGCATTGGCAATACGCTGCGACGAAATGGTGTTATCGCGTTCGATATCATCGGCGCGCACCAGGCCGGTAACGCGGATATACTCATCGCCCTGGTTAAGGGTTAACCACTTCTCGCCACGCACGGCGAGGACCCCGTTTGGCAGCACCTTATACACCGCAACGGTGATGGCACCCCGCAGACTATTCTGCTGCTGTGACGTCGCGTTACCGTTAAAGTTACGCTCACCGTCTACTGTCCCGGAAAGCGTATCGGCGGAATGGCCGAACGCTTCCGGAATGCCGAGGGAGACATCGTTTTTCTTGCCGTAATTGGTACGCGCCTGCTTGCTAGCCTGCGTGGACTCGTCCAGCTTAACGGTCAGAATGTCACCGATGCGGTAGGCGCGGCGGTCCTGAATAAGCGACCAGTTATAGTTGCTGTTATATACCCCTCCACCGCGTACCCGGGTATCAGGCATGGCAAAGTCTTCCGGCGGCGCGTACGCCGCATCGTCTTTCTGGACCAGCAGCGCGGGGCTTTCACACCCCGACAGTGCCATCATCAGCAAACCCACTGCTACCTGCTTTTTCATCTCTCTCACTTTACTTGCTCTGCCGTTACATGGACTGGGTGACAAACTTCAGCATGTCGTCTGCGGCAGAAACCATTTTGGCGTTCATTTCATAGGCACGCTGGACGGTGATCATGTCCACCATTTCCTCTACAACCTGCACGTTTGAGCCTTCGAGCGAGCCCTGCTCCAGTAGACCGAGCGCATCCTCTCCCGGCACCCCCTCAACCGCCTCACCGCTGGCGGCAGTTTCGCGATAGAGGTTGCCGCCAATCGCTTCCAGTCCGGCTGGATTAACAAAGTTCACCAGCGTCAGCTGGCCGAGCTCGACCGGTTCATCTTCCCCCGCAACCGTTGCGGTAATCGTGCCGTCCTTCGCAATCTGGATGTCGCTGGCATTTTCAGGAACTTCAATCTGCGGGATTAACGGCAGCCCCTGAGCATTCGTCAGAATGCCGTCCGGCGTTTTTTGCAGGTTGCCCGCACGCGTGTAGGCGATATCCCCATTGGCGGTTTCTACCTGGAAAAAGCCCTGACCGGAGATCGCGACGTCCAGCTTCTGGCCCGTGTTCTGAATACTTCCCACGGTAAACTCTTTCTGAGTGCCGACGATTTTGACGCCGGTCCCGAACTGGATGCCCGTGGGGGCAATATTGTTTTGGTCCAGCTGGCCGCCCGGGGTGCGCTGGTTTTGGTAAAACAGATCGGCAAACATGGCGCGTTCGCGTTTAAAGCCAGGGGTGTTCACGTTCGCCAGGTTGTTAGAGATGGTGGTCATTCTGGCGTCCTGCGCCGCTAACCCGGTTTTACTGATCCATAAAGCGGGATTCATCTTTATTCCTTCATGAAGTCATTAAGAGACGCGAAGCAGGCGGTTACCTGCGTTAGCAAGATCTTCCGCCGCTTTCATCATTTTGATCTGCGCTTCAAACTGTCGTCCTAGCGCAATGCTCGAGACCATTTCGCTGATGGCCGACACGTTGGACGACTCCAGGTGTCTGGCCGCAACGGTCACCTCCTCATCGCGCGGATTTTCCGTCGCGTTGGTGATAAGAAAACCGGCGTCGTTTTTACTCAGCGCCTCAGCGGGAATGTTCACCAGCTTGATGCGGTCAACGTCTAACGGCGTCGCAATATCGGCCTCCTCCGGCACGATGCTGATTACGCCATCCTCGCTGATGCTCAGTGAGGCGAAAGGCGGTAGAACAATCGGGCCATTGTCGCCTTCCAGCGGCAGACCGTTGATGGAAAGTTCGCCATCGGCGTTCACGTTGATTTGTCCATTGCGGGTATACACTTCCCGGTTGCCGCTCCGCAGCGCGATTAATCCATCGCCCTTGATGGCAATATCCAGCTCACGCCCGGTTTCACGCACCGCGCCGGGTGACATATCTACGCCACCCTGCGTGGGCTGCGCCAGATAGCGGGAAGCGTACCCTTCCCCGGCAATCTGCTTCGCCACCGCATTATCTAAATCGCTGCGGAATCCCTGCGTATTCACGTTGGACAGGTTATTCGCGTGGATCTGCTGCTGATTGAGGCTCCGCGAAGCCCCGCTCACGGCGGTAAAAAGTAAGCGATCCATAAATTACACGGCCTGGAATAGCGAGTTCATCATGGTGTCGTTGGTGCTGATGACCTTCGTGTTCGCCTGGTAATTGCGCTGCGCGGTCATAAGCCCAACCAGCTCAGAGGTCAGGTCGACGTTTGAGGATTCGAGTGCCCCGGAGACAATTGAGCCCAGCAGTCCCGTACTCGGTGCACCGGTCAGCGGCGCGCCGGAGCTGGCGGTCTGAGCCCAGGTGGTACCATCCTGCGACTGAAGGCCGTTCGGATTGGTAAAGTTGGCCAGTACAAGCTGCCCCTGAAGCAGGCGCTCGCCGTTGGAGAAGGTGGCATAGACACAGCCATCCTCGTCGATCGCCTGCCCGGTACGCTCACCCGACGCATAGCCATCGCTTTTGTTTTTGCTCACGGAGAAATCGGAACCAAACTGAGTCGAGCCAGAATAGTTAAGCGAAACGCTGATATCGTCCGCGCCGGCGATAGCCGCATCCAGCTTAACGGCGCTGGTTGGAGAGGTCAGCACACCCTGGCTGTTGAAGGTCAGGGCCTGCGTGACGGCAGCACCGCTGCTGTCGGTTACCGCCACGTCGTCCATGTAATAGTGGACTTCCCAGGTATTGGTGCCGGTTTTGACAAAATATTGGTTCAACGTATGTTCGCGGCCCAGTGAATCATAGACCTGAGTGGTATAAGAGTTGTTATAGGTCGTATTGTTTTTCGGATCGAACGGGGTGGTCGCCGGAACCTCCGCGCGTGCATCCATGTTTGCCGTAAAATCAATGCTGCCGCTCGCTTTTGCCGGAATCGAACCGCTGCTGATATTCAGATTACCTATCGTGCCCACCTGTAGCTTGCCGTTGGCATCAACCGGATACCCCTGTAAATACATTCCCTGGTTGTTCACCAGGTTTCCGTTACTGTCGGTATTAAAATAACCGGCACGGGTGAAGGCGGTCGTTCCAGCGCTGTCCTGGACCATGAAAAAGCCGTTACCGTTAATCGCGAGATCGAGCGCGCTACCGGTGGAAGTGATGCTTCCTCCTTTGGTAATGCTTTGCGTGACGGCTGTTACCCCAACGCCCAGCGGCTGGCTTTCGGCATACAGCGCGGAAAACTCTGCGCGGCCCGACTTAAAGCCTACGGTGCCGGAGTTGGCAATATTATTTGAGATAGCATTAAGCTGCTCAGTAACCGCGTTCAGTCCAGAAGTTGCAATACTAAAACTCATAATCGTTCCTGTTTAATTAACGGCCTGATTCACTTCAGGCTTTATCTTTTGAGGCTTCGTCTGTGGAAGTCTTACCAAACTGGCTAATGTTGTTGTAGGCAATCTCGCCCATACCGCCGACGTTCAGCACCGTTGCGCTACCGTCAAGCGGGATACGCACATTTTTGACGATGCCGCCCACCTCGATCTGCACGGTTTCTTCCCCCGTATCGGTCACCACGCTCAGGGTGTATTTTCCTTCGCTCAGCCCAAGCTCCTGCGGATCGATAGTGAAGTCCACGAGGCCGGCTTCCTGCTTGCCCAGTTCGATTTTTTGCTCAACGCCGGCAGCATCTTTCACAATTACCGTCACAACGTTGGCTGAATGTTCCAGCGTCAGGCGTCCATTAAGCGCCGTTTCACCATCGCTCTCGATCGTGTTGGTCTGCACCATGACGTGCTGGCCCACCAAATTGCCGGTGGCCAGGGTCTGTAGGTTATCCATCAAGACGGCGTTGTTCGCCATCAGCTGTGATACCGTCTCCATGGACTGCACCTGCGTCAGCTGGGCAAGCTGGCTGACGTATTCCGTTCCGTCGGTCGGGTTGAGCGGATCCTGATTTTGAATCTGGGCCACAAGCAGCTGCATAAACATGCCCGACATCCCTGAGACGGTGCTGTTGCTGGCCACATTTGGCGCGGAGCTGGTGGCCTGGCTGCTGCTGTAGGTACTTTCAACATTCATGATTACGCTTCTCCAAGCCGCAGCAGGCTTTGCTGCATACTTTTGATGCTGTTTAAAACTTCAACGTTGGTTTCGAATCCGCGCGAAGCAGACATCATGTCCGCCATCTCTTCCACGACGTTGACATCCGGGTAGTAGACGTAACCTTCGGTGTTTGCCATGGGATTATTGGGCTCGTAGCGCTGGACCGCATTGCCGGTTTCAACGACATCCATGACCTGAACGCGGGCTCCGCTTAGCGCCTTGTCACGCATTAATTCATCGTTCTGATAAACCGCTGCGAAGACCGGGCGCCTTGCCTTATAGGTGTCGGCTTCCGTAGCCGAGGCGGTTTCCGCATTCGCGAGGTTGCTGGCAATAGTGTTAAGACGCACTGTTTGCGCCGTCATCGCCGACCCCGAAACGCGATAGATATCCGAAAAAGACATATTTCGTCGTTACCTGTTCTGGATTACTTGCCTTCAATGGCCTTTTTCAGGCCCGTGAATTTCATGTTTAAAAAAGCCAGGCTCATCTGATAGTCCTGCGTGTTTTTGGCAAATTCAGCCTGCTCGACATTCAGTGACACGGTGTTTCCGTCTGACGAGGGCTGATACGGCACGCGATACATCTCCTGCGGCGAAGACGGCAGGGAAAAACTTGACCGCGACCGTTGCATCTCTGCGGCAAAGTCAATATCTTTAGCCTGGAAGTTGGGGGTATCGACGTTTGCCAGATTGGCTGATAGCAACTCTGCTCGGGAAAGTCGAAGCGCTACAGCCTGTGGATGAACGCCCAGGGCTTTGTCAAAAGTTATACTCACAATTCACTCCCTCTGATGCTAAACCTGCACGATGCACAACAATGAAAGCAATAATCGTGCCAAGGTTGCAATTCCATGATTTATATAAGATTTAAAGAATTTTTCACCCAAAGTATGAAGCGGCATTTCCGCTTATTCGCTGCACTGCCGCTGCTTATCACTGACCTTTCAACTGCCTCGGCTAACGATACGGCGCCCCTCAGCGCCCGTAAGCAAATCTATGCAGCCGCTCAGAGCCATACGGCATCGCTGATTCGTCAGGAGGCCCGGCGGAAACGCTGGCCCGACTATCAGGCAAAGATGAACATCTTTATTCCCGCCGAAGCATCGCAATATCGCTCATGCAGTCAGAAACTCGCGGTATCCCATTACGGCGGTGAAAACCCTGACTTCTACCGTCTGCGTCTCAACGTGAGCTGCAACGATCGTCAGGGGTGGGAGACCGCCGTGACGGTGAAGCCGGATATCTACCTGCCGGTAATCATTGCTAAAACCGCCCTTGAGCGAGATCAGGTGCTCAGCGAGGAAGACGTCACGACAAAAAAAATCAACATCAACAGCACCCGCGGGGAGTATCTGACGCAGGTAGATGATGTTGTCGGCATGACGGTGAAACGCCGCATCCGCGATCGCCAGCCCATCACAAAACATCAGTTAGACATGCCGTTGCTCGTCGAGCGCGGCCAGCGCGTGATGATGGTGGCGGTACAAAATGGCGTGGAAGCGCGCACGGTTGGCGAGGCCATGAAGAAAGGACGTAAAGGCGAGACCATTAAGGTCAAAAACCAGAGCAGCGGAAAGGTCGTGACCGCCGTTGTGACGGAGAGAGGCGTTGTGCAAACGGTTAACGATTCCACCCTATAAAAATCTTTCCGCCGCGTTTAAGTTTTCGCTTTCGCAGGCCGCTTATTTCCTGCAATGGCAGAGGAAATCAGGCTTCCGCAGAGCAAGATTCATGCGCAACCACAACGAAAGAAGAAAATGAGGGCAAAGCGATGAAAATTTCAACAACACAATTCAACCTGGCCACCGCGATTAATAAGGCCAGCAGCGCAGAACAAACGCCTACCGTGGCACAGGAAGGTTCAGCTGTGGTTCGCAGCGCCGCTATCGACCCGGTCCTTGGCGAAGCGCAGACCCAGCTTAGCGCACTGCCGGAAGTTGACATGGCGCGCGTCGCCGAAATGAAAGATGCCATCAGCAGCGGCAAAATCAGTATTGACGTTGATTCGCTGGCGACGGCTATGCAGAAGTATTACCAGAGGTAACTATGACTAACGCCGCACAGCGCGTTAAAGCCCTGATTCAGGGTATGACCGAAGACAGAAAACACTACCAGACGCTAGGCGAAATGCTCATGGAGCAGCGTCATCATATCATCGCCCGCAATGCTGCATCGCTGGATAGCGTCAACGCGCAAATTATGGCGCTATACCAGCAAATTTCACACAATAGCCAACAACGTCGACGCCTTCTTGAACAGCTCGGCATCACTGCCAGTGGCGAAGGCATGAAAACCCTCATTGCCCGCCTGCCCTCCTCTCATCAGGCCCCCGTCGCGGCCCTGTGGCAGACGCTTCAAAAACAGGTTGAAGACTGCCAGCATCGCAATGAATACAACGGCACCCTGATGAACATGCAGCACGATATTCTGCAAAATTTGCTGAACAGCAGCGAACCGGAAAACTGGCTGTATCAGCAAATATAGTTCTGATAACCGCTACGCAAGAACGTCTGATGAATGTTCATCGCTCAGTACAGGGCAGCAGGTATAAAAACGCTGTCATTTTCTTACTGGTTTAGATTCTAAGGAAACGTTGCACATGGATATCGACTGGTCAGTTTTTGACAAAGTCATTTATATCAACTTAAAAGAGCGTCACGATCGCAAAAACACGATCAAAAAAGAGCTTCGGTCGCTCGGTATTCCGCCCCATCTGATTCACCGCGTTGAGGCAACCCGCCATCTTGTCGGGCAAATTGGACGCGCCCGCTCCCATCTGGCGGCGGTTGAAACGGCAATCTCAGAAGGGTGGGGAAATGTTCTTATTCTCGAAGACAATATGATCTTCGACACCACCGCTGAGGCAAAAGAGCGCCTCAACGCGTTCCTGCAAACGCTGAAGAAGATTGACTGGCACTGCGCCCTCTTAAGCACCCGTTACAGAAAGGTCATCACACTTAAAAGCACGGACCGGATAGTGAAGCCTGTCGACGCGGGCTCCGCCTGTGCCTATGCCGTTCACCGCGATTATCGTGACACCATGCGTGCCTGCTTCGCCACGGCGACGGGATATTTGCTCAAGGGAGGCAGCCCCCATGAATATGCGCTTGAAAATACATGGCTGCCGTTAATGCAGCAGCACCGATGGATCGGTATGTACCCTGTCGCAGGGCATCCCACGCCGGGAATGTCCGACACGGAGGGGTGTGTCGTGGACCATACTGAACATTATTACAAAAAGCTTTCGGTAATAGCATTATGAGAATACCTAAGATCATTCATGTTGTTTGGATCGGCGACGAAACCAAAACGCCGCGAAAGATGATTGATACCTGGAAAAAAAACAATCCCTCATGGACGGTAAAAGTCTGGAATAATGCCGCGCTACGCCAGACTAAATGGATTAATAAAAAGCATATCGACGCGATGATTAAATCAGGCAGGATGTGCGGGGCGGCAGATATTATGCGTTACGAAATTCTTTTTAATCACGGCGGATTTGCGGTGGATGCAGATTCGATATGCCTGCGTCCCCTTGAGGACTGGCTTTTTGACAGCCAGGTCTGCGCCAGCATGGAAAATGAGATCGTCCGTCCTGGCCTTATCGCGAACTGCTTTGTGGCATCAGAGCCACGGTCGGCACTGATGGCTGAATTAATCATGCGGCTTGAGCAGAAAAAAAGCGTCATTTACGATTTGCCGTGGATTGTAACGGGGCCGAAATTCCTGACGGATACCGTCCGGGAACTGGGATACGCGAATATTACCTACTGGCCAAGCCACTACTTTTTACCCCAACATTTTACCGGACAACGATATCTCGGACCGGGGCGTGCCTTTGCACATCAGCTGTGGGGGACGACCAATGGTCTGAATGAAACGCTCTTCGAGATAGACGTTCCCGAGTCTGCGTAATCATCAATAACAGGCAAGACGGCCCGACTAGCATCGGGCCGCACGTCTGAACAGATTCGCCCGTTATTCCGCCGGGCCCGTCTTCTTCTGGACACGTCGATCGAAGAACTTATCTGACGCGATAAAGCGCTGGATGCGCGAATAAAAATCATCGGGCATGAAGCCACTCATGCAGGCATAGGACCTGTTATTGGGGCACCATTCATCAAACTTCTCATTCGAGCCCAGACGATAGGAGCTGGCGCAATGGTAATAGCTACAGGGGATATCCACCGCCAGTGAATTCCAGCCCTGCTCACCGTGACGCCAGGGCAAACGATACTCTCCGGGCACAACCGAATAGAGGGCGCAAATAGCAATATCGGTTGCCCCCGCTAACGCCACGGGTCCGGAATCACAGGCGACAAGCAGTGTAGCCTGGGTCATTAAATAGGCCGTTTCCAGTATCGTAAACCGATCGATGGCATTCACCACGGCAGCATTTTCAATCTCCAGCGCTTTTTTATGGGAGTAAAAGTTGGTATTACTGCCGATCAGCACCACGGACCATCCGTCGTCGACGAAACGCGCGATAAGCGCTTCCCAGTATTGCTGTGGCCAGGTTCGGTTTGGCACGCCTACGTTAGGGTGAACCAAAACGATTTTATCCGCCCCCGTTAAGCCGTGGTCGTTCATAAACGCGTCAACATGCCGCTTATCAAGCGCGTCAAGCAACAGGACAATCGATTTCCTGCTATCGTCGACCGGCTCGCCCCCAAAGGCGTCCACAAAAGAATCAATCTGATGCTTTTTGTCGAGAATATGTTTTACGTGGCTTGGTAAGTGGTATTGCCCCAGCTGCTGCGCAATATAAATGTCTGCCGCCTGCTGTTGAGTAAAGTACTGAGGTTCCCAGAGCTCATCCACCCAGGGGCAGAGCGATAATAGATCGTGATAAATTTTGGGCACGATACAGATAAATGGGCCTTCCAGCCTGTCGCGAAGCGCGTTGAGCGCTCCAGCAGCAAACAGGACATCCCCCATGGACTCAGCCAAAAGAAAGATATGCTTTGTAGAATAGTTACCAGCTATTTTTCTCTGAGTTTCTTTAACATAACGGAAGGTTTTTTTAGCAAAACCATTTAGGGCAAGATAGCGGCCCAGCGTTGCATTTTCTGAAAAATTCTCGTGCTCATGGAAAAATATTTTTTGGATGCTTTTTGCCGGCGCGAGAAAAAGCTCAAAGACCGGGAATCCGTAAACGTTGCGTGGCGCAACGCCTGCCAACAATAAAGATGCAAAAGTGATATTATCATGCAGCGCAATGACATTCGCGCCACTTACGTTTAGCGGAATCGATCCTTTACTATTCAGGATAACGATATAATCAACGCTATCGGCATCAATTTCCTGTTGTAAACAGGCGCCCTTTCCTTCCTGCCCCAGGAGATGCGTTTCACCATCATTAACGAAAAATAATGTTTTTTTCTTTTCGTTCATTTCACGCAATGAATCAAGAATAACATTATCCACGCCCAGCAACCTGAGTGCGCCTGCGGCGGCATCAGCGTTAATGCTGTTAAGCAGTTGGCTCCAGTAACGAAACTGCGGCGCTGCAAAAAACTTTTTATACGTATTCCGGTGGAAATCAGACAGGTAATAGGTTGTGTTTACCAGAGCGTTAAACAGATAATTATAGACTGGGCTCCACTCAGCATTTTGATGCGTAACTTTACGCTTTAACTGCTGCGAAAAGCCGCGCACGTCCAGCCCTTCATAGAGGAGTTTATTAAGCTCTTGTCGAAAAACGGCGTCAACGATGCGCGTCTCATAGAGGCAGAAGGCGAGCCGGAACGCGTGCGCCTTCTGCCTGAAAGCCTGGAGTAGCGGAAAGTTGATCGACTTACCACAGTGGACAGGCGCATGGATCGTGACAGCGTCTGCGTTGATTTTGCAGGCAAATTGAGAAAGAGTATTACACCACTCATCCGTAACGGCGGCCGGGAAATCACATACCATGACATTTTTGTCATTATGTAACCCAGGATACTTTCTTTTCAAAAAGAAAAGGTAATAATCATTCTGACTGACGTTTTTTGCATAATCTATAATCGGGAAAAGATGCCAGGCATCTTCATCCTGAATATATATATTCAACTTCACCAAGAAATTCGACTCCATTCAGTACCAAAGCGTGCGCGCATTGTTATAAACGCCATTTCACATGGCGTTTATAAAACAATTATCGCGACGTGTTAGTCGCCAATTTTTTTAATGACAATTTCGATACCACTCTCTGCAAACGGCGTTCTGGTCTGATCTATGCGCGGAACATTTGTTAAATAGCTCTGATTCAACAGCTCAATCTTTTGAATTTCATACGTTCCATTTAACTTATTGAGCAGGTCCAGAACATTAATCGACACGGGTGACCAGCTCTTCTTTTTCGCTAACGTAAACGTATGTTTGTGATCGAAGTTATAGGTTGAAGGCCAAACGCCTTGCTCATACATATCTTCGTCAGGAATGGTGAGGATCATATGGCCGTTTGGCTTTAAAACGCGGAACCAGTTATTTATCGCGATGGTTGGATCAACCATATGCTCCAGACAGTGTGCAGAATAGACGAAATCAAAAGCATTATCCGGCACATTATACAGGAACTGCGCATCACCCTGTGGCATATCATAAAGCGTAACCGCTTTAATTGACGGGAAAAGCGATTGATAAATACCGATACTGTCGTTGCCTCCGCCAATATCCAGCCCATAGCCAACCAGCCAGCGAGTCGAAAAGCGTGAATCGTGCAGTCGGCGGTTAATCGACATCGACGTGGTGCCCGGCACGCCTGGCGTTACGCTGAACGTCGCGGTCGGATCGCCCGGGAAAATATAAGGAACAAGCACATTTTCACCCCAGGCTTTCGGCCACAAAATGACGTATCCCGTGTCATGCGGCAATAAGTGTATTTCGTGCGTAGCGCTGAAACCATTTAAGAGCTTGATGAAAAGCTCGCGGCTCTCAAAATCATTCTCCGCGATGTCGCCAATCGGCCCCTGATAGACCTCTCGTTCCTTAAGATATATACGATAATCGTCAATAATAACTACGCTGTTGTTGCACTTACCCTGTAGCGCGAGCAATTCATTGAGCAAGGGGAGTTTCGTCTCCTTGTCCCATTTGTCAGTTTTATAGTCCTCATAACCAAAATCCGCGCCGGGGTAATGGGCATCAAGGAAAATTAAACAGCGGTTCTGTTCCAGCGTCTGGTTAACGATGTCGGACTGGATAAAATCCGTACTGTCGGAGAGCGCGACGGAAATCTTCTCATTCTGTATCGCCTGGCTGTGCAGATCGGGATAGATTTCACACGATAGCGCTTTAGAAAAGCCATAGGCGATAGCGGCTCGACACGAGATCCCTTTACCATACCCCGTCTCAATAAAATGGGTGACGCCATAATCAGAGACCAACGTATTTACCGGAAAACGTACAATATTACCCATTCGCGAGTATCCTTTAATGTTGTTATTTGTTTCGTGCCGTTCGGGTGTATTACGCGTAAACGGCAGCGCAGGCGCCACTAAAGAAGCGATAATCCATACAACAGGCTGTAGTCGGGGGTATTTTGTGTTTCCCCTGCCGCATTCTTCAGGTGCCAGTCGCGCAGGGCGCTAACAAGCGGCGCGATATCCTCCTGCGCCAGTGCCTTCTGCTCTGCGCGGAAGGCACACAGCATCTTGAACTGGAATACCTGACGTGCCAGATCTAAAAAGGCCTGACCGTAACTGGCGCAGTCAACGCCGGGAAACACGTCATGATAGAGTGAATAGATAATTAAATTGCGCATGATGTATGGGTTATCGTGGAGGATCGTCGCTTCCCCCCAGGCTGCTTCCAGCTCATGCAATCGGTCGGTCAAGCGGGTTGGCTGCATTACTGACAGCTCGCTCAGCTTCAGCGCTACGCCTATTTTATCCACCATGGGTAAATTCAGATCCAGGCGCATCGTGCCCATCTCTTTTAACGTGGCAATGCGATGCTCATTAATCGGCGGCAGCATCGTGAACTGCTGGGTCAGAACACCCTGCTCTGCTAACAGGCTCAGCTGCGCGCCCATCTCTTCAAGCAGCGCCGGAGAAAGCTCGCCGTTATCGCGATAATGTTGCGCTTTGCTGAGGAGCACGCCTATCCCATACAGGCTTACTTCGAGCGACAGCGCCGGATGAATGGCCAGATTAATGCACTGCTGATTTAACGTTTCGCTCCAGGCTGACAAGGTTTCTTCTGCGCTCGCGGCAATCTTTGCCTCGTGCAGAACAAACGCGTCAGGACTCAGCAGCATTTCATGCGCCGCCGTCTCGCAGCGAATATCCAGGCTATCGCGCTGCTGATTTTTAAACTTCACGCTGCTGTGCGGCCACGCGTCATCGGCATCCTTACAGGTTGGACAGTCGCAGCGGGTCTCACGCGCGTCAAAGCGCAATACGAATTCGGGTTGGTATTGTTCAATCAGTTCCATGTCTGTTCTCTTCCAGCGATAGCGTCTTAAGATTGTTTACGGAAAAACCAGTGGGTGCAGTCGATCACCTTTCCGTTTTGTGGATCGGTCCAGTGCTGTAGGAAGGCGAAGCTCGGGCTAAAGCCGAGCCATATTGCGTCATAACGCATCAGCACCTTCCAGCAGCGGTCCAGGCTCGCCTTCAGCGCTATGGTCTGTTCATAGGCATCCAGCAGTATGGTGTAATAGTTCGCATTTACCGCGTAAGCGCAGGCGCAGCCGGCACTGTAAATACGGGCCACCCCTTGCAGCGACTGGGTCGGAGTGAAGTTGTCATAGCGCCCTCCCAGCAACAGCATCTGCCAGTTGATCTGATCCAAACCGTTGAGCAGCTTATTGATGTTGGTAACCACGTTTTCTTTTCTGACAAAGCGCAGCTTTGCATCAAGCAGCAGCACATTTTTCCAGCCCTGCTGCTGCGCCTTTGCAATCACCTGATAATGCGTTTGCAGCTCGCTATCCTCGGGCGAGCTTCCCTGCGCGTTGGCAACGGTCCAGAGCTGTTCTTCTTTAATCCCCAGGGATTTCAGGTTTTCGCAGCAGGCTGGCAGCTCGGCTTCCTCGAGGGGATCGTAAAGCACGGCAATTTTCTCAAACGCGCTCCAGTTCACCTGGGTGTTGAGCGGCGCGGTGCTCAGGCGACGATAATGAGCCAGAAGGTTGGGATCGCTGACGAAGTCCTCCAGCGTCAGGTCCACCGGCGTGGAGGAGCTGAGCACAAAGTCTTTATCGTACGTATTACTGCTATGTGAGATGCACAGGATCGCCTGTTTTGGGTCAATCTGAAGAACCGGCGCGGTAAAGTCCTTCAGGAATCCCACCTCTTCCGCCAACGAGGCATCGTCAAGGTAGCGATGCTTTTTCAGGAAGTTACGGTGGTAGCCAAAGGTACCGTTGAGCGCATGACGCGGGCCAAACCCGTGGGTCATATAGATTTTGTCGAGATGGCTGTACCAGATGTAAATCCGATCGCTGCCGGAGAACAGGGCCTTATTTACCTGCATCTCCGCAACCTGATGAGAGATTTTATTTGGCGGATAATAGTCATCATCATCAAAGCAGATGATGTATTCCCCTTTCGCCAGGTCGTTGAGGCGGTTACGCTTGTTACCCAGCACCAACCGCTCGGGGCTGTGAATATAGCGCACGTTAGCCTGAGCCGGATCGACCATCATCTCCACGAGATCGGCATTGCTGACGGGCGAGTCGTCAAGAATGATCAGCTCGCGCTTTTCAGCAGGGTAGTCCTGATACTGCCAGATATAGAGCAGGTAGGGCAGAAACTCGCGGCGGTTATAGGTTGGGCAAATAACGCTCACAAACGGCGTCGGCAACGGCTGAGTGCGCTTATTGCGCGCCATAAGCGCGTTAATCAAAGAGGAGTGGGCGGGCTGTTTTACAGTCTTCATAACACTTATCGTTGACGTGTGGTGATCTGCTGCTGGCGCAGCCAGCATTGAGCAGAAATAGAGTCGGTCATTTTTTGTTCGCGGCGATTGTGCTCCTGCTGGCGATCGCGGCGTTTCGCCTCCAGCACGAGCTCAAGGCTCTTCTCGCGCCTGGCTTCGGCCACAAGCGTCCCCTGCATCTTTTGCGCTTCCAGATTTGCCAACGCATGCTCTTGCTTCTGCCAGTCGATAACCCGCTGGATAACGTGCTTATACGTCGACTGGTTACTCATCATCACCGGGCTGTTGAGGTTCGAATTCGCCATGCCGGACGCGAGGGAAGAGAGCGAGTCGATATTTTTCTCGAACCGCTGGCAAAGCTGTTTTTGCGTAGCCAGCTTGAGGCTTAAATCATCGACGGCGCGGGAGCGCATAAGATGCAGCTGTTCTAGCGTTGAAATAAGTTTGCTCATCATTACTTATCCTGCGTTTGCCAGCGCACAGAGATCGCTGATAGTGGGCGCCAGCAATGCCGCATCCTGAACCTCCTGCTGTAGGAAGCCGACGATGGCCGGAGAGAGTCGAACGGCTTTGTCCGCCAGCGCATCGGCGCCGGCAACATAGCCGCCCAGCGGGATCAGCGGTTTGATATTTTGATATTCCGCGTAAAGCTGCTTAACGGTGCGGGCGGCCAGCTGGTGCTCGCGCGCCGTCACCTGGCTCATGCAGCGGCTGATTGACTGGCCTATGTCGATGGCCGGGTAATGCCCCGCCTCCGCCAGGTGGCGTGATAACACGATGTGACCATCGAGTACCGCTCGGGCACAGTCGACGATCGGATCCTGCTGATCGTCCCCTTCCGCCAGCACGGTATAGATCGCCGTCATCGATCCTGTGCTCTCGCTGTTACCCGCGCTCTCCACCAGCCGGGGGATCATGCTGAACGCCGAAGGCGGGTAACCCTTGGTTGCGGGGGGCTCACCCAGCGAAAGCGCAATCTCGCGCTGCGCCATCGCGTAGCGGGTTAAGGAATCCACCAGCAGCAGAACGTCTTTCCCTTTGTCGCGGTAGTAACTGGCAATGGTGTGGCACAGTTCGGTCGCCTTAATGCGCATCAGCGGCGATTCATCCGCCGGCGCGGCAACAATCACCGATTTCGCCAATCCTTCGGCCTGGAGGGAATTTTCAATAAACTCCTTCACCTCGCGGCCACGCTCGCCAATCAGGCCCACCACGACCACCTCGGCCTGCGTATAACGGGTGATCATCCCCAGCAGAACGCTTTTTCCCACCCCGCTACCCGCCATGAGTCCGACGCGCTGGCCTTTACCGATGGTCAGCAGTCCGTTGATGGCCCGCACGCCCACGTCCAGCGGCGACACCACCGGCTGGCGCTTAAGGGGGTGTACCTGGGGAAGCTGGGAAGACAGTAATGTATCCCCGCCGAGCCTGCCTTTTTCATCCAGCGGTTCGCCGAGGCCGTTCACCACCCTGCCCAACCACGCGTCGCCAATCATGATGCCTTCGCTCTTTCCGGCAGGAAAAACGCGCGCGCCAGCAATCAGCCCGGACGGCTGCTTAAAGGGCATCAGGAAGGTGACGTCCCGATCGAAACCGACAACCTGAGCGTCAATCATGTCGAGCTCAACGCTCTCCACGTGGCAGAGCTGGCCTATCGCCAGACGGCAGCCCACGCATTCGAGGAGGATACCGTTAACCCGTACCAGACGACCCGCAACGCGTGCCAGATCAATCTGTTCGATAGAGCGCAGCGCGTGTTCAAAATCAAGATTGCTCATGGCTCTCTTCTGGCAGTAGTTTTTCTTTTAATACGGAAACACACTGGTCGAGACGGTGCTGGCAACCAATGTCCATCTCGGTAGACTCGGTCACTACGCGGCACTCCCCGAGCGCCAGCCCCGGGTCCGCAGCCAGGCCCCACTCACGGGCTTTTTCGGGCTCCGCTTCGCTAATGCGGCGGAACTCTTCAGCGTTGAGCAGGACACGAATCTGTTCGGGCGGCTGCGGCAGGCTGGTCAACGCCTCCTCAACCAGCGCTAAAAGCTGGGTTGGATGGAGCGACAGCTCGCAGCGAATAACCTGCCGGGTGACCTTTTCGACCAGCTGTAGCAGCTCTTCGCGACGGCGCTGCTCGTAATTGTCCAGAAAGCGCTGAACGTTGGCGGTCATCTGCTCGAAGGGTGTTGCCGCCTCAAGAAACAGCTGGCGGGCCTGAAGCGCCCCTTCAGCCTGCCCTTTCGTCATGCCCTCTTCAAAGCCAAGCCGCATGCCTTCCTGGTATCCCGCCTGCTTACCCTCTTCCACGCCCTGCGCAAAGCCCTGGTTCATTCCCTCCCGAAATCCCTCCTCAAGCCGCTGCTGATATTCAGCGGGGTTCAGTGAGACCGGCTCGTTGCCGGCTCCCGGCACGTCGGGCACGTTCACTCCCTTTCTTAACGGAGGGAACTTATACGGCCGCGGCTTTACGTCGGTTGGCCGGGCGGTAAACACGGGCTGCGGCGAAATACGCCGTTTTGTAAACATGGCTTATTCCACCGTTTGCTCTGCGAAGAGCTGTACCTGGATTTCACCCTCATCCACCAGCTGACGCAGCGTTTGCATGATCTCTTTACGCACCTGCTCAATGCGGCTGATCGGCACCGGACCAAGGCGCGTAACGGTGCTTTGCAGCAGCGTTACCTGACGCTTCGGCATAACGTTGAAGATCGCTTCGCGCAGGACCTGCTCGGTTCCCTTGAGCGCCACGGCCCAGTCTTCAATAGGCACTTCGTCTATCAGACGCTGTAGCGTGACCGGAGACTGACGGCTGAGGATAAAGAATTCGTACATTTCGTCCTGAAGCTCTTCAACGACGCTCTCATCGCGTTCACGCAACTGGTCCAACAGCTCCTGCTGATTCTCAGGAATGCGGTTGACGATATCCGCTGCGTGCTTGATCCCTCTCAGCTTCGAACCATGTTCAGAGAGAACGGCAATACCGCGATCGATCAGGCGATCGAGTTCATCAATCACGTCGCGGTTGATGTCGTCCAGCCGGGCAATACGGTAGATAATTTCATCCTGTCGCTCGCGCGGCAGTACGCCGAGCACGCCCGCGGCGATGTCCGGCGGCAGGAAGGCAAGAAACACCGCCTGCATCTGCAAATGCTCATGCTCGATCAGCGCCGCCAGCTGTGGGGTATCAACCCACTGTAGGCGAGCCATGCGGTAGCGGATCTCTTCGCCATAGATGCCGTTGATCACGCTGCGGGAGATCTCGCTGCCCAGCGCCTTCTCCAGAATGCTGCGCAGATAGGAACGCGAGGCGCCGTTAATCCCGCTCTGCTCACTGTAATCAGAGAAGAAATTATTCATGGCCTGCCGCACCTGGCTCATTTTGACATCGTGGAGCCGCGCCATGGTGTCGCTCAGGAGCATCACCTCTTCCCGGTTAAACTTCTGCATTACCTGCGCTGCGGCCTCTTCGCCCACGCTCATCAGCAGGATAGCGGCCTGTTCAAGGGGGCTACGGCCAGCAGAACTATTCATTTGATTTCGCGTTGCTTCGGTCATTGCTGTTAATCCATTGTTTCAGAACCTCCGCTACACGCTCCGTTTCGTTCTGGGCGAGAACCTGTAGATACTCGACTTTGGTTTCCAGACCGGAGCTCTGCGGCGGCAGTTTGTCGTCATTGATATTGAATGCCGCTTTCGGCAGCACAGAAAGTTCATCTTCCTGCGGCGGTGTTTCCGTTGTAACGACAGGCAGTTCCTGCACATCGGCCTCGTGTTCAATGCGTTCGCGTCGTCCCAGGCGCTTAACGAGTGGGCGCACGCCGAACAGCAGCGTCAACAATGCCAGCAGGCCAATCCCCAGGTTTTGTCCCCAGAACTGCATATCAGGATCCTGCCACCACGCCAGCACCTCGGTTTCAACCGGTTTCTGTACGTTGAAGGCCAGCACATCCAGCGTCAGCACATCGCCACGCGTTTTGTCGATGCCCGCCGCGCTCTCCACCAGACGGGTGATCGAAGCCAGCTGTTCCGGGGTCGCGGCGGCCAGCGCCGGGGCTGATTTATTCAGCGCAACGGCCACGCTCAGCTTTTGCAGCTTGTAACCGGGATGGCGGATATGGCGAATATCGCGATCGAATACGTATTTACGCTGTTCCTGACTGCGCGCGGAAAGCTTGCGCGGATCGGAGGACGGGCTGGCGGTCGCGGTATTACCAGCGGTCGCCTCGCCGCCCGCGGCCTGTGCCGCAGCAGCCTGAGGATTCTGGTTAACCGGACGGTTGCTCAGCGACCCCGGGATACCAAACGCCATCTCATTGGTGATGTTCTCCTGGCTCAGCTGCTCGTCGCTCACCTTCGGTTCTTTGCCCAGACGCTCCTGCGTCTCCTCTACGCGGCTTAAATCGACGGTGGGTGCAACGCTAATGCGGAAATTGTCGCTGCCCACCAGCGACGTCAGCAGGCTGGAGACATTTTTGCTGGTATCTTCGCGAATACGCTGCGTCACATCGTTAGCAAGACGCTTTTCGCCGAGGGTGCCATCCTGGCCCTCAATGCCGCTCGACAGCAGGTTGCCCGCCTGATCGACCACGCGCACGCTGCCCGGTGCCATACCGGGCACCGAGCCAGATACCAGCTGGACGATCGACGCAACCTGCTGCTCATCAAGCGTTTTGCCATAGCGCAGCTGAACCATGACCGACGCGCTGCTGTTGGGTTTGTTCGTCAGGACAAACGAGCTGGATTCGCTTAGGCCAAGATGGACGCGCGCATGCTCGACCGGCTGGAGCGCCATAATGCTCTTTGCAAGCTCGCCTTCCAGGCTGCGCTTGTAGCGCACGTTCTGGACAAACTGGCTGCTACCCAGCATCTCCTCTTTGTCCATGAGCTCATAGCCGTCCGGCATGATCGCACTGATACCCTTAGCGGCCAGCGCCATACGCGCCTGAGGAAGTTTGCTCTCTGCGATCAGCACCTGCCCGCTGTTGGGGTCGATACGGTAGGGAATATTTTCCCCCCCCAGCACCTCAACCACCTGTGAGACAGGAATGTTTTCCTGCGCGCCATACAGCGCAACATAGCCCTGGTTGCGGTTCCACAGGGAGGCAACAATAGCGATCGCTAACGCCGCCCCCCCGGCAATCACCCACAGTCGGGTACTCATCAGGCCGGCAGGCAGGGAGAGCGCGGAAAGACGATCTTTGATTTTGTTTAACACGGTACAAACCTTACAGCGGAGTATTCATCACTTCGTCGAGCGCGCTGTTAAGCTTGTTGCGCACCTGCATCATCGCCGAAAAGGCCACGCTGGCTTTTTGGCTCTCAATCATCGCGCCAGCCAGGTCGTCGCTCTGACCCATATCAATGGCGGTCTGCTTTGCGCCCGCGCTGTGCTGTAATGCATCCACCTGATTGATGGCGTTATCCAGCACGCGAGAAAACGAGACGCTATGCGTACCGGCAGAGGCGTTTTGAGCCGGCGCAATGGTTGGAAACGTGCTGATCTGACCGGCAGAGGCCAGTCTGGCCGTTTGCCGCATCTGGTTCAGCAACATCTGCTGCGTGGTTTGCATACCTACAGCGCCTATCTTGTCCATCATTTTTCCTTACAAACTTCAGGAATAGCATTCAATATCAATGCCTTCATCGCGCATCGAGGCAAGGCGGTAGCGCAGCGCTCTCGGCGTAATCCCTAAAAACTCAGCCGTTTTCGATTTGTTGCCTTTATGGCGTTTAAGCAGGTCGATGATGTATTGATACTCCGCCAGACGACCGTGAAGCTTAACGTCCTTAATGGCAGAGCTGCCGCTCTCCTGCTCGCGATAGGCAGGCATAAGATCGACCGCTGGCGTTTCAGGAAGCGGGACGCGGGGTTCAAGACCAAAATCTTGTGCGGTTATCTCTTCCCCGTTACTCAGGATCATGCCCCGCTGAATCACATTCTCCAGTTCGCGGACGTTACCCGGCCAGTCATAGCCCAGGAGTGCTTTACGGGCCTCTTCGCTCAGGCGGATATTGCCCTTGTGGAAAGCGCGATATTTATCAATAAAACGCTGCACCAGCGGCAAAATATCCTGCTTGCGCTCGCGCAGCGGTTGGATATGAATAGGCACAACAGAAATACGGTAGAATAAATCCTGGCGGAAACGACCTTCGGCGATTTCCTGCTGCAAATCCTTATTAGTGGACGCAATCAGGCGAATATCCAGAGGGATACGCTTATGGCTTCCCAGACGCTCAACCTCCTGCTCCTGCAAAACGCGCAATAATTTCGCCTGCAAGGAGAGCGGCATATCGCCAATTTCATCCAGCAGCAGCGTACCGCCATTAGCCTGCTCGAATTTACCCGCCACGCTGGCGACAGCCCCGGTAAAAGCGCCCTTTTCATAGCCAAATAAAATGGCTTCCAGCATGCTTTCCGGAATTGCCGCGCAGTTAACACCTACGTAGGGGGCATCGTCACCGCAAGCGTGCTTATGGATATATTTGGCGATGCACTCTTTTCCAGTTCCTGTTTCGCCGGTAATCAATACCGAAACATTATATTTTGCAACGCGCCGCGCCAATGAAATTACGCCAACGCTGGCAGGTGAAACAGCGACAACGCCATCTACATTACGGTTTTCACGCCCAATGATAATGTTCATATTTTGAGCCCAAGTAATAAAACAATGTAACCAACAGCACGTTAGAAATTTATTAAAAAAATGATAACAAACTTATTTTCCACACTTGCGCTACAAGGAGAAACTAATAAGCTATTAACAATGAAAGAAAACAAATATCTGCGTACTCTTCACAGGAAGCAAACCTTCCCTGAAAATGTGTTGCCTAGTATACGTTTCCGTTGAGAATTGTCTTATTTTTAATGCGTATTAAAGGATTAATCAATACAAAACAATGAGTTATAGGTGTTATCAAACTGAATTAATCCTAATTAATTATGGATTAATAACCGGAATAGTCTTGAAATAAAATGACTACAGATGTCTAATTCTCACTCTGAAAAAAAGCGTGTGAATGTGTCTTGCGGTGTGTGATCCTCTATTTATCTAAAGCGACACAAAACCACCTGAAATCGTTTTTTTTCAGAAAAATTTTTACGTATGGTCGAAGAGCCCATCAGCGCGTCGTAAAAACGCACCACGGTTTCATCATGCATTGTTATTAAAGCGGAATGATTATGTACCCTGCTACCCAGCGCATCAGAATCCATCAGCAGGATAGTCTTCCTGAGCTGGAAATACTTGATATCAGCAAACTTGGTCGTCCATGGCATAAACTTCCTAAGTCCATGAACGACAGCTTTGACATCCTTGATGCACGCCTTGGCATTTACTTCCTGAAAAAACTTCGGGTAAACGCCACGCTGGAATCAATGACATTTACTGTCGACCGTCATTTTAAAAATGCACAGATTTTTTCCACTCCCTATGGAAATCTCGGGTTCGTTATCGATCGCCTGCTGCTGCTAAATATCCTGCACGACTACTACGGTCTTAATAAAGACAGTGTGCATATTGAGCCAGATGAATCGATGCCGGTAACGAAAACGGAAGAGCGTTTACAAAGCAAGCTGGGTCAGGAGCTCACGTCGCTGATCATTTGTAAAGAGACGCTGGGTGAAGATCTCGAGATTAAAGTGGATTATTCCACCGTCATTAATCAGTGGCCGTGGTGTATTACGTTTAATCTGGAAGGGTATAAGCACGGTAGTTTCAGCATACTGCTGGATAGCCACCACATTGACCAGATGCTGGCAAATTTGCGCTCACCCGTATCAAAAGAACACCGGCAGCGAAAAACGGACTCGTTGAGTCCCGCTCAGCTGGAGCGCCTGTTTGATAGTTTACCCATCAAGCTGAACGGTCGGTTAGCCAGCCTGAACCTCACCGTGGCGCAAATTGCCGACATTAAACCCGGGGATATTATCCCCATCACCATCAACGAACCGATGCCCGTTTTTATCGGTAAAGAGCAGATTTTCGAAGCCACAATAGCCGAAGATTACGGCAAGCTTTTCTTCTGCGACATCCATGAAAAGACGCCCGAGAAACAATATGAGTGATTTGCAACATGAGCTGAGCCAGTCTCTGGATTTGGACGATCTCAACCTCAGTGATATGCCGCAGGACGCGCCGGCGGAAGGCACTATCCGCAACGATTTACAGCCTGAGCCTTCACACGCGTCGATGACCGATATGCGCCGTATGGCGTTGTTTAGCCGTATCCCGGTTACCCTGACGCTGGAGGTCTCCTCCGTGGATATTCCGTTGTCGGAACTGATGAATATCAGCAGCGACTCGGTGATCGAGCTGGACAAAATGGCCGGCGAGCCGTTAGACATCAAGGTCAACGGCATCCCGTTTGGGAAGGCGGAGGTGGTCGTACTGAATGATAAGTATGGCCTGCGGATCATCGATTTCAACACCAAAGAGCTGGGCGAGCTGACCCGATGAACCGCGAGCTTATTCTGTGGGGCATGACGCTGCTGCTTTTCGGCGTGCTGTTTAATCAGCAGGCGATGGCGGCGAACGGCGATATCACGCTGCTCAGCACCGCAGCCAACGGCGATGGCCAGGATTACAACGTAAAGATTGAGATCCTGATCCTCATGACCTTACTCGGCCTGCTGCCGATTATGGTCCTGATGATGACCTGCTTTACGCGTTTTATTATCGTGCTGGCCATTCTGCGCCAGGCGCTGGGCCTGCAATCCAGCCCGCCGAATAAAATCCTGACCGGTATCGCCCTGGCCCTAACGCTGCTGGTGATGAGACCGGTATGGACCACTATTTATACCGATGCGGTTGAACCCTTTCAGAGCGATCGCATTACCCTGAAGCAGGCGCTGGTCAATGCTGAAGCACCGCTGAAGCGGTATATGCTTGCCCAAACCAATGAAAAGGCCATGGCCCAGATCATGACGATTGCGGGCGTGGAGGGGGATGCTCGCGAACAGGATTTGACGATCGTGACGCCCGCTTATCTGCTGAGCGAGCTGAAAACCGCCTTCCAGATTGGCTTCATGATCTACATTCCTTTCCTGGTGATCGATCTTATTGTCGCCAGTATTCTGATGGCAATGGGGATGATGATGTTGTCGCCTCTCATCGTTTCACTCCCCTTTAAGCTGATGCTCTTCGTGCTTTGCGACGGCTGGACGCTGATCGTCGGCACGCTCACCGCCAGCGTGCGGGGATTATAGCCATGATGAATATGGACACCGCCGGCGACATCATGGCGACGGGCCTTCACCTCGTGCTGATGATCTCTGCCGTTGCGATTGTTCCCAGCCTGCTCATCGGCCTGTGCGTCAGCATTTTCCAGGCCACGACCCAGATCAACGAGCAGACGCTCAGCTTTTTGCCACGACTGGTGGTGACGCTGGGCGTGCTTGTATTCGCCGGAAAATGGATATTGACGCAGCTGGTGGATTTTACCGTCCAGCTCTTCACCCAAGCGGCCGCGCTGGTTGGTTAAAACACGATGGCTATTGATATTCACGCGCTGATCGCGCCGCTAATGGCACTGGTGCTCCCTTTTTTCCGTATCCTCGCCTTTATCCAGTTCGCGCCGGTTCTCGACAACCGCGTCTTCTCGCGCCGCGTAAAAATCGTTACCGCGCTGGCGCTGGCTATCGTGATTGCCCCCATGCTGCCGGAGCGGGTCGTGCTCACGGAACTGCTCTCGCTGCGCTCGGTGTTACTGATTGGCGAACAGCTGCTGTGGGGCATGCTCTTCGCGACGATCCTGCATCTGGTCTTTGTCGCGCTACAGACGGCCGGGCATATGCTTTCCATGAACATGGGGCTGGCGATGGCCATGATGAACGATCCGGTTAACGGCAGCTCGACAACGGTGATTTCACAGATTATCTACGTCTTTTGCGCCCTGCTGTTTTTCATCACCGACGGCCATCTTCTGCTGGTCACCATCCTGTACAAAGGGTTCACCTACTGGCCCATCGGGCAGGCGATTAACCAGCCGACGCTGATGCTGGTTGCCCAGGGCCTGGGATGGATTATCGCTGCCGCCGTGCTGATTGCGCTCCCGACAACCTTTGTCATGCTGATCGTTCAGGGAGGGTTTGGCCTGCTGAACCGCATTTCACCGACGTTAAACCTGTTCTCGCTCGGTTTCCCAATCAGCATGCTTTTTGGGCTTCTGTGCATCTCGATGCTGGTCACGAACATTCCTGACCACTATCTCAACATGACTAACGACATACTGGCGAAGCTTGACGCCATAAGGGTGCAATAGTGTCCTCCAGCGGCGATAAAAGTGAAAAACCCACCCCCGGGAAACTGCGAAAGGCGCGGGAGAAAGGGGATATTCCCCGTTCAAAAGATCTCACCATGGCGGTGGGGCTTGTCGCTTCCTTTATTATTTTGGCGACATTCCTGCCTTACTATCGCCAGCTTATCGGGGAGTCGTTTACCGCCGCCGCACACATGGCGAGGGATATCGATAACCCTGGCGTACTGAGTCAGTTTCTTATGCTTAACCTGAGCGTAATGCTGCGCTTTATCGCAACGCTTGTTCCTATCCCGGTAGCCTGCATCATCGCCAGCCTGATCCCCGGGGGATGGCTGTTTACGCCTGCCAAATTAAAGCCCGATTTTAAAAAAATCAGCCCGATAGCCGGTACAAAGCGACTGTTTTCCGCCAGCCACTATACGGAAGTGGGCAAAATGCTGCTGAAGTGTTCGGCGATACTGGCGGTGCTGTACATGATGGTGGGCGATAACATGGCGGCACTGCTGAATCTGCAACGCCTGTACCTGAACGAGGCCATTCTCCGGGGATTTGCGATTTTCCATCACGTTGTCAGCTATTTCATCGCTGTTATTGTCTTTTTCTCCCTGCTCGATGTGCCGCTCAGCAAATTTATGTATACCAAAAAAATGCGCATGACCAAGCAGGAAGTGAAGGAAGAGCATAAAAACAACGACGGTAACCCGCAGATCAAGGGCCGAATCCGTCAGCTACAGCGACAGATGGCGATGGGGCAGATTACCCGCACCGTACCGACCGCCGATGTGATCATCACCAACCCGACCCATTATGCGGTAGCGCTGAAATACGATCCGCAGCAGGCGGAAGCTCCCTACATCGTCGCAAAAGGGATTGACGATGTCGCGCTCTGGATACGAGAAGTCGGTGCCAGCCACCGCATTGAGGTCGTGGAGTTTCCACCGCTGGCGAGAGCGGTTTACTACACCACCCGCGTTAACCAGCAGATACCGGCTCAACTCTTTCGCGCCATTGCGCACGTGCTGACCTATGTGATGCAGCTGAAGTCCTGGCGTGAAGGCCGCATTGAGCAAAAACCCCGCCTGAACAGGCAAATAGACATTCCTCAAGAGGTATTTAAACACCATGGCGAACGGTAAGTTATCCAACGTGTTCGGCATGCTCCGGAAGGGGCAGATTGCTGTGCCTATCCTGCTTCTCTGCGTTCTGGCGATGGTGATCCTGCCGCTGTCGCCGCTGATGCTGGATATTCTGTTTACGTTTAACATCGTGTTGGCGGTCATCGTGCTGCTGGCCTCGGTCAATATGCAGCGCCCGCTGGATTTTGCCATCTTCCCAACGCTGCTGCTGATCACGACCCTGATGCGCCTGACGCTGAACGTGGCCTCCACGCGCGTGGTTCTCCTTAAGGGGCATGAAGGGGAAGGCGCGGCGGGTAAAGTCATCGAAGCCTTCGGACAGGTGGTCATCGGCGGCGACTTCGTCGTGGGTTTTGTGGTGTTTATCATCCTGATGATCATCAACTTCGTCGTCGTGACCAAGGGTGCAGAGCGTATCTCGGAAGTCTCGGCTCGCTTTACGCTGGACGCCCTTCCCGGCAAACAGATGGCGATTGATGCCGACCTGAATGCCGGGTTGATCAACCAGCAGCAGGCCCGCAGCCGCCGTCAGGAGGTCGCCAAAGAGGCGGACTTCTACGGCGCGATGGACGGGGCATCTAAATTCGTCCGCGGCGATGCCATTGCCGGGATCATGGTTCTGATCATTAACGTGATTGGCGGGATCTGCATCGGTATCTTCAAATACGATTTAGAGGCCAGCGTCGCTTTCCGTCAGTACGTCCTGCTCACCATTGGTGACGGCCTGGTTGCCCAAATTCCGTCCCTGCTGCTCGCCACCTCCGCCGCCATCATCGTGACGCGCGTCAGCGAAGGCAATGACATCAGCGATGAGATCAAGACGCAGCTTCTTTCGAAACCGAAAGTGCTCTACACCGCCGCGTTTGTGATGTTTATTCTGGCGATTGTGCCCGGCATGCCGCACGTTGCCTTCCTGAGCTTTACCGCGCTGCTGCTGTTTGCCGCCTGGCGTCAGAGCAAGGTGGTTCAGCCCGCCGCACCGGAAATGGACATGGAGGCGATCAACGAGGCGCTGGCCCCCGATACCTCCACGGCCATCACGTGGGACAATATCCCGCTGGTTGAGCCGATCGGTCTGAGCCTCGGCTACAAGCTTGTCACCCTGGTTGACGAGTCCAGAGGTAGCCCGCTTTCGCTGCGCGTCAGGGGGGTAAGGCAGGTCATTTCCGAACTGTGTGGGGTGCTGCTGCCGGAGATCCGCATACGCGAAAACTTCCGGCTGAAACCTTCGCAGTATGCGATTCACGTCAACGGCATACGCACGGCAGTGGCTGAAGTTCAGGCCGAAAAGCTGATGGCGATCCCCGGAACCGAGCTGTACGGTGAGATTGATGGCGTGCTGGACACCGATCCGGCCTACGGTATGGCGATCGTCTGGATCGATCCTGACCAGAAGGCGAAGGCGCTCAATCTGGGGTATCAGGTCGTGGATTGCTCAAGCGTGGTCGCCACCCACGTCAACAAGGTCGCGCGTGAATATTTACCGGAGCTGTTTAACTATGACGACATCACGCATCTGCACGCGCGCCTGGCCCAGCAGGCTCCCAAGCTTGCCGAGGACTTAAACGCCGCGCTCAACTATAGCCAGCTGCTGCGCGTTTATCGCCAGCTTCTGCTTGAGCAGGTTTCGCTGAAGGACATTGTGACCATCGCCTCAACGCTGCTGGAAAGCTCGGCCATCACGAAAGATCCGCTGCTGCTTACCGCCGACGTGCGCTACGCGCTTCGCCGCGCGCTGGTGCATAACATCAACGGCGATCGCCCTCAGCTGGCTGCTTATACGATCGATAATCAGCTGGAAAACCTGCTGCTCAGCGCACTGAACCAGGCCCAGCAGGCGGGTAAAGTTGCTCTGGATAACTTCCCGGTCGATCCCAACATCCTGACGCAGCTTCAAAATACGATGCCAATGATCTACGAGCAGATGAAAGCGAAAAATATGCCTCCGCTGCTGCTGGTCACGCCGCAGCTGCGGCCGCTGATCTCGCGTTATGCCCGCCTGTTCGCTAAAGGGCTACACGTACTTTCCTACAATGAAGTGCCTGACGATGCGGATTTAAACGTCGTTGGCACGCTGGCGTAAAGCTCAACACGCGTCCTGGAAACAGGACGTGACGCTTAATGTTCCATGTAGCGCATGCGCCATTCCGCTATGGTGCGCGGCATTTTGCTGAGGTCATTATGCTGCGTGCTGTAGTAATAGAAGGTCAGTTTGCCTTTTTCATCAGGAGCAATGCGGGCAGCCCAAATATGGCTGGCGTTATACATAATAAGTGCGGTGCGGGTATTGGCCGCCCCGCGCAGCCAGGATGAAATGACCGTGGCGCCAATATTGTCGATATCTTTGCGGTATATATACGCATTAGCCGTCTGAATAAATTTCTGATAATCATCCCCCACCAGCGCACGGAATCGTTCTTCCGTTTTCGCATCGGGCAGGATTTGCAGCGAGAGCAGCGTTGCTTTTGGGCGCGGGTCCTTTTCTGACCGTGCGTAAATACCGTCAATAAAGGCCCCGTTGGGCACGGAGAGACTGCATCCTCTTTTGCCGCTGCTAAAAGCCTGAAGCGCACCGCTGCTTTCGGGGATCAGCAAGACCTTGCAGCGTTTACTTTCCGCCATATTGTCGATGAGCAGCATGCCGTCGACCTTGCGCGCTTCGGCGGTATAGGTCTCTTTATTCAACCCAGACCAGATGCGAATATCAACATTGACCGTCCAGTCGGCGTTGTGACTGAATTCAATCACCCCGCCGTTCATATTTGCCGCCTGGGTATTCCACCAGCGCCCCTGCCAGAGAAAGTGCGGAGGGGCTTCGGCCAGCTTGCCGATTCCCGCGAAGTAGGCATGCTCTATACAGCTTTCTGACGTGCACTTTTTGAGTGACGTCTGCCATGCCAGATATTCCTGATGAACAACGTGTCCGTCGCGGCGCACCAGCATATCGCGATAGTAAGTTGTCATAATGTTATTAAGCCAGCTGAGATTCTCACTGCTACAAATCGTGTTCTCAAGAGGGGTCGCCGCACGCTGGCAGTTAACGGCAAACGCGCTGGTTGCCATTAATGACGCGATAAGTATGCCTAAAACATTCATGAACTTTATCATAACGGGTACTTTTTAACCGAAAAAGGGCGGGTATTTTGGCTAAATCGCGCTCACGTTGCAATAAATCAAATTAAATTATTGACGAACTAAATATATATAAAAACGGCTAATGTAGATTTTTACAATAATAATTTTCAGCAATGTAAAAATTATTTCCTACTTACGTTAAAAATAAAGAAATCCGGTAACGTGAATACCGTGAACAGCTATTTTTGTGCCGGTGTTTCATTAACGTTGAGATGATGCGGTAAACACCATGCCCGCGTAGGGCTTCTCGCGACACGCCGCCAGCCGCGCGGCGAGGCTGCCCACGTGCAGCTCTAGCTTGTGCCCGTCCGGATCGAGAAAGTAGAACGACGCCCCCTCGCTTTTGTTCTGCTTCCAGACGGTGACGCCCGCCTGCTCAAGCCTTTGCGAGAACGGTTCAAAATCCTCTTCCGCCACGGTAAACGCGTAATGGGTGTAGTCGCTCTCCTGCGGCGGCACGTACCTGCGCGCCTCGTCGTACGACAAGCAGACCCACAGATCGCCGCAGGTGAGATAGGCCCCGGTATTCCAGCGGGCGTGCAGCGTCAGGCCCAGCAGCCCGTGCCAGAAGGTGACGCTTTTTTGCAGGTCGCTGACCGCGAGGGTCAGGTGGTTGAGAGATTGCAGCATGACGTGCCCTTTTGTTTTTCGCGCCGGACGTGATACGGTAAAGAGATGAACATAAACCACGCCGTCCTCACCGTAAACCGCTGGTGGCTGCCTTCTTAAAGGCGGCACGGAGTTGTTTTCCCATTTTCAGATAGCCGCCGAAAGGCGGCTATCGCACACAGAAGACCCCTTTCGGCATTGCAACGTTAAGGAGTCTTTATGAACGCACCCACCATCCTCACCGGCGACCGCCCAACCGGCCCGCTGCACCTCGGCCACTTCGTCGGATCGCTGCGACAGCGCGTGGCGCTCCAGCACACGCACAACCAGTTTGTGCTGATTGCCGACCTCCAGGGGCTGACCGACAACGGCAGCAACCCGCAAAAAATTCGCGACAACATCCCCGAAGTGCTGGCCGACTACCTCGCCGCCGGCATCGACCCGAACCTGACCACGATCTGCCTGGAATCCGCCCTGCCCGCCCTCGCCGAGCTGACGATGCTGTATATGAACATCGTCACCGTCGCCCGCGTGGAGCGTAACCCGACGGTGAAAAACGAGATTGCGCAGAAAGGCTTTGCTCGCTCGCTGCCGGTCGGGTTTATGGCCTATCCCATCAGCCAGGCGGCGGACATCACCGCATTTAAGGCCGAGTGCGTACCCGTCGGCGACGACCAGCTGCCGATGATTGAGCAGACCAACGAGATTGTGCACAAGATGAACAGCCTGCTGCCCGCCCCGGTGCTGCGTCACTGCAAGGCGATGCTGAGCGACACCAGCCGCCTGCCCGGTATCGACGGCAGCGCCAAGATGTCCAAATCGCTGGGCAACACGCTGCACCTTTCGGCCAGCGAAGAGACGATTCACCGTGCGGTCAGCGCCATGTACACCGACCCGAACCACCTGAAGGTGAGCGACCCGGGGCAGATTGAGGGGAACGTGGTGTTTACGTATCTCGACGCGTTTCATCCGGACAAGGCCAAAGTGGCGGCGATGAAGGCGCACTATCAGGCGGGCGGGCTGGGCGACCGGGCGTGCAAGAACGAGCTGGAGGGGTGTTTGCAGGCGCTGATTGCGCCGATGCGGGAGCGGAGGGCGAGGTATATGCGTGACAGGGGCGAGTTGATGGCGATGCTAAAGCGCGGGACCGAACGGGCGCAGGGGGTGACGCAGGAGACGTTGAGGGAGGTGAAGGTTGGGCTGGGGGTGCCGGTGTTTTGAAGGCGGCATAAAAAAGAATCCCGGCTCAGGGCCGGGATATTTATCAGGCGTTGCGCTTAATCACCGGAATATCGCCGGTGTCATTTAACGCGCCTGGAAATGTTTTTAACCACTGCGCGACTTTCTGCTTATTTATATTCACCACGCTCATACCTTCCAGGCATCCCCATAATTCTCTTGTATGCTGCGGCGTAATCACAATGCAGTCTTTCATGGCGCGGATTTTTACCGGCATGCCGTTGATGAAACCCGCGCGTTTTAACCAGTCGCCGCCGAGGAGAAGATATTTCATGTCTATGCGCGCATAGAGTTCGCAGCAGGCGGCGCTGTCCTGCGGCGTTTCGGCGCGGGGATGGACGGGCGCCGCGTTAGGCGGGTTGCCGTGAAGGCGGCGGGCGCTGTTTTTGCGTACCAGCTCGCGGTTTTCAATCATGCCGGTGAAAGCGTCTGATTCTGTTTTGCAAACGGTAAACCCTGGCTTAAAATTCGACGCAGCCATTTTCAACTCCTTCATAGTTGTTTGTGGTTAGCGGTATGGGGGTGTTGCAGCACCTTCATATCGCGAAATCCTCGTTAAATATTCTTTGATACTTCCTTTGCCGTTAGGCGTAATTTCTGCTGCTCATTATACAGGGCTGAATATAAATACAGCGGTTTTGGGTGGGGTAAATTTGGAATTTGCGAGGAGGATTCAGGAAATAGTGTTAAGGGAAAAGTTGATGTTTATGGGCTGTGGAAAAATACTTCACTTTTTGCAAGCACTATTCCTTTACTTTGTACGCGAGAGCTTCCCAGGAAACCGTATTTGTAGGGTGCACACTTTGTTGCAATTTTACACAAGTAAGATTTTTTAATTTACTAATAAAGCACCAGACATTCCAAAAAAACATTTTTTACATGAAGAGTTGATGATTTCAGGAAGGGCCAGTTTAACTGTTTCCAGAAGCAAATAATTTCAATTGGTTATTATTAGCTTTTTCATCATTACTTGAGCTAATACTATTTAACCCTTTCATTCGTTACACGAAAACACGCATCCTTAACTCGAAGGCAAAAGTCCTATAGAGATCAAGGAAAAGCTCGTATAAAATAGGCGAATTCTTACTTTAGAGAACATGAAGTTATGAGCGCGATCACATTACGTAAAGCGTTAGGTGTACTTGCGAAGTCATCTTCGTTTTCTGTAACCACAGAAACTCATCGGCAAAAGGATGTGTTCGATGAGCTAAAAGAACAACTCTTTGTTAAACAAGAAATCGAAGAAGAGTTACAGCGTTATCTGGATACAGCGACTCCCGGTGAGATCATTTTTCTATGCGGAAGTAGCGGGGATGGGAAATCCGAAATTTTAACCCGCTGTAAGTCAGATCCACGAAATCAACATAAGTTTAGTTTCCATCTGGATGCTACGCACAGCTTTGCGCCTCAACAATCAGCCATTGATGCACTGAATGATTTATTTGAAAATCATCACGCACAATCATACCCGCTCCTCATCGGTATCAACACCGGGATGCTCGCCAACTTTGCAAGAGAAGGTTCTGAGTCCCATATGGCTATCCGCGCTGCCATTGATTCATTCTTGTCAGCGCAACAGGAAGGTCAGCGTCCTTACCGCAATGAACATTGTACATTCTTTGATTTCGAACATTATCCAAAGTTCGAGTTTGACGAAGAGCAGGAATTCTCCCCTTTTATCAAAAAATTAATGAATCACTTAACGGGGAATGGCGACAAAAACCTGTTTTACACAATTTATCAACGTGATGAATCAATAGGACATGATTTAAAAACCGTTGCTAACTTTAAACTACTGTGCATGCCCGGCGTTCAGAATGTTTTAATAACACAGCTATTTAAAGCCAGATTAATAAAAGATCAATTCGTTACCACACGAACCTTATTGGATTTTTTACATCACCTGCTGACAGGGCCAGGGTACCTATTTGATAATCTGTTTAATGGTGCAGAAAATGATCTAATTAAAAAGGTTTCTGATTTTGATCCTGCCAGATTGCATACATACGAGATTGATCAATTTATTTTACGCTATGAGCTTGGATTGGTTGATCCCGAACTGGATGAGTTCCTAATTACCCTTGCACAATTACCTCTTATGTTTGATCGTAAATGTGTTAAGCCAGGTGATGCAGCTTCTTTAATTAGACTTTTCTGGCTACTACAACATGAATCTTTAGGGAATAACTATCACAAAAAATTCTCTATCTTCTTTAAAGAAGCTGTCTTTGAGCGTTATTCTGAGATTTGGCATCTGCATAAAAACTATACCGCAGATCCGGAACAAAAAAGAGCACTGAACCGCTTTTACTCTTTCGAGCTTATCGCTGGTATTCAGCGCTATGCAAACCGTAAAGCACCTGAACTGAGTACACAAAAAGAAGAGTTCTTCTTAGGCGAATTTGGCGGGATTAAAATCACAGCACCTGTTGCGCTGAAACCGGACTGGGATTCCATCCTCAAGAAAAATACAGCCCATACAACTTGTTTCGATATCTATTTAAAAGTAGGACAAGATCCGCTGGATCCGATTCGTATCGGTCTTAATTTATTTGAGCTATTGACTAAACTGAATAATGGCTATCGCCCTAATAAATATGATAAAAGTGCGATTGTCTTACTGGATGAAATCGTTGAACTAATCGCGGAAAAGGCAAAGTCCAGTAGCGAAATCAAGTTTTATGACGGTGTAAAACGAGTTTACAGTGCAACAGCGGACGACGACATGATTACTATCAGCGGCATGGAGGGATAACATCATGTATCCTATTGCAGAAACGTTAAAAGTTGGTAATAACCAGCTTGATAGTTACCTTCCAATACGTAATAAGAATAACAATATTGACTGGCAAATCGTCACAGGTCTAGTACTGAGCTATGCCGTGAAGTATAAAATCAATACTTATAGTCTCGAGCAGTTTCGCGAGGATTGTAAAACTCATCTGCAAATATTGATCGATGAACCCGCGTTTTTGACCGTGCTGGAACGGATGTATTTTTCCAGTCAGGATATTTTTCGTGTCTCCCCTCTGTTCTTGCTGTTCCACGCTCAGTTTGATGGTGAAAAGATAAGTGCAGGCTCGACTGCCGACAAACGCCTTGGAACACTGTTTGCCAATTTGATGAGAGATTTTAGCCTTAATACCCCTATACAAGATAAGTTAAATTTTATTGAAAAAGAGATGCTGAATAAGCTCAATAAGAAATTAGTCCGACTGGGAGAGGGGCCATTTGCAAAAGAACAACCGTATTTACCCTATCTGGTAACGTGCTTTCAGTCTGATTTGGCGTTTCTGGCAGAGCATCCACAATATCTTTTGCAGGAACTGACCAATACTCTACGTTTGTATGCCTTTAGTTGGTGCGCACAACTGGCGCTCAATCTGGACAATTGGCAAGACGGTGAGCCGCAGAGTAAGTCATTGTTTTTTATACTCGATACTGAAAAGGCTAGCTCTGAACGAGATAAAATAAAGCTCTTCGGCTATAAGTGGTTTGCTCGCCAAAGTGAAAAATTGTTCCCCGTACTCTCTGCATTAGAGGTATTACAAGTAAAAGGTGAGGAAAAACGCCCTCTTTGGCAGGTATACCAAGATTGTTTAGGTTATTCAGACACATCGAATCGAGTACTGAATGAACTCAATGATTATATACAAAAGTTCATTAGTAAGGAGGAACGAGATCTTCCTGAACGCGATCGTGCTACCAACCTAGAAGATGCTTTTAAGCAGCTATTATCTGTTGCCGTTGAACAGTTTCAGGGTAAAAAAACTGAGCGAGCAACGGTAAATCGCAAATACATCAACGAGCTGGAAAGCCAGATTTGCACTGACTTCATTCAGGTTCGTGGCCGAGCGGGGAAAGTACTGGTACTGAACCAGGATCGACTACTGCTACTAACTAACCTTACCGTGGGTAAAAACAAAAAACTCCGTCTGCATGAGCTGCTACGTGGTTTTGAGCAACGCGGATTTTATCTGGATAACCAGTCTACACAAATGCTGGTTGCGTTTTATGAACGCATGGGAAATGTGGAGAGAATGAGTGACAGTGGAGACGCCGTATATGTCCGTAAAACAGTATGAAACCTATCTGGCAGAAACCTTCATTGAATGGGTTAGCAGCATCATCCAGCCTGGTGAGCGCTACCAGTTTAAATCTCCCGATCCGGATAACGCCTTAAAGCTCTGGAAGGCTTTCGACTCTTTAGCAAATGGAAATAAATTAGAAATTGCACCGGGGCAATATCTTACCTACGTCCAATGTAATAATATCCAGCTTATTCCGGTACTGCACGGCACCACTACCCCTGCATTCACAGAAAACTATATTTCTCATTTACGCGATCAGGTTTCTGGCCGCAATGGCATTTTTGCCCAGACAGCGTTGTTGATTATCCACAACAGCATGCTTGATACCTTACTCAATAGTACCAAAGATGTCGCTGCACCGGATGCTATCTGGCATCCAGAAACCTTCCGTCACCAGCTCGAAAAGTTAATCACAACGGACAGCGCCCGTTCTCAAGTATCCCGCTGTTTGCTGGGCGATCAGTTGACAACAATATTGGATGAAGGCGCAACGGTTTTTGGATTTACATCGTTATACCGTCTGCTGGACGACGGCAATCTGGATTTCTCAGAGCTAAAGTTATTCAACGATAATAACCTGCTGAATTTTAGTGATAAGCAGTTGCGCGCCCGGCTCAATGAAAACCAAAAGTTATATCGCCAGATAGAGGACAGTGTTGAACGCTACAGCGGGCAACTGGAGAATGTACTAACTGAATTTAGTGCAAAATTCATTCAGGAGCATTTCGTTGACAATGACGATTGGCGTGAACTTGATTTCTCCGTCTACCTGAATGAAAAAGCACAAAACAGTGAACAGAAACTGGTGTTGGAAAACATTACTGCTGAAAACGGTGAGGTCTGGCAAAGAGCCAAAAGCACCAGTAAAGCAGGTAAACGAGATATCAGTGTCCTGGTTCAGGTTCTACCGGGGCAGTCACACGTTGAGCTGGAGTTTATCTTCCAGGGTAGCGACCTTCAGGACAATCAGGTAAAAATTGCTCATCATCGTCAGTTACAGAAAGAACGATTCTGGCGTACCAGCCGACTTGGGGGGAGAAACTCTAAGATTCTGGCATCTGTACCTTTCGATGGTCGGCCCTGTTTCTTTAGTCTCGAAATTATCAACCGCAATAACTCGGCGGAAGAGTACAAATTTCGCCTGCTGTTAGTTGAACAAGGGCAATTCTGGCTTAATGAGATCCTGCATTGTTACCGTATTGAGCCAGGTAAAGGCCAATTAACTCTGCAATTGGAAGATAACGAATTGCGTATTGCGGAGCTCGGCGACCAGACTTGTTTACTTGATGAAGAAAGTGATGACATTGATTGTCACCATTATGCACTCGTTAATTTTGAAACGCTGGCGAATCAAAGTGAGCTGATCAAATTTACACTGACTTCAGGTGACTCCCGTTTACTATTCAACATCGAAGGGCCAGGAGCAGAGGAAGGATTAACTCTGCCTCTACTTTTTGATCAGAGTCGTTTCAATAAACTCTTCAAAGAAGAAGGGAATGCAACCTGGAATAAGATGAAAGGTCGCGTAATCCTGGATAATATCGAACATAATGTGGTTGGTGTACGCCAGCAGTTGCTTATGCAAGAGTACACTCTAATCGAGAGTAATCTGCTCAGCATAGATAACAATGGTAATGAGTTTGCTCTGGATGAGCTACTGGTAAGCTACCCCGACCTCCATAATGCGTACCACCAATTGTTCGTTTACTATCAACGACGAAATACTCTGCCGAGTCTGGTGTCATGGTCAGCGGAATATCGTGCATTAGTTAGTCACATGATCGCTACTTTTGAACAGGCATTACAGCAAATAAGTCTGAGCAGAGCATTAACGACCCAAGAAAAACGGCTCTTACATGTGGGAATTTGCCGCGGCGACGATTATGAACGTCTCTCACCTCTGCACCCATTGGTAATGGCTTATCATTTACAGCTAGCTGAAACTATCATCGCAGAGCCCGGATTCCCCACATCAGCTTCCTTCGCTTCATTACCAGAGATTACTCTCGATCGTCTGGTCGTCTCGGGCTTAATGCCGTTTGTGTATCATAGCGAACATGAATACGCACAGTTACAATCGATGTCAGAAAACCGCTTCTGGATAGATATTGTTCCCCAGCGCCAGATGAGCCACGAATACGTTAAGCGTCTTGTGAAAGACAAGCTAAACGAATTTACAGACGCCTATTCCCGGTTGTTCCAGAGTGCTGGGAATAATGCACTGGTTATTAATGCTATTAATATGGGAGATGCTAGAGAGCTCTTTTTGGGGCTGGTAGATTATTTTAAACAGGAAAAAGATAACGCAATTTCGATACACGTAAACTGCTATGACGAACACCTGCTCCCCAATGCCTTTGATCGCTTTGCTGAAAGTGGTAGCTATGAACAACTTAAAAATGATCTTGGCCTGAACAGCGGTGCGTGGCGTTCTGAAGCCGATATGTTGATCGATCTACTTCGCAGTCGCTTAACATTCAGCAAATTTGTCCTGCCACCGGAAAGCGATCAACTGGCTTACGCCCATCTCGCGTTTTTCACCAACATCGCACCGGTTGATTGCCGCCAGATTCGCATTGAGGATGCTGCCAGTGGCGTATTATGTCATGGTCTTATTGCGGGTGAAGGGGCTGAAACACAGGGTGACGCCTACTTTACCGCATTTGGTCTACGAAATGTCGATACAGAACCTTATTGCGCCCTACGTCTCGCCCACTTGTTGGGTTGTCTGTGGCAACCGGCGCGACAAAGCAACAGTCAGTATCACGGCCAGGGGATCAGCCTTGCCGTCAGCGGTAACTTTAAGCAACTGCTGAATCGCTCTTATGATAGTTCTCTCTGGACCACAATTATCGACCCTAAGGTAACACTCGATTTCTTTACCAATCAAAAAGATGTCGTTCTAATTCATTACTCTGACCAGTACACCAGTTGCGCAGGTTATGACGCCGTAACTGTCACAAAACAGGTTGAATTGTTCTTGCGTCTGCTTCAGACAGGTAATCAAACCGGGCAATCCACCGTTGATAGCCAGCAACTACTTGCTGAATTTAACGCCTTTAACGGCGAGTGGCTGTTGAAAATGTTGCGTTCAAATGAGAAGGAGCGCAAAGAGAAGCTCGGCATTATCGGTGCATACAAATTCGTACAGTCTATGTTGCACCAGTCAGATATTTGTTGGGTTCCATTGTCAGTAGCAGAGATGATCCGCGTGTCTGGCAACGTCGGGCTGAGAATGAAAGAAAGCGATTTATCCCGCCATTTACAGGGTTATCAGAAAGGAGCGATCTCTGACGATGTGCTCTTTGTCGGCTTCAAAGATAACAACCTGTATCTGTTACCACTTGAAGTTAAAACAGGGGCTCGCCCTGATTACAACCATGCTGGCCAGCAGGCCCGCGAGCTAAAACGCTATTTACAACAAGATATTCTTGGGCCACAAACTCTGGCATCACAGCTATACCGGGCACTTTTTATCCGCCAGGTATTAATGCAGGTAGAAAAGTTGCGTCTGTATGGTGTACTGGATAACGACAAGCTATCCCCTCTCCTGGAGCGACGCGAATGGTGGCTCACTGGCGACTATCAATTAGGCGAGCTTGCTGATTATGCAGATGGTTTTGTGGTAGCTCATATAGACAGCGGAACCTGTTTTGATCTCTCCTATAAAGAAACAGCAGAGAATATTCTACAGATCGAAATCCCCTATTCATTGCTTCCATCGTTAATTGCAGCACAAGGTGATCAACCTCCACTAGCTGAACGCTATCGGGTGCCGGAAAAATATTTGCTTAAACCAGAGTGTGATGTCGATTCCTCTCTCCCGGAACAGGCGGCAACAACTGAACCGCAACCCATTTCAGCGCCGGAGCCTCCACAACCTAAAGCATCGGCACTAAGCCCCAGTAATGTCACCAATACACCATTACAAGTCTTGTTTGGTCATGATGCTGTACACCAGAATCCGTTGTATTGGGAGCCAACTAACACAGCTAAGTTCATGAATACCAATACCGGCATTATCGGAACGATGGGGACCGGGAAAACCCAGTTTACTAAATCGCTGGTTACGCAACTGATGCGCAATCAGTCCTGCAATGTTGATGGTAAACCGATTGGCTTGTTGATCTTCGACTATAAATCCGACTATGTGGATGATGCGTTTCTGGAAGCTACGGGAGCTAAGAGATATCAGCTATCGTTGTTACCTTACAATCCGTTATCGTTATTTGGTGATATGCCCATGTTACCAAGGCATACGGCCATGGCATTCGCTGAAACGATGGGCAAAGCGTATAACCTTGGCGTAAAACAACGCATGAAGCTGGTTACGCTAATAATGGAGTGCTATGACTTAGCAGGAATAGTGCCTCATGATCGATCAACATGGAATCGTGTAGCACCGACTATTGAAGATGTGTGGCAGCAGTACCTTGCACAAGAGAAGGTCGACGAAGATTCATTATATGCTGCACTTTATAATCTGGCTGGTTTCCAGATTTTTGAAACGGATCCAGAGAAGATGACCAGTTTGTACGATCTGGTTGATGGAGTCACAGTTATCGAACTCGCTGGTTATCCATCAGAGATTCAAAACCTGGTAGTTGCACTGACACTGGATCTTTTTTATGCGCAGATGCAAAAGCGTGGGAAACCGACGGTGCGAGGTGATTATCGCCAGTTAACCAAAATGATTCTGGTTGATGAAGCCGATAACTTTATGCGCCAGGATTTTGCTAGCTTGCGTAAAATCCTTAAAGAAGGCCGTGAATATGGTGTAGGGGCGATCCTATCAACACAAGAAATTACTCACTTTAAAACAGGCGAGAATAATTATGCTTCTTATATTCTCACTTGGGTAATTCATCGAGTTTCTGAGATCAAGAATGCTGATATCAAGGCCGTATTCAACATTGATGATAAAGGCGAACAGGAGTCTTTGATGGGGCAGATTAGACAACTTGAGAAGCATTATAGCCTGTATGTAGATGGAGATAAACAGGTTAAGAAGATGCGGGATCGAGCGTTCTGGGAATTAGTATGAATATCAGATATGGAGTACTTTAATTGAGCAATGACACTGATACAGTAATTGCAAATGATAACTACATTAAGTCGACTTGGTGTAGATTCAAAAATGCTTTTACTGAACTTTCTTTTTGGCGAGAGCTTATCGCATATTTCATTTTAGGAAGTTTAGGGTTATGGCTTCCATGCTTTTTGAATATGCCTGGCGCAAACACAGTTTTTGATCCAATGAATGTTTTAACGTTTGGTCTTGTTACTTTATTCATTATTCTCGAAGCTAGAGTTTTTATGGCTGAAAACGATGATGGGCGTTCACCGGGAACAACCAAGGTAATAGTATTGGTTGGCTTTGTTTTTTTATGCATTGGGTATGTTAAGGGCGTATTAACAAATGGCGTGGCGATAGTTTGGGGAATTAGCTGGGTTCATTTATCTCTTTTTTTCACCATATTAATTTGGATAGTAAATCATGTTAATACCTCAAGATATGACTCTAAGAACATTAATTCTATGCTCGGAGGGAATGTATGAGTAGGGAAATTAAACTTCCGGCGATCAAGGTTGAACAACCCATTGGAACGTTTTATGCAGTTTCGATTAGCTCTGATTTATTATCAAAGGTTGCGTTTAGCTCTAGAGCTGAGTATAAAAACAAAGATCTCCAAGATGGTTTTTTGTCCTTATTGAAAGGCAATCAACGTGATTTAGATATAAAACGTAGCAAACAAATAGGACAATATATTGACAGCATAGAATCAACCTTTCCTAATTCTATAATTCTTGGAGCTAATTTCGATAGAGATGGTAATTTAATTGAAGATTACGATATACGATGGAGGGTAGAAAAAGATGGAGAACAGTATTTCTTAATTATTCCTTCAGAGGATAATGTTGTCGCTACAATAATTGATGGTCAACATAGACTATCCGGCTTTAAATATTCTGAGCGTAAAAACATGGACCTTTTATGCTCTGTATTTATTGATCTTCCAGCCCCGTATCAGGCATATATTTTTGCAACGATTAATTTTAATCAGAAAAATGTTAATAAAAGTCTTGCATATGACTTATATGGCTTCAGAGTTGAAGAAGAAGAACGAAAAGAGTGGTCTCCTGAAAAACTCGCTGTCTATATTTCAAGAAGATTAAATAAATACTCTATCCCATTGAAAGATAAAATAAAATTAGGTGCTCCTTCAGATATTGACGAGACAAGTGAATCCAGAAAATTCATATCATTATCAACTGTTGTTGATGGTATTATAAAATTAATCAC